>JASHOJ010000220.1 GCA_030041155.1 Candidatus Binataceae bacterium | reverse complement strand
GTCGTCATCATCTGCTCGATCGAAAATCTCGATCCGATGGGGGTGCATACCGGCGACTCGATCACCGTGGCTCCGGCGCAGACGCTGACCGACAAGGAATACCAGATGATGCGCGACGCGGCGCTCAGGATCATCCGCGAGATCGGGGTCGATACCGGCGGCTCCAATATTCAGTTCGCGGTCGATCCGGCAAGCGGACGGATGCTGGTGATCGAGATGAATCCGCGCGTGTCGCGCAGCTCGGCGCTGGCGTCGAAGGCAACCGGCTTTCCGATCGCAAAAATCGCGGCGCGGCTTGCGGTTGGCTATCGGCTCGACGAGATTCCAAACGATATCACGCGCAAGACGCCAGCCTGCTTCGAGCCGACAATCGATTACGTGGTCACCAAGATCCCGCGCTTCACTTTCGAGAAATTTCGCGGAGCCGCCGACGAGCTCGGTCCGCAAATGAAGTCGGTCGGAGAGGCTATGGCGATCGGACGAACTTTCCGCGAATCGCTGCACAAGGCGCTCAGATCGCTGGAGATCGGATCGTTCGGCTTCGAATCGCGCCTTAACTCCTCGAATCGCGCGGCGGTCGAGGCCGAAATTCGCGCGCAGGTCGCACGTCCGAGCAGTCATCGGCTTTATCATCTGGCCGATGCTCTGCGGCTTGGAATTTCGCGCGAGGAGGTGTTCGCGCTCAGCAGGATCGATCCATGGTTTATCGATACGGTCGCGGACCTGATCGCGGAGGAAACCCGGGTCGCATCCGCTCCGCTGGATGCCGCATTCTTCCGCGAGTTCAAGGCGATGGGATTTTCCGACCGTCGTATCGCGACGCTCAGGCGCGTATCCGAAGCAGAGATCGCGGATCGGCGCCGCGCCGCCGGCGTGCTGCCGGTGTTCAAGACGGTCGACACTTGCGCCGCCGAGTTTCACGCCTTCACTCCGTATTTCTACTCGAGCTACGAGGGCGAGGATGAAGCGCGGGCGAGTGACCGGCCCAAGGTGATGATTCTGGGTGGCGGACCGAATCGAATCGGGCAGGGAATCGAGTTCGACTATTGCTGCGTGCACGCAAGCCTGGCGCTGAAGCAGGCCGGGTTCGAGACGATCATGGTGAACTGCAACCCGGAGACCGTCTCGACCGATTACGATATCTCGGATCGCCTCTATTTCGAGCCGCTGACGTTCGAGGACGTGATCGCAATCGCGGAGCGCGAAAACCCGATGGGTGTGATCGTTCAGTTCGGCGGACAGACGCCGCTCAAGCTTGCGGTTCCGCTGTCACGCGCGGGAGTGAAAATCCTTGGCACCTCGCCCGATGCGATCGATCGCGCCGAAGATCGCGAGCGCTTCAATGCGGTGGTCGCCAAGCTTGGTCTCTCTCAGCCGGAAGGCACGCTGGTGCGGGGTCTTGACGAAGCGATAGCGGGAGCGAAACGAATCGGATACCCGGTGCTGATCCGCCCGTCTTATGTGCTCGGCGGACGCGCGATGGAGGTGATTGCCGACGAAGCCGCGCTGCGCCGCTACGTAGCTCTGGCTTTCGAAGCCAGCGAGGACCATCCACTGCTTATCGACCGATATCTGGACGGCGCGATCGAGGTCGATGTTGACGCGATCGCGGACGGCGATCGGGTCGTTATCGGCGGAATAATGGAGCACGTGGAGCACGCCGGCATCCATTCGGGCGACAGCGCGTGCGCGCTGCCGCCGCGTACGCTGCCTTCAGACATTCAGACGGCGCTGATGGACTATACGCGCAGGCTCGCGCGCGAACTCGGCGTTATCGGGCTTATCAACGTTCAATACGCGATCTATCGCGGCGAGATCTACATCCTGGAAGTGAACCCGCGCGCGTCGCGGACAATTCCGTTCGTCAGCAAGGCGATTGGCGTTCCGCTCGCCAAGCTCGCCGCGCTGGTGATGGCGGGGCGAAAGCTTGACGATCTGGGTTTCACCATGGAGCGAGTGCCCTCGCACGTGGCGGTCAAGGAGTCGGTATTTCCGTTCGCGCGCTTCCAGGGCGTGGACACGATTCTCGGCCCGGAAATGAAATCGACGGGCGAGGTGATGGGAATCGACCGATCGTTCGCGATGGCGTTCGCAAAGGCGGAGCTCGCCGCGTCATCGGACCTGCCGGCAAAAGGGCGGGTGTTTATCAGCGTGCGCGACGAGGACAAAGATGAGCTTACGCCGATCGTCCGCGGTCTTGCCGGGATGAAATTCGATCTCGTCGCGACGCGGGGAACCGCGCGCACTATCGAAGCGCTCGGATGCTCGTGCGAGACGGTTAACAAAGTGGCTGACGGCAGTCCACATGTTGTTGATGCGATGCGGGCGGGAACGATCGCGGCGGTGATCAACACCCCCGACGAATCCGGCACCGCGGATTCGTTTTCGATTCGGCGCACCGCGCTGGAGCTCCGATTGCCGTACTTCACGACGCTTGCGGGCGCGCATGCGGCGGTGGAAGGAATTCGCGCCCTGCGCGAGCATCCATTCGAAGTCCGCGCCTTGCAGGATTACCATCCGCGATCGGATCATACTCAAAGATCGTAATGACGCGGCGGCCATCGAATTCCCCACCCCGTCCCAGTGATGAGCCCGCGCAAGATAACGCGGGCCAGAGCAGAAAGCCGCCGCTTGCCGCGGGCGTAGCTTTAGTCGCGAGTCTTCCAGGAGTTGGACCGAAAAGATCGGCGGCGCTGGCCGAGCGCGGAATTGAAACCCTTCGCGATCTGATCTTCCATCTGCCGCGCCGGTACGAGGACTGGCGCAATCTGACCGACTTTCCCGATGTGCAGGCGGGTGTGACGGTTACGCTTTCGGGCGAGCTCGGCAAAATCTTTGAGCGCCCGATGCGGCACGCGCGATGGCGGCGATGGGCGCAAGCGCTGCTACACGGGCCGCGCGGCGCCAGAATTCGCGTAGTGTGGTTCAACCTGCCGGCCTACATGCGCGGGCGGATGCCGTCGCAGCAGCGCGTGCTCGCTCACGGAAAGGTCACGCGCGGAGCCGACGGCGCACTGGAACTGGTTCAGCCGGATTTGCATCCGCTCTCGGAAGGAACACCGCCTCCGCTTCAGCCCATCTACCGTCTTCCAGCCGGGGTCGGGCAGCGGCTGTTCGCAAGGCTGGTAACCCAGGCGCTCGCCGAAGCGCCGGTGGAGGACGCGATTCCAGCCGCGATACGCACCGGGCTCTCGAACGCCGAGGCGCTCAGGCAGGTCCATCGCCCGCAGGATGATGCGGATCCGGCCGCACTCGAGCGAGGCGAATCGCCGGCGCATCAGGCGCTCGCCTTCGATGAGCTGTTCGCGTTCGAACTGGCGTTGTGCCTTGAAAGGGAGCGAGCCGCGCAGCGCGCCGGTATCGCGCTTGATAACGGTGCGATTACCGCGCGCTGGCTTAAAGAACTGCCGTTCGCGCTTACCGCATCTCAATCGCGAGCTATCGCGGAGATCGGCGCCGACCTCGGAAAGCCGGTGCAGATGAACCGGATGCTGATGGGCGACGTCGGCAGCGGAAAAACTCTGATAGCATTCTGGGCGGCTCTACGAGCGGTTGAGAATGGCTATCAGGCGGTGATGATGGCGCCGACCGAGCTGCTCGCCGAGCAGCACCATCGCAGCTTTCAGCAGCTATGCGGCCGGACCGGAGTGGTCGCGGGCCTGCTTACCGGAAAAACCGCGGGTGGGGCGCGAACCTCGCTATTGCGGACGCTTGAATCGGGCGCGATGCCGCTTGTTTTCGGCACCCATGCGCTTATCCAGGAACGAGTGAAAATCCGCCGTCTCGGCGTCGGCGTTATCGACGAGCAGCATCGTTTCGGCGTGTTCGATCGGGCGCGGCTCAAAGCGCTCGGCGCCGAAGCGAATCTTCTGATGATGACCGCAACACCGATTCCGCGCAGCCTCGCGCTGAGCCTGTTCGCGAATCTGGAAATCAGTTTTCTTGACGAACTTCCGCCGGGACGGCTTCCGATCGCAACCGAACTCGCGTCGGAAGACGAACTTGGGCGCGTCGACGACATAGTGCGTGCGGAGCTGGAGCGTGGCGGGCAGGCATACTACGTGGTGCCGCGAATTGAGGCAGCGGACGACTCCGAGGAAGACGATAACGACGAGGATGATCGCGAAGAAGAGCGCACCGTCGCCGCCACCGCCGAGCGTCTTAAGCGCGGACCGCTAGAGAAATTCAAGATCGCGGCGATGCACGGGCGGATGCCGGCTTCCGACAAGGAACGAGTGATGCGCGAGTTCCGCGACGGCGTCACCAGCGTGCTGGTGTCGACCACCGTGGTGGAGGTGGGAATCGACGTGGCAGCGGCGTCGATCATCGTGATAATCGCGGCGGAGCGCTACGGGCTTGCGCAGTTGCATCAACTGCGCGGCAGAGTAGGGCGCGGAAGCGCGGCCTCGCGCTGCATCCTGGTGGCGTCGCGCGGCGCCGACGCCGCGGCGATGGAGCGGCTTTCGGTCATGACGCGGTTTTCCGCGGGCGCCGACATCGCGCGCGAGGACCTGCGCCTGCGCGGCCCCGGTGATCTTCTGGGCGCGCGGCAGAGCGGGGCGCTGCCGCTCAAGTTCATTCATCTGATTCGCGATCCGCGCCTTATCGAGCGTGCGCGAACGATGGCCGAAGAGTGGCTGCGCTCGGATCCGAACCTGAAAGCCGCGGACTCGCAGCCCGCGCGGCGGGCGATAGCGCGGATGCTGGCGCATGGATTCAGCCTGGGCGATATCGGATAGAATGGGTGTCGTAGAGCTATAACGATGCCGGCGCACGGCAAAGTCAATTCCAAAGCGGGCAACGGCTCGCGCAAGGTTCCGCTCAGGCGCGAAATCTCCGCGGGCGGCATCGTGTGGCGTCGCGGATCGCGCGGAGTGGAAGTTGCGATGATTCGGCCGCGCGGGCGCGCCTCATGGGCGCTGCCAAAGGGACACGTCGAGAAGGGTGAAGATGCGCAGGCGGCAGCGATTCGCGAAGTGCGGGAGGAAACCGGGCTTGAGGTCGCGGGCGCGCGCCCGATCGGCGACATTGCGTATATCTTCTCGTGGCGGCGAAAAGGATCGCTGGTGCGAATCAGCAAGCGGGTGCATTTTTTCCTGATGGAGTTTAAGGGCGGAAGTACCGAGCGGCACGATGACGAGATCGACGAAGCCAGGTGGCTTACGCTGGACGAGGCGCTCAGGCGCGCGAGCTACGCGGATGAGCGCGCGCTGATCGAAAGAGCCGGGGTTGAGCTGGGCGCGCCGCCTGCGATTACGGATGATTAGGACCGATATCCTCTGAAGTGCCGGCGACCGCGGCGCTCGGAGTCTGATAGCCGCCGATGGTGCTGCCGCGCCATACGGAGGGTCCGAGAATTCCCATGTAGTGGGCGGCTTCGCCGATTACGATCAGCACCGAGTTGTCGCGATAATCGATTTCGTGCGCGGTCTCGCCGAGCATGCGGTCGAGGATGCTGGCGTAGGTGACCGCGAACTGATTGGCGGCGCCGTCGTTGGTGAACGTGATGATCCAGATCACCGAGATCAGGCGCTGGTCCTGAAGAATCACCATGCGGTCGCCCGACCATTGCGACGCGAGGTTGACTCGCGATGCGTCATTTCCGAGGTTGCGTTCAAGGATGACGCGCAGCAAAAGCTCACCGAAGGTGTCTTCGTCGACTTTCTTCCACGCCGACATGATGCGCTGATAGCCGCCGATCTGCACCGGTACCGGTTCGACCGGAGTGTCGAAGTAAGCGGCGGGATGAAGAATCTGATGTGAAGACCGCGGCGGATCTTTGTATAGCTCGTCCACCGCAGCCCATCCGCCGCGGCGGTAAGCCTCGGCGACGAAGTCCACGCCGCTCGAATACTGGAACAGCAGGGGCACGCTTAGACCCTCGGGCGTGCCGGGCGTTTCCGACGCGAGCATCGCGGGCAGCTTGTGCAGCGAGTTACTTAGTGTGTCGAGCGTATCGGAGGTCATGCCGCCGGTCACGTAGGCAAGGCCAGCGATAGTCGCGTCGCCTTCGGATACCGCCTTGAGCGCAAGTGCCTCATCGTCATTGTCCTTGATCGCATCGAGCTTCGTGCCGAGATCGAAGTGCTGGTCCTGAAGCGCATGAGTGAGTTCATGGGCAAGCAGCATCTGCCCGACCAGATCCTGTTGGACCAGGAATTCCGCGGTTCGGTCGAGGATTCCGAGATCGACCGCGCCCGTCACCAGCACCATCTGCTTTTCGTCGGGATCATAGAATCCGGCGACCTGGCTGCGAAGCAGCTTCAGTTCGGTGGCCTTTAGATCGATTCCGGCCGGGTAAAGACCGACCAGCGCGCCGGCCGCGCCGTCGGCGCTCAACTGATCGTCGCTGTAATCGCGTTCCAGCTCAGCCTCCATCTGCGCCTCGGCCTCGTCCTTGGACTCGACCACGATCGGCACCGGCTTCAGGAACTTGAGCTGGCGGATTTGCTGGATGCCATCCTCAACCTTGTCGACCTGCGCCTGATTGACCTGGCCGTTATGAACCAGCGTGTAGGCGCATCCGGCGACCGCGGCGGCCACGACGCACGCACTCGCAACGCGCCACGCGGCTTCGCGAATTTCTTTAAGCCGGGATTGTGCCACTCGGAACCTTATGCCGCGTCATTCACTGGTGATGACGATCGGCAGACCGAAGCGCGCGCTGGCGTTGGCGCGGCGCTCCGCAGCGTACCGGCTGCTGAACGCTCCCATCCGCACTCGGTAGAAATGATGCTCGCCGGCGGCGATGCGATCGATCATCACATCAGGATAATAGGCGGCAAGCTCGGTGCGAAGCCGCGTGGCGTTGGCGGAGCTGGCAAAAGAACCCACCTGGACATAATAACGCGGAGGCGCACCGACGGGACTCGAGTTCGGCGGCGCCGAGAGCAGATCGATTCGTACTTCGGCGGTGCCGGGGCCGATCATCCCGATCATCCGGGCCGCTTTGTGCGACAAGTCAATCTTGCGGCCTTTTTTGAACGGGCCGCGGTCGTTGATCGTGACCTCGACCGATCGCCGGTTCTGAAGATTCGTGACTATCACGCGGCTGCCGAGCGGATAGAGCATCGATGCCGCGGTGAGGTCTTCCTGATTGTAGATCTCGCCGCTGGAAGTGCGATGACCATTGAAACCGGGACCGTACCATGACGCGGTTCCATAGATAGTGCCGGCGGGCGGCACGACTGGAACAGCGGGCGGGGCAGGGCGCGGCGAATAGGAGGTCGCGCACGCCGCGATCGTAACGCAAAGCGCAAACGAGGCACCTGCCCGAACAATCCATCCTCCGAAAACCCGCCGGCTCACCTCTTCCCCCGCGCGCACGATTATAGGCGCGCGCGCAGGCATGCAGAAGTATCGGGGCGGCTGTGGACGCGAGCATGTTGATGAATCCGGCGGGCCGGCTTAGCGGCCTCGTCCGCCCGTGGTAGCATCGCCGCTTGAGATCGCCGTAACCCCAAGATGCTGCGCACCCGACACGAACTGGAGCTGATCGAGGAAGCGACGCTCGCGCCGTACGCGATGCGCGCGCGGATGAGCAAAGGGCGGCGCGTTGCCGAAGCAGAGCATCCGATGCGCACCGCGTTTCAACGCGATCGCGACCGAGTGATCCATTCGGCCGCGTTCAGGCGGCTCGAATACAAGACCCAGGTGTTCGTGAATCACGAAGGTGATTACTACCGCACCCGCCTGACCCATACGCTCGAGGCCGCGCAAATCACGCGCACGGTCGCGAAAGCATTGGGGCTCAATGGCGAGCTTGCCGAAGCGGTGGCGCTCGCGCACGACCTTGGGCATACGCCATTCGGACACGCGGGCGAAAGATGGCTCAACGAGTTGATGCAGCCGTACGGCGGATTCGATCACAATGCGCAGAGCCTCAGGACAGTGGACTGGATCGAGGTGCGCTATCCCAACTTTCGCGGCCTGAATTTGAGTTTCGAGGTGCGCGAGGGAATCATCAAGCATTCCAATTTTAGGGACCGGCCCGCGGCGCAGGAGTTTGACGCTTCCACATGGCCGTGCTTGGAGGCGCAGATCGTCGATTTGGCGGACGAGATCGCGTATCTGGCGCACGATACCGATGACGGACTAAAGGCGGGGATGCTGACGATCGATAATCTGAATGAGTCTTCGCTTTATAGGGATGCGGCGGCGGCAGTGCGAGAGGCATATCCGAACGCGGATGCGCGGGTGGCGCGTTATCAGACCGTGATCAGGATGATCGACGCGATGTCGACCGATCTGATGTCCGCGCTAGCGGCGGAACTCGAGCGCGCGAATATCCAAAGCGCCGAGGACGTGCGGCGGGCGGGCAGGGTGCTCGCCACGTTCTCATCCGAGATGATGCGGCGGGTGGAAGAGTTGAAGGAGATGATGCGCGAGCGGCTTTATCGGCATTACCGGGTCAGCAGGATGACAGAGAAGGCGGGCAGGGTGCTCGCGCGACTGTTCGAAACCTACATGAACGAGCCGCGGCAGATGCCCGCGCATGTGCTGGCGCGCTCAGAGCTGCTTGGGGAGCCAGTTGCGCGGATCGTCGCCGATTACATAGCCGGCATGACCGACCGATTCGCGCTGGATGAATATCGAAAGCTGTTCGACCCCGATGAACGAGTCTGAGAGTACATCCGCGAACTATCAGGTTCGCCACAAGCGGACGATAATTCTGCGCCGCGACGATCATGTTGGCGATCCGATCGGGCTCGCCTTTATGGATACGCCGGAGACCGGGGGCGATCGGATCGTCGCACGAGTGCGCGCGTACCTTGGCAAAAAAGTGAAAATCCTGAAGGCGGAGATCTGGCGCGACAGACTCGAAATCGAAGTGGAAACGCTCGGTTTTCGCGCGGAAGCCGAGCGTCTTGCGGCCGCGGCGCGCGACCTTAGCCTCAAGGGAGCGAGCCGCAATGCGGAATCGATGTTGCGCGAAGCACTGGCGATCGATCCGTTGAGTGCGCCCGCGATGGCGGCGTATGGGCTAACGATCGCGGCGCAGGGCCGCTACAGCGAGGCGCTGGCCTCGCTCAAGCGCGCGCGCGAGTTCGGAGCAAACAGCGTCGAATTGCTGCTCGCGATGGCGCGATGCGCCGCGGCACTCGACCGGAAAACCGCCTCGATCGGCTATCTTGAGGAAGTGATTGAGATCGAGCCCAAGAACTTCATAGCGCGCCGCGCGCTTAGGGGTTTTGGGCGCGAGCCGCGACCCACACCATCAAGCGCGGTGCCGATTCAGAATCGGCGCAAGTAAGGAATAGCTGCGCCGACGCAACCGCCGCGAGCCTACGCGAATCGCCGGCGGCGGTACTATGATGCGATCCAGATTAAATTTGGCGGAGGTGTGTTTATGCTGCTTAAGGATCGAGTGGCAATTATCACCGCCGGTGCGGGCGTCGGAATCGGCCGCGCGGTCGCATCGCGATTTCTGGAAGAGGGCGCCCAAGTGATGCTCACCGACGTTCACCCGCGGCGCACGGCTGAAGCGGCGGCGGAACTGAGCAAGACGTTCGGGCGCGAAGTTCCCTCGATGGTGGTCGATGTCGCTCAGCGCGATCAGGTGCAGGCGATGGCGGCGAAGACGATCGAGCGCTTCGGGCGCATCGATATCCTGTTCAACAACGCCGGCATCAACAAGCTGGAACACATCTGGGAGTGCAAGGACGAGACCTGGGATTTGGTGATGAACGTGTGCCTGCGCGGAACGTTCTGGGCGATGCGGGCTGTGCTGCCGCAGATGATCGCGCAGGG
>JASHOJ010000026.1 GCA_030041155.1 Candidatus Binataceae bacterium | reverse complement strand
GTCGGGTAATTCGGCACACCTTCGAACATCAGTGTGGTCGCGCCGTTGGCGAGCGGCCCATAGAGGATGTAGCTATGGCCGGTGACCCAGCCGACGTCGGCGGTGCACCAATAGATGTCGCCGTCGTGATAGTCGAAAATATACTGGTGGGTCATCGAGGCGAAGACAAGATAGCCGGCGGTGGTGTGGACGACGCCTTTCGGCGCACCGGTCGATCCCGACGTGTAGAGAATGAAGAGCGGATCCTCGGCGTTCATCGGCTCCGGCGGACAGTCCGCGGAAACTTCTTTCGCCGCGTCCGCGTACCAGACATCGCGTCCGTCCCGCCAAGCAATGTCGCCGCCCGTGTGTTTCACAACGATCATCTTGGTCACGACGCCAGGGGCTTTTTCGAGCGCTGCATCGGCGTTGGCCTTAAGCGGAACCTTGCGGCCGCCGCGCACGCCTTCGTCCGCCGTGATGACGAATCTCGAGTTGCAATCGCGGATGCGGCCGGCCAGCGAATCCGGCGAAAATCCGCCGAACACCACGGAATGGACGGCGCCGATCCGCGCGCAAGCGAGCATCGCATAGGCCGCCTGCGGAATCATCGGCATGTAGATCGTGACTGTATCGCCCTTCTTGACGCCCTGCGCTTTAAGGACATTGGCGAAACGGCAGACTTCTTCGTACAATTGCCGGTAGGTGACGTGCTGCGAACGACCGGGGTCGTCGCCTTCCCAAATGATCGCCGTCTGTCCGGCGCGCGTTGCAAGATGCCGGTCGATGCAATTCAGCGCCACGTTGGTGACGCCGTCCTCATACCATTTGATCGAAACGTCGTCCCGGCCGAACGTTGCGTTCTTCACCTTCGTGAAAGGCTTGAGCCATTCGATGCGGCGACGGCCCTCGTCGCCCCAAAATCCTTCCGGATCGGCGATCGAGCGTGCGTACATCTTCTCGTAGGTCGCGGTGTCGATATAGGCGCGGCGCGCCCATTTCGGAGAAACCGGATAGACAGAATCCGACATCGTTTCCTCCCATGAGGCGCGCGCCGCGCGGCGCGTCGAATGCGCGGGTTCTCCCGCTGTCGGATAATTATGCGCCGGCGTTCGAAGATGACAAGGGAGAGTGAGGCGCCGATCAGAAATTCACGTCAATCTACGCGACGCCGACGTCGGCGCCGCGACCGCTCGCCAAACTGATCACGGAGACGGCGAGCTGATGCAGGCATGCGGCAAACTGGACGACGTTCGCCGCGAAAGATCATAGGCGCTGTAGAGCGGCGGCTTCCGCCCGTGCCTTACGTTGCTCCTGACCAAACGAAAAGGCACCGGCCGCCGATGCCGCGGTGAATTGCGCGACTTTGCGTCAGACGGCCCCCGATAGAATCGGGGACGGTAGAGCCGGATTCGCAAAATGAAAATGTCCCGGACGCGGCCGTCCGGGACAGAGATTCGCGCCGCTTCGGGGGTCGTGGCGCCCTCTCCTCGGCACGGCCCGCTTTTGCGATACATGCCGAGGATGTCGATTAGAAGGCGATCTGTGTGCGTCCGGCGACCCAGTCGATCGTAGCGCCGCGGGTGTTCGGACCGCCAAAATATTCTGGATTGTCGACAATAACATGCTCGTAATCGAGCATGAATTTCAGGTTGAGGTTCGGATACCAGTTGATTCCGACGCCATAGGACGTTTGCTCGCTGCCGCCATAGGTGCCGCCGCTGGACGGCTTATAGCTGCTTCCAAGCACCGTCGTAGTGAGATTGGGATCGTTGAGATCGACGGTGCTATAACGTCCGGCAATTTCGATCGCGCCGAAGCCCGAGCCGCCCAAGGTAAAGGGGTTCTCGGGTATGACGCCCGAATAGGCTCCGAGCGCGGGAACGTAGATCCGTCTGCCACCAAATGTATAGCTCGCCTCCACATAGCCGCCGTTGAAATTGAGTGTCGGGCCGGGTGTACCGCCAGTCCAGCCGCTAATCGCGCCGCCGCTAGGAGTGGCGTATGGGCTCGTGCCGACGAGCGTATCGACGATGTAATGATAATATTCGCCCTGCAGATAGAAATTCTGCCAGGTGGCAGCCGCTTCGGCACCGAAGACTTCGCCGCCATGCGCGGGGATGTTACTGGTATTTAGAAAATACGTTGGATCGACGCGAAGTTCCGGCCGATCGTAGAGCTGGACGCCCTCGACGTTCGCACCGATGCGCGGATCAAACAGATTGGCATAGTTGAAGCCGAGATGGAGCGAGGCATCCGGCGTCTGCCAGAGTTGATAGGATGCGCGGAAAAGCCCGGAGAGCTGCGGTCCCAAGCCGGAACCTTCGTTGCAAACCACACTCGCGGTACTACTAGTACTATTGCAGAGATACCCAAGCGTGTGCAACGCGCCGCTGTTCGGGCCCGTAATATAAGCGCCTACCCAATAGCGGTCGTTGTTGGAATGCGCTCCGGCCGCGGTGCGGAAATCGCCGCCGCCGAATTCCGTGGCCACGACTTGCGAGGACGAGCGTTCCAAGAACATGATGTTGTTGGAGCCATTCGCCTCGTCGATTGTCCAGGGCACGTCTTGCACGCCGGGAAGATCGATGGCGATGGGGAACGGGCCACCGTGTTTGTAGAAACCGTTGTAGGTGATATAGGCGTTCTCGACGCCGGCCAGATAATTGTTGTTTAGACTGGGTGCCGTACTCGAGTTGGCGTTCGCCAACGCGTTGTTGGGATTGAGGCTGTCGGAGGTATTTCCGAAATCGTAGATGAGCGAATAGTTCCAGTCGCCCAAGAACTTGCCGACGACTCCGATACGCGCCCGCCGCAAATTGATGCCGTACGCCAAGCCAGCTTTGTCTGTCGTTGCCGTCCCGGGTTGATAGCCCGTGTAGCCGCCCGTATCGATGTGCAGCCTGCCGGTTAATTCGACGGTGTTCTGATTGTCGGGACTCGCTAGGCCAAAATGAAAACCGTTCGCGCTCGACATGATGACATGCGGGCCCGCGGGGACTGGGGCCCCTCCGGGGCCCTTCGTCGCCAATAGCACCGAGGGTCTTTCCTTACGGAGCGCCCTGATTTCCGCCCGCAACGAGCTGATCTCGGCCTGGTGGCGCGCTTCGATCTGTTGGATCTGCGCCTCCAGCTTTTGGATTTGCGCGTCGTCCGCGAATGCGGGCTCACAGCAAGCCCATAGGCCAGCTGGCGCCAAAAATGCGAGAAGCAACGTTCGTTGAGCCTTGCCGCCCAACACCGTTTTTACGAGCGCCCGCGCGCCAATTTTGCGATCCATTGGAGCCCCCAATCCACGAAGACCAGTCCCTTGCATGAAGCTTGGGCAGCGCAGTCAGTCAATAAAAATGGTGGAATATATGAACATATTGCAGTCCTGTGTGGGATTTTTGACACACCCAGCCACGTTTCATTTGTCTCTGACAAGCGGCAGGCGCCCGAGAAGGGACGAAAGCAGGCAAAGGGTAGAGGAATTGGCGTCCTTGCCGGAGCGTAGGGCTTATGCGCGCCCGAACGCAGAGAATCGAGCCCGGCGAAATTTTAGGCGTGTCGATACGACGCGAGCCGCCAGGGGGTCGACGGCGCGGTTTTGAGAGGCCGGAACAAAACGGCTGAGCTTAATCGGTCCCTACCCGATCGGCGTCATCGATCGTCATGTCGAGATTGCCGACGCAGGTCGCATATTGCTGCGAGCCCGGGACGAGGCCGATTTGAGCACAGGCGCGGTGCACTGACGTCATCTCGTCGCCGCGTTGGTACGAGCGGAAAGGCTCGCCGCCTTCCCCCACGATCGCCGCCGGCCGTTCGACGTTTTCCTCGCGATCGAGCACGCAATTGGCGAAAGACGCGCTCCCGACACGATACCCGGCCCGCACACAAACGCGCCGCGCTACTGCCGCGCCCTGGGCGCGCAATTCCGACGCAACGTTCTCTCGCAGGCTCATCTCGCAGTAGACGAAAGGTGCTTCGCTCGGGTTGAGCCCCATGCCCTCACAAGCATTCGCAATGCGTCGCTCATAGCGAGCGCTTTGCGCATTCGCTGCGGACACCGAGAGACCGACCACAACTGCGAAATAGAAGATCCAACGTAACATGTCAGTAGCCGCATGATCCTGCATCACCCCTGGAGGCGTAGAGCATCGCCTGG
>JASHOJ010000219.1 GCA_030041155.1 Candidatus Binataceae bacterium | reverse complement strand
GGCAACTATGACGATTTCCTGCAGACCGATGCCTCTATTAACCCCGGCAACTCGGGCGGCACTTTGTTCAATACCGCCGGCCAGGTGATCGGAATCAATACCGCTATCTACAGCCGCACTGGCGCGAACAACGGTATCGGCTTCGCAATCCCGATCGACCTCGCGCGCAGCGTGATGGACCAGCTAAAGGCGCACGGACGCGTCATCCGCGGATGGCTGGGCGTCGAGATCCAGGAGGTCACCGCCGACTTGGCGCAGTCGTTCGGTTTGCCCAAGCCCGAAGGCGCGCTGGTGGCCAGCGTTGAGAAGGGCGGCCCTGCGTCGAAGGCCGGCATCGAGCGCGGCGACATCATCACCAAGTTCAACGGCCACGAGGTTGAGGACGAGCATGAGCTGCCGGAGCTCGTCGCCGAGACGCCGGTCAATCAGACCGTACCGATGCAGCTCCTGCGCAACGGCAAGAGCATGACGCTTAAGGTCAAAGTCGGCGAGCTCAAGGAGCAGCAGGTGGCGAGCGCCAAGGCCGAGGAACCCGGCTTAAACTGGGGCATGCAGGTTGGCGAGATTACGCCCGATCTGGTGCAGCAATTCCATCTGCAAGCCGACAAGGGAGTGGTCATCCGGCGCGTGCAACCAGACAGTCCGGCGGCGGACGCAGGATTAGAGCCGGGCGACGTGTTGCTCGAAATCAATCACGACAAGGTGAACAACGTGAAGGATTTCGTCTCGAAGGCCACCGAGGCGAAGAAGGGCAATAAGTCGGCGCTGCTCCTGGTGCAGCGCGGCAACGCGACGCTATACACGGTAATCAAGCCGGGCGGCGAAGGATGATCTGAAGAGTTAACGAAAGCGCGCGCGATAAATTGCGCGCGCAATACGAATCTGCGGCGCGGCGTGGCGGTCATCAGGCCGCCGCGCCGCGCGCTCATTAGGCGTTCATGACGATATATGCTGCCAGCGAGGTCGCTTTGGATCGCTGATAAAAAAGAAAAAGATTCACTACCGCGCACTGGCTCACCGGTCCGAGCGAATTTCGTCGAGTAGCGCGGATGCGAAACCGGGGTCAAAACCGAGCCCCTTAGGTCTCCATCTCCAGTGCCGCTTGGGCAGGCTGGCGCGGGTTAGCTCGCCGCGTTCAGCCAGTGCGTCGAGGAGCTCATCCGGTGACTCGGCGGGTACAGTTTGCCGGCGTGTGGGGCGAAGCTCCGCAACGACTTCGTCGCGATCGGTGACCAGGACTGTCTCACCGCTGCGCACCAGCCGTAAATACTCCGATAGCCGGGACTTTAGTTGTTTGACGCCGACCGATTTCATCAATCCGATGGTAGTTCCTGGTGGTCACCCAGGCAATTACCTGCCGCGCTGGATCGCATCTTTCTCGCGGGGGTTCTCGATGCTACCTCTTTGAGCCGGTGGTTGATTCGATTTCCGCTTGCGAGGTCGTGATAGCGGGCGCAGGTCCGGCCGGCCTCGCGACCGCATTGTACCTGCTGCGCGCGCGTCCCGATCTTCGTGGACGCGTGGTCGCGCTCGAAAAATCAGCTCATCCGCGCTTCAAAACCTGCGCCGGCGGACTAATCCCGAAGACGCTTCTGGCGCTGGAGGAATTGGATCTGCCGCTTGAGGTTCCCGCCGCTATCGTGACTCGCGGAGAGGCGCATACTCCAGCGGGCACGGTCAGGCTGGAACGCGGCGGCGAGACGCTGTGTACGATTATCAGGCGCGACGAGTTCGACGCGCGCCTTGCGCGCGCCGCACGCGAGGCGGGACTGATAATCGCGGAACACACGCGCGTTCTGGACGTTGAGCAAACCTCGGAGCGGGTGCGAATCGAGACCGATCGCGGCGCGATCGACTCGCAATTACTGGTCGGCGCGGATGGCTCGGGAAGCCGGGTGCGGGCGTCGGTTTTTCCCGGCGGCAAGGAGTCGCTCGGGCGCGCGCTGATGGCCGATATCGCGGTCGATCCTGAGCGCGCGCCCGAGTTCAAGGACCACTGCTATCGCTTCGACTTCCGATGTGTCAGCGCGGGGGTGCCGGGCTACGCGTGGTCATTCCCATGCATCGTCGATGGAACGCCGCATCTGAACGTCGGCATCTACGACCAGCATCCACGCGCCACCGGCGCCGCGGGCGGAGAGCAGGCGCTGATGCTCACCGAGCTTCGGGCGGCCTTTCCCGAACTGCCGTTGTACATGCTGGAAAATCGGACTCAGCCGTTTCGCGCATTTCCGATCAGATGGTTCAATCCGCGCGACTCCTACGTTATGGGGCGGGTGCTGCTGGCGGGCGATGCGGCGGGTGTAGATCCGCTGATGGGCGAGGGGATTTCGTGCGCGTTCGAGCACGGCAAGCTCGCCGCGCGGGCGATAGCGGCGACTCTTGAGGGAGACCGCGCGGCGCTCAAGGGGTACGATCGCGCGCTGCATCGAGGTCACGTCGGTCGCAAGCTAAGGAAGCTTAAGTTTGCGGCGCGCCATTTTTATGGAGCGCGGCATCGGAGATTTTTTCGTCTGGCGCGGCTAAGCTTGCGCGCGCAAGAGATCGGCGTGGATTGGTACAATGGCGTGCGCCATACGGACGAGCGATCGATGCGCGCTCTGGTCGCACTATGGGCGCGGGCGATTTTTTTCCGCGCACCCGTCCGGTAGCATCGAAGGCGGCAGTATCGAAGAACTCCGGCGGCACCAAAAAAGGCCGCCGCTCGCAATCGGGAGGAGGAAGGCGGACAGTTTCCGCCGCGTGGGGTTTGGATGGCGAAGCGAAAACGCAAGCGGCGCTGGCATGGCGGTCGTATAATCGTGATGGCCGCGATCGCGCTTCTGATCGCGGGATTTCTTATCCGGCGGACGGTCGTGCCACGTACGCTCCATTATCTCGCGTATCAGCCGGTTGACCACGGGCCGATGCCCGCGCCCGATTATCCGCCGAGCCCCGTGCCCGCGGCGCGTCCTGCCGGAGCGCCGGGAAACGCGCCCGGCGCCGCGGTATCGGCAGTGCAAAATCGCGCACCAGAGTCGGGCGAGCATCTTAGCGACAGCGATCGCCAGCAACTCGACGAGATTTTGCGTCGCAAGGCGAAGTGATGAACACCGCGGGCGCGCCGGCATCGATTACCGACGACCTTGGCTTCAAGGTCGAGCTGAAACGCACGCCGGAGCGGATCGTGTCGCTGGTGCCAAGCTGGACCGAAACTTTGTTCGCGATCGGCGCGGGCGAGCGGGTTGCTGGGGTGACCAAGTTCTGCGTTGCACCCGACGAAGTGGCGGACAAGCCGAAGATTGGCGGCACCAAGAATCCCGATATCCGGGCGATACTGAGCCTGGCGCCCGACCTGGTTATCGCTAACGCCGAGGAGAATCGGCGCGAGGATATCGAACGTATCCGCGCGCACGATATCGCGGTGCTGACCACTTATCCGCGCACCGTTCCTTCGGCGGTCGAGTCGATGCTCAAGATCGGCCGGGCAATCGGATGCGAAAGCCAGACCGATGTTCTCGCGCGCGAAATCACCTACGCGGTCAGCGATATCGAAGCCGGGATTGGCGTGTGGGCGAAGCTCAGGCTTCGGGTGTTCTGCCCGATCTGGAAGAAGCCGTGGATGGCGTTCAACGCCGACACCTACGCGCATGACGTGCTCAGGATGCTCGGGTACAACAACGTGTTCGCCGCCGCGGGCGAGCGATATCCGATGACGACGCTGGAGGCGGCGCTGGAGCTTCGCCCCGACGTGGTTCTGCTGCCCGACGAGCCTTACGAGTTCACCGATCGCGACGTTGAGGAGCTTAAGATGGCGCTGCCGCAGCCGCTCTCGCGCCGGGTGCTGATTGTGAACGGCCGCGATTTGCACTGGTACGGCGCGCATATGAGGAACGGGCTCAAGGCGCTGGCGCAAAGACTTGCGCGGGTGCGCGCGGCGCTGGTGTGATCGCGCGGAGTTTGCGCGCGCGCCGCTTGCGCACTAAACCTCAATTCGGAATTCGCGGATATTCTCTTGCGTGGGTATCCTCTGGCGAAAAAATCAGCGGAGAAGATTCAAAAGATGGCTGGATCAGCGCCTCTCAGCGGCATCAAAGTCCTTGACCTTACCAAGCTCGCGCCCGGTCCGTTCTGCACCATGATTCTGGGCGATCTCGGCGCTGACATTATCAAGATCGAGGAGCCCGGACCGCCGACCGGACGGCGCGCGCAGCAGGCGGGCAAGGCTGGAACGCAGGGGCCGGCGGGCGCGTTCAGCGGATCGCCGTTCAACGCGCTTAATCGCAACAAGAAATCGATCGGGCTCAATTTGAAAAGCGGACCGGGCAAGGAGATTTTCCTCAGGCTCGCTCAGCGGACCGACGTTATCGTGGAGGAATATCGTCCCGGCGTCGCCGAGCGCCTGGGAATCGGTTTCGAGAAGCTTTCGATACGAAATCCGAGCCTCATCTATTGTGCGATTACCGGCTACGGTCAGGACGGCCCATATCGCGACCTGGTCGGGCACGATCTCAACTATATCGCGACCGCCGGCGTGCTCTCGATTCTCGGGCGCGCGGGGCAGATGCCGACGATTCCGCACAACATAATCGCCGACTACGCGGGCGGCGGGATGCACGGCGCGATCGGAGTTCTGGCGGCGCTGGTCGCGCGGCAGCATACCGGGCGCGGGCAATACGTGGACATCTCGATGATGGATGGGGCGCTCACGCTGATGGCGCAATCGTTTTCGACTTTCTTCGCGACCGGGGCGATTCCGAAACGCGGCGAGACGCCGCTTGACGGCGCGATTCCGAATTACAACGTCTACGAGACCAGGGACGGCAAGATGATAACGATCGGAGCGCTGGAGCCGTGGTTCTTCGCAAACCTGTGCCGCGCGCTCGGCCGAGAGGATCTAATCGAGCACGAATTCAATTCCGCCAAGCGCGATGAAATTCGAGATGTCTTCACGAAAGCATTCAAGACCAGGACGCGCGACGAGTGGTTCGAGATCCTGAGCAAAACCGATATCTGCGTGGGCAGGATGAACACGCTCGACGAGGTCGCGAATGATCCACAGGTGCGCGCACGCAAGATGATCGTCGATCTGGACGCCGAAGACGGGCGGAAGGTCAAACAGGTCGGAATTTCGGTTAAATTGTCGGAAACGCCGGGATCGATTCGTTCACTCGCGCCCGCGCTCGGGCAGCATACCGAGGAAATTCTGACCGGACTTGGCTACACGTTGGAGCAGATCCAGAAGTGGCGCGACGAAGGATCGATTAAGTAGACCGCGTTCACTTGCCGGCGGCGGACAGTGCGTGATGCTCGTGTTCGTGGGGCTGAACGCCTGCGGCCTCGAACGCGCGCTTGCGCATCCCGAAGTACAGCGCGATTGCTCGATCAGCGTGGGTTAGATGGTAACCGCTGATGTCGCCGGGATCGGACAACTGCTGGCTCTTAAGCGTCGGGACATCGCCCCGTTTGAACACCGGGTTTATGTCGAACCACGCGATCCCGCGCGCAAGCAACGCGCCGCCGAGCCATCGCGGCACATAGCCCTCAGAGTAGCGCAGCCAGATCCAGCTCCGGTCGCGATCGATCGGAGTTGCGCTAATCAGCAGATGCAGTTTTGCTGCCTCCTGCACGCGCGCGATCGCGGGCAGACGCAACTCGGCGCTAAGCCGGTAGTCATACTGCCATCGTCGCCTGGCATCGTGGCTCAGAGTGCCTGAGAGCTTGACGATGTCGTCCTCCACGTGCGCGTCGAAGTTGACAAGCCGCTCGCCCACGCCGCGGAACCATCGCCGATGAACGAACGGCAGATGGAAGAAGTCGCCCATATTCTCGATGACGCGAAGATACGACACGTCGATGTCGAACGACGTCATAAAGACCGAGCCGTTCTCCCAAGGCGCCGGTGCGAGCCAGGGAACCTCGGAGGCGGCTTTGGCGGAGTCGCCGTACCATAGCCAAATCAGACCGTGTTCTTCGCGCAGGAGGGCAGGCGCTGCCGCGAGACCTTTCGCAATCGGAGCGCCGGGTCCCTCGACCGGAACCAGCACGCACTCGCCGCGCGAGTTGAAGCGAAAGCCGTGATACGGACACTGGATACATCCATCGCGAACCGATCCGCGCGACAGGCGTGCGGCGCGATGAGGACATCGGTCGGGTAGCGCGGCTGCGCGTCCGTCAAGGTCGCGCCACAGCACCAGATCTTGCGCGAGCCTGCGCACGGCGATTGGGCGGCCGGGCTTGAGCAATCGCGCGTCGTAGATCGGATACCACTGGTTCGGGATCATGGGTTGACCGGCCTTCGCGCAAGCACCGCGTCCGATAGTTAACTCTAGCGCGCCCGAACCGCTTGCGATATCGCGCGAAGCCGCCCGATTGTAAGGGTATTCGGGCGCAACTATCATTGCCCCATGCCGCACGAAGAAGCGATGTTTATTCGCGGACCGCACGAACCGATCGCGATCGAGCGGGCCGAAGGTGCCTGGCTGTATGCGAAAGACGGCCGAAAAATCCTCGACGGTGGCGCGGGCGCGGTGGTTGTCAATATCGGCCAGGGTCGAGAGGAAATCGCCGAAATCGCGCGCAGAACGATCGCCAAGCTCGACTATATCGTGCCGGTTTGGACCTCGCCCGAGCGCGAGGCGCTGGTGGCGCGGCTTAAGAAATGGAGTCCTGAAGGAGTCGATCGATTCTTTTTCACCAGCGGCGGCTCGGAATCGGTTGAGGCGGCACTGAAGTTCGCGATCCTTTTGCATAAGGTTCGCGGCAAGCCGTCTAAAAACAAGATCATCGGACGGCAGTTTTCGTATCACGGCAACACGATCGCGGCGCTCTCGGCCGGCGGCAGCGGCAGACGCGCTGACTATGAGCATGTGCTGCTCGATTGGCCCAAGATCCCGCCTTCGTTCTGCTACCGATGCCCGTGGGGAAAGACTTACCCCGGATGCGACCTCGAATGCGCGACTGTGCTGGAGAAGACGATCCTCGAAAATGGCGCGGATACGATCGCGGCGTTTATCGCCGAGCCGATGATGGGATCGTCGGGCGCGGCGGTGCCGCCGGTCAAGGAATACTGGCCAAAGCTGCGCGAAATTTGCGATCGCCAGGACATATTGCTCATCGCCGATGAAGTGATGACCGGCTTCGGACGCACCGGCAAGCGGTTCGCCGTCGATCACTGGAATGTCACGCCGGATATTCTGGTGGGCGGCAAGGGACTTACCGGCGGCTACATGCCGATGGGCATGATCGCGGTGCGCAGCGATCTGGTCCAGGAGATCGAGCGCTCCAAAGCGGATTTCATGTTCTACACCTACAGCTCTCATCCGGTAGCGTGCGCGGTCGCCGACGGAGTGCTCGCAATTATGGAGCGAGAGCATCTGGTGGAGCGATCCGCGACGATAGGCGCGCGGCTCGGAGCCCATCTGCGCGAAGAGCTTTCGGGCCATCCGATGGTCGGTGATATCCGCGGGTCGGGACTGTTCTGGGGCGTGGAACTGGTGCATGACAAGACGACGCGGGTGCCATTCGCGCCGGAAAAGAAAGTCACTAATCGAGTTCTGGGCGCCGCGCTGCGTCGCGGCCTGTTCTTTTATCCGTCATCCGGAATGGCGGGAAAGGCAGGCGGCGACGCGATGATGCTGACGCCGCCGTTCGTTATCGGCGACGGCGAGATCGAGTTCATGGTCCGCACCGCTCGCGATGCACTGGACGAGATTGGTCCGAGCCTTTAGCCGGCAAGGAGAAATTTAGTTTCGCCGATGGAGACCGCAACTGATGGCCGATAGCATAATCGGGCCGACCTCTCACTACTTCTATTCGCAGCGACTCAAGCTTCATTACGTCGACTGGGGCAATGCCGGCGGTCAGTTGATGGTGCTGGTTCACGGCGGGCGCGATCATTGCCGCAACTGGGATTGGGTCGCGCTCGAGTTGCGGAGCCGATACCACGTGATCGCCCCCGACTTGCGCGGGCATGGCGACTCCGATTGGGCGATCGGCGGCAGCTACTCCATGATCGATTACGTGCTCGACCTGGCGCAGCTCATGAAAGCTATCGCGCACGAGCCCGCGTCGCTGATCGGGCATTCGCTCGGCGGCAATATCGTCCTGCAGTATGCGGGAGTGTTTCCCAATGCCGTCAAGGAAGTGGTTTCGATCGAGGGGATGGGGCCGCCGCCGCACATGATCAGGACCACGCCCGCGTACCAGCGGATGCGCGATTGGATCGATCAGATGCGGGAGATGGCGAACCGGCACGTGCGGGAATACCCGAGTATCGATGCGGCGCTCAGGCGGATGCGCGAGGCGAATCCGCATCTCAGCGATGAGCAAGCGCGCCATCTGACGATCTGGGGCGTGCGGCGCAACGAGAACGGGACCTACTCGTGGAAATTCGACAACTACGTGCACGCAACCTCGCCTTATACCTTCAACATGCGCGATGCGCGCGAGATATGGGAACGGATCACGAGCCCGACCCTGCTTATCCGCGGCGCGGAATCATGGGCGGGCGATTGGGTCAAGGATGGGCGTTTCTCAGCGTTCCAAAACGCGCGAAGCGTCACGATCGAAAAGGCGGGTCACTGGGTTCATCACGATCAACTTCGCGAATTCATGACTCACGTCGACCGCTTCCTCGGCGCGTGATTATGGCGTGTCCGCGAGCACCCGGGCGGTCCGCGGTGAAGCTGGAAGCGCTTCCGTGAAACCGCCGCGTTTAGGCCTGCGCGCCGATCAGTTCGAGTACGTCCAGCTAATCCTGCTGGCGGCCGCGGTCGGGGCATTGGGCGCGCTCGGGAACCTGGGATTCCGCGCGTTAATCGAGTTCTTCACCTGGATTTTCCTGCATCTCGAATCGAACCTGCTCGGGATAGAAAAGGGCGGTTTGTTCCGCATCCTGATGCCGGTAGTCCTGCTGAGCGGCGGCGCGCTGCTGGTGGCTCTCGACTGGTTCTTTCCCGAAGACATCTTAGGCTACGGATTTCCCAAGTTCCTCGAACAGGTGAATCTGAGCAGCGCGCGTATCCGCAGAAATTGGATCGTGCTGAAGGCGCTCGGTGCGGCGCTGTCGCTCGGCTCGGGCGCGTCGGTTGGCCGCGAAGGACCGATCGCGCAGATCGACGGAGCAATCGGATCCGCGATTGCGCAGTTGCGCGGACTTAGCGCGGATCGCGCCAAGGTTCTGGTCGCGGCAGGAGCCGGTGCGGGAATCGCGACGACCTTCAACGCGCCGATTGGAGGCCTGATGTTCGCGCTCGAGATCGTGCTGCTCGGCCAGACCGAGACCGCGAATCTTGCGCTGCTGATCATCTCGACCTTCACCGCGGTAGTGACCTCGCGCGCGGTCTTGGGCAACGCCACCGTCTTCGCGCCGCCGCTGTTCGTGATTAAAAGCTATTGGGAGATGTTCACCTACGCCCTGATGGGCGGGGTGCTGGGCGCTTTGGGGGCGCTGTACATCCGATTTTTCAATGAAACCGGAAGCCTCTTCCGTCGCCTGCCGATTCCGGTATGGAGCAAGCTGGGAATAGGTTTGTTTCTGGTCGGAGTTATCGCCATTTTTCTGCCGGCAAACCTCTCCGACGGCTATCCGATCATCAATCTCACGATGGCGGGCGAGTTCGGGCTCGGGATGCTGGTTGCGATGTGCGCGGCAAAATTCTTCGCCTCCAGCCTCTCGCTCGGATCAGGCGCGCCGGGGGGAGTATTCGGGCCGATTTTTTTCATCGGCACGATGGCAGGCGGCGCGTTTCATCGAGTCTCGGCTCTGATTTTGCCCCACCTGACCGGGCCGCGCGGCTCGTATGCGCTGGTGGGATTGGGCGCTTTCCTGGCCGGCACGACACACGCGCCGCTCACGGCGCTGTTCCTGCTGTTCGAGATGACGCGCAACTTCAATGTCGCGCTGCCCGCGATGATCGCAGCGGTCGCAGCGCTGATCGTCGCGCGCGCGATCGAAAGTGAATCAATCGATACCTACAGCCTTGCGCGCGAGGGCAAGACTCTGCAGCTATCGCAGGAACGGCTGGCGCTCACTCAGATTCCGGTCAGCTCCGTGATGTCCAAGGAAGTGACGGTGGTAAGCGCGAACACGCGCGTGTCCGACGTACTGCATATCGCGGGACAGACGCATCAATCGACCTTGCCGGTGGTCGACTCCGACGGCTATCTGAGCGGACTTATTATCACTCGCGACCTGCTCGCGCTGCTGGGCGGAGGCGATCTGGGGCCGCTGGCCAACGCCTTCGATATCGCCAAGATGCAATGTCCCGAATTGACTCCCGACCAGAACCTGGATTTCGCGAGCCAGATGATGGAGCACGAGGGTCTGGATGAGTTGCCGGTGGTCGCCGAGCTTTATGGGGGACGATTTCTGGGGATGCTGACGCGGCAGCATATCGCTCAGGCGCTAAACCGCGTCACGCTTTCGCTTTCGGCTCTCGCGACGCGCGATCAAAATATCTACTGGGCAACCGGATACCGGGTGGTGCGGCTTGAGGTCTCCGAGGCCGCCGCGGGTCAGACCATCCGCGAGCTGGATCCGCGTGCGCGATTTGGCGTAAGCGTGCTGGCGCTCCAAAGCGCGGGCGAGCCTGACACCGGTTTTGTGCCGGTCGCGCCCGACCGGCGGCTCAAGGCCGGCGACCTGGTGGTAGCGGCGGGACGGCCGTCTGATATCCGGCATTTCGAGCGCGTGCTCCAGCGCGGCGGAGAAGCCGCTCAGGCCAACGGATCGCGTGCGAAGACGTAAGGACGCGCACGTCCGGCGCGCAGTTCCGCGCACATCTCCTCAACCGTCACAACGTCGCGATCCAGCTCGGTCGCGCAGGTAAGAAACCATTTCGCGGTGGGAAAGTGCGCATCGCTGCCGCCAACCGCCGTCAGCCCGAGCTTGAATGCGGTGTCGCGGGCGCGCTCGTTCTCGGCGGGCGAGTTCTGCCCGTTAAGCGCCTCGACCGCCGACAAGGCAGCGCCGTGGCGCGCAAGCAGCGCATCAAGCCGCACGCCGAAACCGGAGTCGCGAAACGGATGCGCAGGAATCGCGATGCCGCCCTGATCGTAAAGCACGTCAATCAGGTGCTCGCTTTTGAGCATCCGCGAGGTCAGGTCGAACCGGCGCAACACTTCGTGATTTATGCCGAACAGGAGCAGATGGCCCAGGTCGGTGTCCGCCTCGATCCCCTTGAAAATCAGGATTCCGAAACGATCCGAAAGTTCCGCATAGCTCTTGTCGATCTCCGCACCGGTCGGGAATATCCGATGTTCCGTAAAACAGATCGCGCCGAGGCTCGATTTATTGTGCGCCGCGAATTCGAGATATTGCTCGGCGCTGGTTCGCGAATCAGCGGACAGGCTGGTATGCACGTGCAGATCAACAATCATGGTCGAAGTTGTGGAAGCTTTGCGCGACAGCCTATGCTTTGAGACGATCGGAGACGAACGGCTATTTCGATCACGTGATGCGCGCCCGCCTATGGCATCGCGAACGCGTCGCGCGTCTGGATGTGATCGACCATCGATACGATCCCCGTCACCCGAAGCACGATCCATCGCACGTTGGCGCGATCCAGCTCGCTCGGCACTGTGCCCCAGAGGATCAGCGTGTCGCCGTCGAGGCGGAACTGCACCGCGCTATAGCCGTCGTTGTTTAGCTCCTGCCGCAAGAGCTGCATCTGCGCCGCATCGGGCGGAGCGCCAAAGTCCGGAATCGGAATCGGATTTACCGGTGCCGCGGCGGGAACTGGCGCGTCCGAAGGCGCTGCGGAGAAATACCGGAAAATACCGGTCAGCATGAATCCGAACACTGAAAACGCGATGAGCGTGGCGATATAGAAGGGCATGCCGCGCCCGCGGCGTAATCGACGAAATGGCGGCGGTGGAAGCTCGGCAGGGCTGCCGATGCTCGGCAGGTCTGCTGTTCGCGCATCGGGAGCGACGTGTTCCGGGCGCAATTCGTAATGGAGATCGGCGGCGCAGAACGAGCAATACCGCGAATCACCGGGAATCTGCCGGCCGCATCGCGGACACCCGATATCCGCCAGATCGGTCAGCATCGTGGGAGCGGACGCCGACGCGGCTTTGGACGCGGCGCTCGAAAGCGGGAGCCGCAGTTGCGGACGCGCTGAGTTTTGCGCGTTCGCCGCGGAATCAGCCAGAGCGATTTGCGCCGCCGCGCCAAGATCGGGCGGCGTAACCTCGCCGGCCGCAATCCTCGTAAGGCGCATCTTGAATTCGGTGGCGTCAGCGGGACGGAGCGTGGAGTCATATTGCAACGCCTGGTCAATCAACTCCGCCAGCGCCGCGGTCACAAACGGAGCGACGCTGCGCAGCGGCGGAAAGCTAAACGGCGGTTCCGCGGCGGGATCACGCCCAGAAATCGCGTGATGCATGGTCGCGCCGAGCGCGTAGATATCCGACCGGACGTCCACCTTGCCCCGATACTGTTCGGGCGGCGCGTAGCCCTGAGTGCCTATCATCGTGGCGTTCTGGGTTGGCTGGAAATGGCGCGCGATACCGAAATCGATGAGCTTGGCCTGGCCCTGAGCAGAGAGCATCACGTTCGACGGCTTCAGATCGCGATAGATCACCGGCGGGGACAAGTGATGCAGATAAACCAGCGTGTCGCAAACCTGAAGTGATACTTCAACTACTTCCGCTTCCGGCAGCTTGCCGCCCGCGATCCTGAGCTTGTCTTCAAGGGTGATGCCCTCGATGTATTCCATCACCAGGTAGTGATGGTTTTCGTCGCTGAAGCGGTCGAACACCCGCGGAATGTGCTCGTTGCTGAGCGTCGCGAGCATGTCCGCTTCGCGCTGGAAGGCTGTCACCGCCTGCTGCTGGGTTGCCGGACTGGTGAATGAATCCACCATCTCCGCCAGCGCGCAGGGGCGGGCGGCCAGCCGGAGATCCTCGGCGAGATAAACCATCTTCATCCCGCCGCCGCCGAGCGGTTTCACAACCCGGTAGCGTCCGCCGATTATCGTGTTGGCCGCGATCATCGCGCCGACGCCTCTATTGCCATTGGTCCGAGGGCATCGGCTCGCGGCGCGGAGCGCGCCGGCCGAGCACATGATCGTGCAGCGCGCCCTGAAGGGCGGCATTGATCGCGCAGATAAAGTGAAGCAGAGGTCCGAGCGGCCCCATCGTCACATATGCCGCACCAACCGCGATGAACCACAGCGCGCCGCGTCCGGGCCGGCCTTTATAAACGTGGCCTAGACCCGGCACGATGCTCAGCGCGAACGCAAGCACCGGATTAAAGCCGGGATCGCGAATGAAGATGCGGGTGTTGCTCAGCGGTGCGCCGCAGCTCTTGCAGAATCCCGCTCCGGCTACCGTTACCGCCTGGCCGCATTGCGAGCAGTAGCGCGGATTTTCTGTCTCTCGATCACGCACGGAAGGTAAATGGTGCCTGTCCAAGGCGCAGCGCGTCGCCGTCGGAAAGTTGCGCCTCGGTCACCCGCCGATCACGAAGATAGGTTCCATTCTGACTGTTCAGGTCCTTGAGCGCGAAAGCGCCATTCAGGGCAAGGATCGTCGCGTGATGCCGCGACACCGACGAATGGTTAACCACGATGTCGTTGTCGAGCGCGCGTCCAAGTCTAATTTCCGCTCCGTGCCGGAGCGCATATCGCTGTCCCGCAGCATCGACCAGACAGGGGCCGCTGATATCGGCTCGCGAACCGGCAAGGCGGGTTGCGACGTGAGCGGCGCTTGGCGTGTCGGCAGCCAGCGAAACCTGCGCGCGAGCTGCGGCTGAACCCTGGCGCAAATGGAACGTCAGTTCGTAGCCGCCGATTCCAATTCGATCGCCGTCGTGAAGATCGACGCTTTCTATCCGATTGCCATTGACGAACGTTCCGTCCTGCACCGCAAGACTTTTCAGCACAAAATCAGCACCGCACCGCTCTATAATCGCGTGCCGCTGCTGCACGGCGGGATCGCCGAAAA
The DNA here is from genome assembly GCA_030041155.1 of Candidatus Binataceae bacterium. Classification (GTDB taxonomy): domain Bacteria; phylum Desulfobacterota; class Binatia; order Binatales; family Binataceae; genus JBARDN01. The sequence goes on along the minus strand of JASHOJ010000219.1, from coordinate 28,859 downwards.
GCCCGACCGGATTTTCCTCGGCGCGTCCAATTGCCGCGCGCGCGCCTTCGATTCTATATTGCCGTCCCTTAAGCCGCCCCTGTTCCACCGTGACCCATGCCGATTTGGTCAGCTCCTGCACCAGCCCGATGAAGAACCCGATTGCAAGGCCGATGAGGCTGAGGCCGACCAGCCGCGATACCAATCCGCCGCCGGTCGCATAGTTAATCGGATCAAACAGGAAGCCACCTGCAAATCCTCCGATCAGGCCGCCGAGTGCGCCCTTGCCGACATTCGGAATCGATTTGGAGGACAGGCCGACGCCGGCGCCCAAAATCGCGCCCATGATGACCCAGCTCAGAACTCGCGCGACAAACAAATAGACGCTGGAGCCGGAGTGTCCGACGCTCCATCCGCCGGCGTTGAGCACGATCGTGAATACGTAGTTCGAAAAGTAATCGGCGGGCAGCGCGAGCAGAAAGCAAACCACGAAGCCGCGCAGAAGGTTCTTCTTTGTCGTGTCCGACCATTCGAGCCGCTGGCCGCCCGCGGCGAGTATAAAACCGCCGATAAGTCCCGACAGCAAAGCCATCGTGATATACGACGCGGCCGCGTCGAAGCTGGAAACTGCCTGGGTCAGGCTCTCGTTATGAGTCACCAACTCGACCGGGAGCCATCCGAGCGCGCCGCCTAGCAATCCCGCGATCGCTTTGTAGGCAAGCTCGCGCCGATTAATTGTGCTGTTCATTCAGAATACGCGCCTCGCCCAATAAAGAATCCGCGCGCGGCACGCGGATAATAATAGCCCGCCCGCTGTTGCTATAAAATGCATGCGGCATATGGCTCCGCAGCCATCTTCCTGCGCGCTGTCCCCTGCACCGCGCGGCGCATTTTTGACGCGCCGCCGCCGATTTGGCCCGCCTGCCGACTACCAGACGAACGGGATCATCCGATAGCGAACCCGTCGCATGTAATCGCCGTAGCCGGGAAGCCTGGTTGCAAGAAAGCGTTCCTCAAAAACGATGCGCAGCATAATAGCGGCGATCGGAACTACCGCGAGCAAAGTTGCCGCTGTCGACTGAAGCCATAGGGTCATGCCGATCAGCAGAAGCGGACAGCTTGCGTACATCGGATGCCGGATAGCGCGATAGACGCCCGAGTCTATGACCTTCTGATTCCGCTCTTCCTGGAGCTTGACGACCGGCGCGGCAAAAGAATTCTCGCGAAAAGCCATCGCGATTAGCAGCCATCCCGCGATAAACAGAAGCAATCCGAAAAGCGAGACGATAGGCGCCGGCGCGGCCATCAGATGGAGCCGAAAGACATCAATCGGAATCATCGCGATCACGAGGAAGAAACAGATCACGAAGACGTTCAGAACTACCTTGTCGGCAAGAGGCTGACCCTTCTGGATGCCGGGTTTGTAGCGCTCGTTGAGCAATTCCTCATTGCTGGAGAAAATCCCGAAGATTGTGACTGCGTTGCAGGCGAGGACCACCACTATGAACGCCCAGGCGCGCCACCAGTTCAAGGTCCCGGCGGGAATCAATAACAGGGTGCCGAAAATAACCGCCGGCGCAATTGCCGCGCCGACAAGTTTCAGTGTCAGCATCGTCAACCCGATCCGGATAATACATGGCGGCGCGCCATGTTGCAGCGCCGCGTTTCGATGCGGCATCATCGATTTAGCGTTACGCTTGCAAGCGATATGGAGCTGCGATGGCTGACAAGACTCTGCTCTCGGAACAATTCGGCCCTTTGCAGGGCGTAAAAATCGTCTCGACCGGATCACTGATAGCGCAACCCTTTGGGGCGGAACTTGCCTCTGAGATGGGCGCCGAGGTGATTCAGATCGAGCGTCCGGTCGTCGGCGACGTCGGATGGCGCACGATCGGAGTGCGGCTACCCACGCGCGACGGCGGTGCTCCAGTCGCTACGAGCTGGATTCAGGAGCGGCGCAACGTCTTTTGCATCACGCTGGACATGTCGAAGCCGCGTGGCCGCGATCTTCTGCTCAAGCTTGCCGCTCGCGCGGACATCTGGATGGAGAGCTCCAAACCTGGAACCTACGCGAAGTGGGGATTGGACGACCAGACGGTCTGGAAGGCAAACCCGAAGCTCGTCATCACCCATGTAAGCGGCTTCGGCCAGATTGGCGATCCGGATTACGTCGGCCGCGCATCGTACGACATCGTGGGTCAAGCCGCCGGCGGGATGATGTATCAGACCGGCTATCCCGAGACCGCGCCGACTCGCGCCGCGCCATGGACCGGCGACTATATCACCGCGCTTTTCACGCTGTGGTCGTCGCTTGCGGGGCTGACCTATGCGCGCGCGACGGGCAAGGGACAGGCGATCGACCTCGCGCAATACGAGGCGATTCACAAAACCCTGGGCGGCACGATGCTGGAGTATTTTCAGCAGGGAATCGTGCGCGAGCGATCTGGAAATCGCGCGCAGGGATTTCAGCCGCTGGATAGCTTTGCGGCTAAGGACGGATGGGTTGTGCTGGGGGCGCTCGGCGACGTGTACGACAGGATCGTGCGCGCGATCGGGCTCGATCCGGCCGATCCAAAATGGCAGAGCGCGCGGACCAACCTCGAATCGGTGGAAGGAATCGAGTTCGACGCAATCCTTCGCGGATGGGTCAGCGAGCGCACGGTGGCCGAGGTCGTTCGAATAATGGCGGATGCAAAAGTTCCGTGCTCGCCGATCATGACCAGCAAGGATATGGCCGAAGATTCGCACTATCGCTCGCGTGGCATCCACGCCGAGTGGGAAGACCTTCAGGTCGGGCGCGTGAAGGGCACCGGAATCGTGCCGAGGTTTTCGCTTACTCCCGGCAAGGTCGTGCGCGGTTCGCCGAGCCTCGGCTACGATAATGCGCGCGTCTATGGCGGCTTGCTCGGACTTGCCGAGCGTGAGATCGAAGAGCTGAAGGCCGCGAAAGTGATCTGAACCCGGCTCGGGAAAAGACGTCAGCTTACAACCTTGCTCATGAAGGTTTCGGCGGCGCGGGCGAACTCGCGCTCGTCGGGATAGCGGCCCAGATCGAGAATGAAGTAAGTCGCTCCCGCCTCTCGCTCGGCGTCAAGCCGGGCGCGCGCCGCGCCGATATCGTCGAGCCTGAGTCCTCTACGCACTATAATCTCCGGCTCCGGGCGTCCCGCAACGCGCATCATGCCGCGCAAATCTTCAACCAAAGGTTTAAGTTCTGCCGCGCGCTGCATCGGATGCCATCCGTCGCCGAACTCGACCACCCGCCGCATCGCCATCTCGCTGCCGCCTCCGATCCAGATGGGCGGACGGGCAGGGCGGGGCTCGAACACGAAAGCCGGGAAGCTCACGAGCTTGCCGTGGAATGCCGCCGGCTCGGAGTGGTCGAACAAGTGGCGGATGACGCGCAAAGTTTCGCTGGTCATGGCGCCGCGCTTTTTCATGTCGGCGCCCAAGGCTTCGAACTCCGGCTTCATCCATCCCACCCCGGCGCCGAGAATCATCCGCCCGCCCGACAATTCCTGGATCGTGGCGATCTGTTTTGCGGTCAGAACCGCGGGCCGGTATGGCAGCACCAGCACCGATATTCCAAGCCGAATACGGCTGGTTGCTCCGGCAAGGAACGCGAGCGTCGTCAGGACGTCAAGATAACGGCCGCCTGAACCTTCGGTCTGGTCGGGCGGGATGCACAAGTGATCGGAGACAAAAGCCGCGTCGAAGCCACAGCGTTCCGCCGTCTTTGCACAGGATAGCAGCGTCGACGCCTGAGATTGCGGTCCCATGTTGCGAATCGCGATGCCGTATTTCATATGTCACCTGGATCCGGCTTGAAGATTGACTGCAAGACTGGCAAGGGTGACGGGTGCGCGTCAAACTACAAATCGGCAAACGCTGGCAAACGAAATCGGCAACGAACAATCAGGAGGATGACTCTTGGGGAGACCCTCTGCGAAGGAACGCAAACCCTATAACAGCGACGCCATTTTGGATCGAGCGGTGCGAGTCTTCCTCGCGCGCGGCTATGACGGAGCTTCTCTCGACGATATCGCGCGCGCGGCGGGCATCACCAAGGCGAGCATCTACTATCACGTGCGCAGCAAGGAGGAGCTGCTGGCTCGCGGGGTCGGACGCGCGCTTGACGCGCTGGCGGCAGCGATGCGCGAGCCGGGCGCGACCAGCGGCGGCGCCGAGGCGCGGCTTAGGCATATCGTGCGCCGCACGGTCGAGATCACGGTCGCGATGCTGCCGGAAGTCGCGCTGCTGCTGAGAGTTCGTGGCAATACGCGCGCCGAGCGCAAGATCGTGGCGCGCCGCCGCGCTTTCGATCATGAGATGGCGGCGCACGTGGCACGCGCCCAGCGCGCCAGCGAGATCCGGCGCGATCTCGATCCGCGGCTCGCGGCTCGGCTGTTGTTCGGGATGCTCAACTCGATAACCGAATGGTACCGGGTCGGCGGCGAGCTTGACGCCGACGATATCGCGACCGCGGTGTTCAGGCTCGCGTTCGAGGGCCTGGATCGGCGTCATCCGCCGAGGCCTTGATTTATCTACCAAATGGTTGATAAAGATGGATCTGGAGGCCTTGGGTGGCAATGGACGAGTTCATTATTCCTGAAAGCGGCCTGATAGCCGCGCCTGAGGTCGAGCAGCCCAACATCTTTCCGATGGAGTGGCGCTGCGAGACGCCGAAGTTGCGCGAGATCTACGATCGCGCCAAGCGCGAGGGCTTCAATCCCGCGGATATCTCTTGGAACGACCTTTCCCCCGAAGATTGGAGCGACGATGAGAAGGTCGCGCTGATGTACTGGTGGGCGCTCCTGTCCAATTTCGATTCCTCAGGCCCGGCGGTGTTCGCGCGAGCGATGATTCGCGCCTTCGAAACGCACGAGGAGGATCCCATCCGCAAATGCTTCTTCTCCATCACCCGCGACGAGACCAATCACGAAGAATGCTGTCAGCGCGTCATCCAGCGCCTGGTTCCGGGCGGTCCGCAGGGCTTTACCCCTACAAGCGAGTTGCAACGAGTCGCGCTCAACAATATCGGCTGGCTTTATCACAACGGCGGTCGCTATTGGTCCGGATATAATCGCGCGATAGAGCGCTATCCGCTCGCGATTATCTTCACCTCGTTCATGATGGGCGAGGTCGCGTCGTCGACTTTGTTTCATGGGATGGCGCGCGCGACCACGCATCCCGTGTTCCGCCAGATTTTCACCTGCATCGGGCGCGACGAGGCGCGGCATCTGCAGATATGCATCAGCCTGCTTGAGAAGCAGTGGCCCGGCCTGACCGATGAGCATCGCGCGTTCGTGACCAAACAGCTTCGGGCGGGATTTGTCTTTCTTTCGATGGTGCTATGGGAGCCGCCGAAGCAATTCTGGGAACTGCCCGACTACTTTCTGCACAACCATCGCATTCTGCTGGATGTCGCGCGGGGCGCGGGCCTGGGAATCCTCACCTATGATCAGCAGGCGGATAACTGGAAGCTCGCGATCGCGCGGGTGCGAAAACTGGTCGAGCGCTGGGGAATTGAATTTCCCGCGATCCCGGAACTCGATATTGCCGGCGTTGACGTGGGCGATATCAGCGCCGAAGATATCATTCCGGTTTTTTGATTTGTCGGTTTTTATTTGCCAGTCTTTCTGAAATTTGAGCGCGCGTCCGAGCGCGTGTGCGAAGCCGACCAGAGAGGACGATACCGTGGCGATCGATCTGAATTTTTCCGGGTCGCTGGGCGAACTGGTTCTGAATCGCCCCACCAAACTCAACGCGCTCAACAACGCGGCGTTCGCGGAGCTGGGCGAGGCCCTGGAACGGGCTGAGCGCGCCGAAATTCGCGCGCTGCTGGTGCGCGGCGAAGGGGCGGGCTTCTGCGCGGGTCGCGATTTGTCCGAGGCCGAACCCGGCAAAGAGGATGCGGAGGCGCTTATCGAGGAAGTCCTCAATCCGATCATCAAAAGAATCGCCTCGTTTCCGGTGCCAACCTTCGCCGCCGTTCATGGTGCGTGCCTTGGAGCGGGTTTCGGAATCGCGCTTGCCTGCGATGTGGTCTATGCCGCCGAGGACGCAAAGTTCGGGTCTCCGTTCGCGCGTATCGGCGCGGTGCTTGATTCTGGCGGCCACTCATTCATGGTCTCGCGCATCGGCTCGCACCGCACGCTCGAACTGATCTACACGGGGCGGCTGATTTCTGGCGCCGAAGCCGCGAACCTCGGATTGATAAATGCAAGCATGCCTCGCGAGCGGCTACTGGAGCATACGCGCGCGCTTGCCGCGCGGGTCGCCGCGGGTCCAACCGCGGCGTTCATGGAATCGAAGCGAATTGTCAGGCGTATCGACGAAGAGGCGCTCGGGTTGTTTGCGGTGCTCAAGTGCGAAGCGCGCGCCCAGGGCGCGGCGGGCCGCACGGCGGATTACAAGGAAGGAATCAGCGCGTTTCAGCAGAAGCGCGAGCCGAAATTTACCGGCAGATGATTGCGCTTAAGCTCGGCGCTTGAGGGTGGAAAGCTTGCGAGCAGTTTCGCCGAGCGCGCCCGCGGGATGAAACCGGCTGTACTCATCGACCGTGAGTCCGCGGGCGACTTCCAGCGCGACCGATAGTCCCGCCAGCACGAAAACTTCCGCAAGCACGCTGATGCGCGGTGCAAGCCCAAGTCCGCCGCCTTCGTGCCGCACCGGCGCGCTCATCACAAGGTCGGCAAGGCGCGCCAGTTCCGATCCACCGTCGCCGGTCACCGCGACGATATCCGCGCCCTGCGCTTTAATCGCGTGGGCCGCCTGGGTGAGTTCGCTCGTGTTGCCGCTGTTTGAGATTGCGATCACCACGTCGTGCGGATGCACTTGCCCCAGGCTTCCGTGCAGCGCCTCGGTCGCGTGGAGAAACGTGGCCGGCGTGCCGACCGAGCAGAACAGGCTCGCCGCGTAGCGCGCCACGTGCTCGGGCTTGCCGACGCCGGTTACATGCACGCGTCCGCCGCGCGCCTGCGCCGCGCGAATCATCTCGACCGCGCGCCCGATCGAGTCGAGATCGAGCCCGCGATGGAGCGCGGCAAGCTCGTCCAGCGACTGCTCGAAGAAGCGCTCGATCTCCCGTACCTCGCGCCGCGCCTGCTCGTGCGGCGAGGGCGGATTAACCTCGGGAATGGCTGCTATCGGCTCGGGCAGAGACTCGCCGAACAGCCGCGCGATCTCGCCGCGCAGCTCGAAGCGCTCTGGAAACGCGCCAAGCTGTTGTACACATACAGCACCGGCCGCGTTGGCGAGCCGCGCCGCCTTTTCCCACGTAAAGCCCCATCTGAGCGCGGCGAGCATTCCGCCCATGAATGCGTCGCCGGCGCCGGTCGAGTCAATTTGCTTGACCCGAAAGGCCGGGGATCGCAGCGAGCCGTCTTTTGCCGCTACGGCGCATCCTACGGCGCCAAGCGTGATGATCACCGCGTCGCTTTTGTATTTCGCGCGAATGGCTTCGGCCTGCGCGATCGGACTCCTCGCCTTGCCGGGCGCGATACTCGCGGCGACGCTCTTAGACGGCTTCAGGATAGTCGCGAGTCTCAGGGCGCGGTTGAGCTCAACGCGCGTTCCGAGCATCGACGCCGCCTCCTCGAGCGGCAGATCCACGTCGAGCATCGTGGGAATTGAGTATTGCCGCGCCAGTTGCAGGATCGCGATTACGGCGGGCAGGGGGAGCTGCGAAATTTCGGTGGAGACCAGGCGCGCGCGCCGGATGAACTTTGCGTGACTCCGCCGAATCTCGCCCGGAGTAAGTTCGGCGGTTGCTCCCCGAGCCATGTAGATCGCGCGATTACCTCGGCTGTCGATCATTACGTTGGCAAATGAACTGGCGCTGCCGTCGAGCGTCAGGTTGTGAGCGATCCCGAACCGATCCATCCCGGCGCGGAGAAACTGGCCGTGGCGGTCGTCGCCCATTTTTCCGAAAATTCCGGTCCTGAGACCCAGCACGCGCGCCCATCCGAGATGGTTCAGCACCAGCCCGCCAAGGCGCGCTCGCTCTACGGTTCCGTCCGAGTCGTGGGCATGCAGAATGGTTTTTTCGTCGGCGCGAATAATTCGCGGAGCACGGTAGAAAAGATCCACCACCATACTGCCGCATCCGGCGACATCAAGTCTCGGCTCAGGCATTGGGAGCCGCGGCGGCGCGAGCCATTTCGCGCAGGACCGGACGCGAGGCCGTCGCGCTTTGCCATCCGGGTTCCAGAAGCTCTTCGCCATGCCGGCGCATCGCGCGCAGCCGCACCAGGAATTCACGGCGTTCGGCGGCCTCCAGCGTGGCGCTGCCGGGCGCCATCGCCTCGCTGCGAATGACGCCGAACTCGCGCAGCGCAACCTTGTAGCAGGCGTTGAAGGGTGTGTATGGCTTTCCGCGCCGCTTGAATTCGCACGCGTGCAATAGCTCGTTGACCGCCGCGGAATATCGCTCCATCAGATCGGGATTGCCGGCGCGGCAGACCCGCCATGCACGCTGCCATTCGCGCGGCATTACGTTGGAGGGTCCGGCGACCACGCCGTATGGCATCGCGCGCTGAGTCAGATAGCGGTTCCATCGATGATGAATGGTGCGCGAGATTCCTCCCGCCGGCGCGAACAGATCGAAAATCAGGTACGGATTTCCCGCGTAAATCGCAAACTCGTGCGAGAGTTTGTAGTGCGATGCGGCGCGAGTGTAGTTGCCGAGCACCGCTTTGCCCGCGGTGACTTTAACACCCCGCACATACGGCAGCCGCGCCATCTCCTTTACGTCGCGGGTATGCAGATGAGCCGCCTTGCCGGGCGCCGAGATATCGGCGTTATCGTAGAGAAACACGGGGAGCATCCGGCCGCGCTGCTCGAAGACCTGGCCCATCTCGCGCGCCAGGAAATCGGGCGGCGAATCCAGGTCTCGGATCGAAAGCGGCGCTATCACCACCGCGTCCGCATCCGTGTCGAGCGCATGCTCCAGATTCTCGATCGTGTCGGCGCGCGTATGCGCCGTGATTCCGGCCCATGCTTCGATTTTGCGGCCGATATCGCGCGACACGCGGGCGCACTCGTCGATCACGATACGCGTGACGGCCTGCCGGCGCGGATTATCTATCTTGTCCCATTCTCCGGTAGTTCCCGCCGCAAACAGGATGTCGGCGCCGCGGCCATCCTGTACCAGGAATCTAACCAGCGCGCGCTGTTCATCTTCGAGCACGCGGCCGTCGCGATCGAAGATCGTCATCAGCGGGGTCGAGAGGCCCGGACGCGGAAGATATTCGTCGAGCGATTCCATTGGGGCTAAATCCTAGCAAAAACCACGCACGCGCGGCGATCTCCGCCATTCGCGCATCAGCCGCCTACAGAAGCGCGAGCCCGATGTACGTCTTGAACACCCACCTGCCATCCACCGACGCGAAATTCTCCATCTTGAAGTTGATTCGCAGTTGATAATTGCCGGTCGTCTCCGCCGCCTCTTTTGGCGGATTGGGCGCCCACAACGATTGCTTGGCCGCGCTTACCAGCAACTGATCGATCGCGCCTTTGCCGGAATGCTGCTCGACGACTATCTCTTTCAGCTTGCCGTCCTTGTCGAGCGTCGCCGTGATGATCGCGCTCCTAAGGTTTGAGGGCAGCTTGAGCCGGGTGATTTCGTCCGATTGTTCGCGATCGCGCACCGCCGCGAACAGATGGCTCAGAAGCACGAACGAGAAGGTCTTAAATTCCGCCGCCTTGGGATTCGTCAGGGTCAGAATTCCCGGACTCCGATCGGTGCCGACGCTGATGTAGTCGCCTGTCATCCCTTCGGATGCGCGCGCGTCCTGGTCCCGGTTGTCGTGAGTCGCGGCAAACGCGGCGGAGGGATCCACCAGCGGGCTAATCGGCGCGGGCGAAAGCGATGACAGGTCGGTCACGAAATGCGGCGTCGCTGTCGCCTGCGGCTGCTGGTTCGAGTTGGAACTACATCCCGCCACGGCGGCCGCGAGTATCGCGATCGCCGCGAGTACCACAACAATTTGATCGGTCTTCACTGCGGATGCGCCTGCCCCCGGTCCAGCGCGATTATCGATGGCCGCGCATGATTGTAGTCGCTCTCGAAGGCGTCGAAAAGTTCTTCGCCGAACTCGCGTTCCTCCAGTCGGACCTGCTCGTTGTGCTTGTCCGCCATCTCGTCGCCGATTCGCGCCAGAAATTCCAGAGTAGGCGAGTACTCGAACTCGCCCATCACGTTCACTGAATAGGCGTAGAGTCCGCTTTGCACCGGACCCGAGCTGAAAATCGAACGGAAGCCGCCGTCTCCGTGCGCCATAACCCGCAGAAACTCTCCCGCCAGTAAATCGATCACTTTGTGGATTCCAGGCGGAGCGATAAGCTCCGGCACCGTGTCCATCGTGCTCACCGCCAGCAGCCGGTCGCCGTCGCGCCGATAATCGGTCTTGAACGCAAGATTGCCTAATCCGAACGTCATCCCGAGATGCGACATCACCGCCGATGAAGCCGTGCGATAAGTGCCATGCGCGATTTTTTCGAGCTCGACACTTGTTCCTGCCGGCAGGTCCCGATCGTCGAAGGGCGTAAGCATTCCGTCGCGATCCATCAGGGTTACATGCAGATGGCCGTGCGCGAACCTGGTGCGCATCCAGTAATGCCCCGCGCGATCGGTAATGTCCGACTGTACGGTCACAATCGGGGCGAGTTGCCGATAGAAATCGCGCAGATCCGGATATTTCTTGAGTGCGCCCCGTCTCACCTGGACATCGAGGTTGAGCAGTACGATCGGACCGTCCGGAGAGTCGAATTCGTCGACCACGTTGTAAAAAATAAAATAGTGATCGAGCTTTGCCGCGAGCGCCGGCATATCACGATGCAGTCGTGCCAGCGCCGCGCGGTCATGATGATTAAATTTTCCCGGTTTCGTGTCCCACGGCGGCTTCAGGTCGCCATGAAGCTGCCTTAGCGCCTGTGCGGCGAGATCGACTCCCGCGCTTGCGGGGAATGTATCCGACATCATCTCACCGCTCAGCGTGCCGATAACACTGGCGGCGCCGTCCGAGGTCGCAGTCGCGGGAGCGAGCGAAAATTCGCCGGCCATGTGCTCGGCACTCTCGGGCGGAACGTATTTTCGTGAGAGCTTGTACAGATATTCCGAGCCGCGCGGCGCGCCGGACACGGAGATCTGATGCACGCGGGCCGAGGGAACCTGCCACGGTATGGACGGGTCCGAGTAGAGCGCCGATGCGCGGATAAGCGTCGACTCGCGCGGCGGAAGCTGATCGACCAGCGCCTCCAGCGGAGCATCGAGCGCCGGATGAAACCAGATGGCGCGCTGAAAATCGAGCTGGCGGTTTAGAAGCTCGACCGCACGCGCGGCGCGGTTCGGACCCGGTGGAGCGAGCGCGACCACTGGAGAAAAAGCCGTCTCGCTGTCGGGCGCGAAGCCCGGACCAGCCATGCCGGAGGGTGGGCAAGAGGCTGCGGGCCTCGGCGCGCGAGAGTCAGCGCCCAGAATCGCGACGATCAGGAAGGAGATTGCAACAGAAATCGCGAGGAAGCCGCCAATGATGCGAATTGTTTGATATCGCAGCGGATGATATCCTTTCGGTCAGCAGATGGTTTTGCTTAAAGTTGAGTCAATGAAACAGGGAATCCATCCTGAATACCACCGCTGCGTGGTTACCTGCGCGTGCGGCAACACTTTTGAAACTCGTTCGACTGCCAGCGAGATGCAGGTGGAAGTCTGCTCCAAGTGCCATCCGTTTTACACCGGACAGCAGCGCCTGGTCGATACTGCCGGCCGCGTTGAGCGCTTCAAGCGCAAATACGGCATGAAGTAGCATAGTACTCCCGCCGCCCGAAGGCGCTCTGCGCCACGCGGGTGAGCGGGGGATTGGTCTTGCGGCGGGTCATCTCCCGCCGCGTTTATTTTTGGGTGATGCATGCAGGGCGGTTCGACTGATGATGCTGGATAAGCTCAAAGGAATAGAGGAGCACTACGCGGATCTTGAGCGCAAGCTTCTCGATCCCGCGGTTACCTCGAATAATCGCGAGTACGCAAAGCTCGCCAAGGAGCGTGCGGGCATGTCCGAACTTGCCGCCGCCGCGCGCGAGTATCGCAAGCTCCTGTCCGATATCGCCGAGCATAAGGCGCTGCTCGAAGGCGACGACGCGGAGTTGCGCGAACTCGCCAAGGCCGATTTGCCCGCGCTCCAGAAGCAGCAGGCGCCGCTCGAAGAAAAGCTCACACGCCTGCTGATTCCGCGCGATCCGAACGATGACAAGAACGTGCTGCTCGAGATTCGCGCCGGCACCGGCGGCGCCGAGGCATCGCTGTTCGCGGGCGATCTATACCGGATGTACTCGCGCTACGCCGAGCGCCATGGCTGGAAGATCGAGGCGATGAGCCTCTCCGACACCGGCCTTGGCGGCATCAAGGAAGTAATCGCGATGATCTCCGGGCGCGGCGCTTACTCGCGGCTCAAGTACGAAGGAGGAGTGCATCGCGTGCAGCGCGTGCCCGCGACCGAGGCCGCCGGCCGCATCCATACCTCGGCGGTGACCGTCGCGGTGATGCCGGAAGCGGAGGACGTGGAGGTAAATATCAACGAGGAAAAGGATCTGCGGATCGACGTGATGCGCGCGTCCGGCCCCGGCGGACAGAGCGTCAACACCACGGATTCCGCCGTGCGAATCACCCATCTGCCGACCGGGATGGTTATCGTATGCCGCGACGAAAAATCGCAGCACAAGAACAAGGCCCGCGCGCTAAAGATCCTGCGCTCGCGCCTGCTCGACAAGGCCCGCGCCGACCAGGAGGCGCAGATCGCCGCCACCCGCCGCTCGATGGTCGGGACCGGCGATCGCTCGGAGCGAATCCGCACCTACAATTTTCCGCAATCCCGGGTAACCGACCATCGCGTCAACGTGACTATCCATCAGCTCGATCAGTTCCTCGACGGCGCGATCGATCCGCTGATCGACGCGCTCGCCACTCAGGAGCAGGCGCAGCTTCTAAGTGCCTGAGCGCTGACGATGCCGCGCTCAGCGCCAGACCATTCCGGCATCGTCGCGCCGAGGCAATTGATCGCGGAGGCGCAGGCGCGCCTCTTAAGCGCTGGAATCGATACCGCGCGGCTTGACGCGGAAGTGATGCTCGCGCATGCGGCGGGCTCGACGCGGGTCGAGGTCGCGGCGGGTAGCGCGCGAATCTCCAATGATGCGGCGCGGCGCTTTGCCGCGATGGTCGAGCGACGGCTCGCCCGCGAACCAGTTGCATACATTGTCGGTCACAAGGAGTTCTTCTCGCTCGATTTCGAGATCACGCCCGCGGTGCTGATTCCGCGCCCCGAGACCGAGGTCGTGGTCGCGCGCGCCCTTGAGTGCCTGTCGCGACGCCGCGGCGCGACGCGCGTGCTCGATTTGGGCACCGGCTCCGGCGCGATTGCGATCGCGATCGCCGCATCCGCGCCGGATAGCATCGTGACCGCGACCGATATTTCCGCGGACGCACTCGCGGTAGCGCGGCTCAACGCGGATCGTCTGCTTTCCGGCCAAAGATTCAGGCTGCTGCGGGCCGATTTCTTCGAACCCCTTGAGCCAGGGTGCTTGCTCGGCAGATTCGATCTGATCGTTTCTAATCCGCCTTATGTCGATGTTCGCGAGATAGAGAAGCTCGATCCCGAGGTCCGAAATTTCGAGCCGCGCGTTGCGCTGGTTAACAATTCTGGCGGCGCTCTCGAATCCTACCGTAGGATAGCTCACGCCGCACCGCGGCATCTCGAAAGCGGCGGCGAGATTGTCGTGGAAGTGGGCGCGGAGCAGGCGGCCCAGATTGCGGGAATTTTCGCCGATTCCGGCCTGCGCGTCACGGACGTGATCAAGGACCTGACAGGCATCCCGCGCGCCCTCGTCGCGGCGCGCCCGGACTGAGCGCGCCGCTCGGAATTCGCGAAGCAGCTACTGCGAGAGACCGAACGTCACCGTCATATCAGTTGGAGTCGTACCTCCCGGAGTGCATCCGATGTCTCCCGCATGGTCGTCGTATTGCCAGCCATATTGATGAGGGCAGGCGTTCGAGAAGGTTTCGTACCACGGCGTAGTGCCGCCTCCCGCGTTGGTTGCAGCAGTCAGCCATTCGGGATTAGCGGGACACGCGGGGCCGGTGAAAAGCGTTGTACCACCACCAGTCGGAGTCTGAGGCGAACCCATTCCATTAATCGCCGGATTGTATGGCGGCACGCACACGTAATATGTGCCGTTCAACGGGCCGGTCAATGTCGCCGCCTCGCAGACATCACCCTGAGCGTTCGGATATCCCGCACCCTCGTATCCTCCACAGGCGTTGCCGACATCGGAGGCGCCTGAGCAATTGATCTGCGGCTGGAATGTCGGGCTCGTGCTTGATGCGCAAATTCCCAGACCTGCCGGAAAGCCCGAAATCACCCCCATCTCGCAGGTCTCGCTAGGCAGGCAATCCGCATTGCCCCAGCAGGTGGGCGTACCCTGATTTCCCGATGACATCGCGGCGCCTATGTCGCTACCGGCATTAGTCCCTTTGCCGCTCTTGTTCGCCGCCGTGTACATATCGAAGTATGTGGAATTGTCGCCGCTTGGGACCGCGGTATTGCAGTCCAACGCAGTCGGCGGGCTCGTGGCGCTGCACTGATCGCCAGGATCGTTGCATCCGACAACGCACTCTCCACTCACGCACGCACCGCTCTCACAGAAGGTGTTGGTACCGCATGGGATGGTGCCGATTGCCGTCGGTGCCTCGGTGACCTGTAGATTCGTCGGGCAAGTCGCATTCAGGTCACTAGTGCAAGCGGGCGCGTAGCAGCCAGACGCCGATGGCGAGGCGCTTATCGGGGTGTTGTAGCCAGAGACCAGGCTTACGTCGTAGTTCACGGTCGCCAGGCTGGTAGTGCTAATAGTAGCCTCGAACAGCGAGGTTGGTGCATCTCCAGTGATACCGAAGTCAGTGCCATTCCATGTACCTTGGCATTGATAGAGCCCGAAGCCACAATCACCTGTCTGGCACACCGTGCCTGATGCGAAGCCGCAGAACTGTTGCCCGCCTTCGGTCTCGCAAACAGCATTCGGATTGCCGAGCACACTCGTACAGTCCACATCACCCGACGAGCAATCCGCCACGCATGATCCGCCGAAGCAGATGTCTCCGCTGTATCCGGCGTTCGTACAATCGGCATTGCTGCTGCAGGTTGTGAAGTTCTGGTCTTCCGGCACCATCATGCTGAAATCGCACTCGGTCCGCGCCCAGAAGCGTCCGGTCCAGCCCTCTGGCATACACAGCGTTACCGATGAATTTTGCGGCAGCTCCCAATCATTGCCTGGCGGCGCTATCAGGTTGCTGCTCAGGGGATTCGTGCCCTGGTAATACTCACTAAGCCAGATCGCGTACGAGTTGTCGTTCTGGAACGTGTACTCAGCGCCATTGGTACACGTTGCGGTCGGCGTAGGCGACGCAGTCGCGGTCGCCGTGGCGGTCGCAGTCGTGGTCGCCGTCGCGGTTGCAGTTGCAGTTGCCGTCCGGGTGGGGGTCGGCGTTGGAGTCGGAACTACCGCCGTTGGGGTTGAAGTTGGAGTCCCGGTTGGCGTACCAGTCGGAGTCTGCGTGGGATGACTGGTGGGTGTACCAGTGGGGGTCGAGGTCGGAGTGGAAGTCGGGTTCATCGTCGGCGTGGGAGTCGGAGTATGCCGATGGTGATGGCCGCTGGAGGAATCGCTGTCGTGTCCGCAAGCGGTCGCCATCGTGACTATCAGAGCGAGCGCGATCGCGGGAATCAGGCGCCAGAGAAACCTGCTCAGATTGTTCATAGGACCCTACCCACAGTTTTGGCAGAAGTGTGCGGCCGGCCTCGGACAACCAGACTGTTAATCTTCAAGAGCATCCTGCTTGGATGGTCAGAAACGATCTCACCGCGACCGCCCGCAACGCCCGGCGCGACAAATCCGAAGCCGGCTGTTCGCGGCTGCGAGAAAATTTGAGAATGAATTTTTAACTGAAAGAACCGCTCAGCGTCCGCCCCCACGCCATCCTCCCCTCCGCTAAATCCTACTAATTGTTTAAGCGCAATTTGTTCTGCCTGTCCATAGGGGGTGATATGGATTTCAAATCAGCCTTATCTTGGCCGTACACGCTCTGTCGTGCGTAGCCATCGCCGCCCGACCTCATAGATGCCGGGAAACCGCCCGAAGGGCAGTCCGGAACCGCCAAGGAAGGGGACCATGCGCGCGCGCGCGCTTTTCCGTTACAATCGGTTTCGCGTGAATATCTCAGCACGCCATACGAGGGCCGACGCGACCGACCGCTCCGACTTGCGCGATCTGACCCTTGCCGAACTGGAGGCCGCCGTCGTCGCGGCTGGAGAGCGCCCATACCGGGCGGGCCAGATCGCGTCATGGATATGGCGGCGTGGCGCGAACTCCTTCGACGCAATGAGCGATCTGCCCGCCGCTTTGCGCCAAACGCTTGGCTCGCGCTTCACTCTCGCGTCTCCCGAGGTGGCAAGCGTGCGGCGCTCCAGCGACGGCACTCGCAAACTTCTGCTGCGCCTCTCGGATGGCGAAGAAATCGAGACCGTCATTATCCCCGGCGAGAACCGCGTAACCCTCTGTCTGTCTTCGCAGGCCGGATGCGCGATGGGGTGCGAGTTCTGCGCCACCGCCCGGATGGGGCTGCATCGGAACCTGACCACCGCCGAGATAGCCGGGCAGATTTTCGCGGCGCGCCGCGAACTCGACGATTCAGAAGAGATTACCAATTACGTGTTCATGGGGATGGGCGAGCCGCTTGCGAATTATCCGCGCCTCATCCGCACCCTGGCCGCGATGACCGAGCCGTGGGCGATGGGCATCTCGCCACGCCGCATCACCGTCTCGACCGTCGGCCACGTTCCGATGATGGAGCGGCTCGTCGCCGAGATTCCGGTCAATATCGCGGTCTCGCTGCATGCCACGACCGACGCGCTGCGCGACCGGCTCGCGCCGATCAACCGCCGCTATCCGCTTCAAGAACTGATCGCCGCATGCCGGCGTCTGCCGCTCAAAAACCGCAGCCGGGTGACTTTCGAGTACGTGATGCTGGCCGGGGTAAACGACTCGGTTGACGACGCGCGGCGGCTGGTAAAGCTCCTTCATCCGATGCGCGCCAAGGTAAACCTGATTTTCTTCAATCCGTTTCCCGGCGCCGTGCTTGAGCGCAGTCCGCGCGAGGCGGTGGAGATCTTTCAAGGCATCCTGCGGCGCGGTAACTTGACGGCTACCATTCGCGAGAGCAGGGGACTTGATATCGCTGCTGCATGCGGACAGCTTTACGCCGAGCATCATGCGGCAGTCGCGCAACCGCGCGTCTCCGAATCAAGCTCGGAGATTGCCCGGTAAAAAGCTCAAGTAAAACTTT
The DNA here is from genome assembly GCA_030041155.1 of Candidatus Binataceae bacterium. GTDB lineage: Bacteria > Desulfobacterota > Binatia > Binatales > Binataceae > JBARDN01. The sequence continues at coordinate 11,491 of JASHOJ010000219.1, read as the reverse complement.
AGAAAGAGACAAATCGAAACATGGCGCGGAAAGTACTGGGTGTGATCGGAGGCAGCGGCTTCTATCAGATGCCCGGGCTCGACCACGTTGAGCAAGTCGAGCTCGAGACCCCGTTCGGCAAGCCCTCAGACCCGTTCTATCGCGGGCGGATCGGCGAGGTTGAGGTCGTCTTTCTGGCTCGCCACGGCAAAGGCCATCGAATTCTTCCCGATGAGATTAACTTTCGCGCCAACGTGTTCGGAATGAAGCTTTTGGGCGCCGAGTACCTGATCTCGGTAAGCACCGCCGGCTCTCTGCGCGAGGAGATTCATCCCGGCGAGCTCGTAGTGGCCGACCAATTTATCGATCACACGTTTCGCCGTCCGTCGAGCTTTTTCGGCAGAGGAATTGTCGTTCACGTGTCGCTTGCCGACCCGGTATGCGCCGATCTCGCGCATGCACTCGCCGCGTCCGGGCGCGATGTCGATCCGTCGCTGCATCCGCGCGGCACCTACCTGTGTATCGAGGGTCCGCAATTCTCCACCCGCGCTGAATCCCATCTCTACCGCTCCTGGAAAGCCGATGTGATCAGCATGACCGCGATGCAGGAGGCGCGCCTGGCGCGCGAAGCTGAGCTCTGCTACGCGAACCTGACCCTGGTGACCGACTACGACTGCTGGCATCTCACGGAGGCCACAGTGGATATCGGCGAGATCTTGCGGGTGATGCGCGCCAATGTAGACAAGGCGCAGAAAACGATCGTGAACCTTGCGCGGGCGATCGCGGGGCGCGAGCGCAAATGCCCATGCGCCGCGGCGCTGGCCGGAACGATCATCACCGACCCGGCGGTGATTCCCGCCGCGCTCAAGCGGGATCTCCGGCCCTTGGTCGGCAAGTATCTGGGTTGAATTTCAAAGCCGGAGCGTGGGCAGCAGATGAGTATCGTGGTGGTTGGTTCGGTCGCGTATGACTCGGTGGAGACGCCGGCTGGCAGCGCGCCGGATATCCTTGGCGGCGCGGCAACCTATTTCTCGATCGCGGCGAGATTTTTCGCGCCGGTAAGTGTCGTCGCGGTGGTCGGATCGGATTTCAAGGCCGAGTCGCGCCAGGTCCTTTCCAGCCACAATATCGATCTGCGCGGCCTGGAGCAGCGCCCCGGCAAGACCTTCAGATGGCACGGGCGCTATCATGAAGACATGAACACTCGCGACACCTTGAGCGTCGCGCTCAATGTGTTCGAGGGCTTCCGGCCGACGCTTTTGCCCGATCAGCGGCGCTGCGATTACCTGTTCCTCGCCAATATCAATCCCGAGCTCCAGGCAAGCGTGCTCGATCAGACGCAGAGTCCGCGGCTGGTCGCCGGCGACACGATGAACAAATGGATCGCGGAGTCGAGCGCCGTGCTCAAAAAGCTCCTGCCTCGAATCGATATTCTGACGCTGAACGACGAGGAGGCGCGGATGCTCTCCGGCGAGCACAATCTGGTGCGCGCGGGCCGCGCGATCCTCAAGATGGGTCCCAAAACACTGCTCGTCAAACGCGGCGAATATGGCGTGCTGCAGTTCTCCAGCGAATCGATGTTCGCGGTGCCCGCATATCCGCTCGAAGAGGTGATCGATCCGACCGGCGCGGGCGACACCTTCGCGGGCGGTTTCATGGGCTTCCTTGCGCGCAACGGCCGCGTTACCGAGTCCACCTTGCGCACCGCGGTCGTTTACGGCAGCGTGATGGCCTCGTTCGTGGTTGAAAAATTCGGACTCGATCGGCTGCTGTCGCTAAGTTGGGAGGAGATCGACAACCGTTACCGCGCCTTTATCGAACTTACCGATTCGCATCATTCCCGATGGATCTCTCAATAGTCGTCCCGCTGTACAACGAGCGGGATAACCTCGCGCCGCTGCATCAGGATCTTTCGCGCGAGCTCCAGCAGCTCGGGCGATCTTATGAAATCCTGTTTATCGACGACGGCTCGATTGACGGATCGCTCGAGGTGCTGCGCGCGGTGCAGCGATGCGATCCACACGTCCGCGTGATACGGCTGGCGCGCAACTCGGGGCAGACCGCGGCGCTCGCCTGCGGCTTTCAGCAATCCGCGGGCGACGTGGTGGTGGCGATCGATGGCGACGGCGAGAACGATCCAGCCGATATCCCGCGCCTGCTTAAGCGCCTCGATGACGGCTACGATCTGGTGAGCGGATGGCGCACGGAAAGGTGGAAAGGCGCAAAACTGATGCGCCGCGCGCCGAGCGTCGCCGCCAATTCGATTATTTCGCGGTTCACCGGCGTCCGCCTCCACGATTACGGATGCACCCTCAAGGCATATCGTGGAGATCTGGCAAGAAGCCTGAGGCTCTACGGCGAGATGCATCGGTTCGTCCCCGCAATCGCGGCGGAGCAGGGCGCTCGAATCACCGAAGTCGAAGTCGGCTTCAAGCCCCGCCGCTCCGGGGCGTCGAAATACGGACCGGGACGAATCCTGCGCACCTTGCTCGATCTGCTAACGGTGCGTTTTTTGTCAGGCTACTCGACTCGCCCGATCCAGGTCTTCGGCGCAATCGGCGTCGTCATCGGCGCGCTCGGCGGCATATGGACCGCGTGGCTGGTATTCGAAAAAATCGCTCTCGGACGTCCGCTCGGCGACCGCCCCGCGCTGCTGCTGGCCGTGCTGCTGGTCGTGGTTGGCGTCCAGCTAATCAGTATCGGGCTTCTGGGGGAGATGCTGGCGCGGACGTATCACGAGTCGCAGGGCAAGGAAATTTACGTGATTAAGGAAAAGTTCTAGGCAGGACGAGTCACATGAATATCGCGGTAATCGGCACCGGATACGTCGGCCTGGTCAGCGGCACCTGCTACGCCGAAAGCGGCAACGAAGTTATCTGCGTTGATATCGATCCCAAACGAATCGCTGCGCTCAATGAGGGCACGATCCCGATCTACGAGCCCGGTCTCGCGGAGCTGGTGCGCCGCAACACCAAAGAAGGCCGCCTTCAGTTCACCCTGAGCTCCGCGGAGGCAATCGCGCAGTCGATCGTGTCGTTTATCGCGGTCGGCACGCCGATGAGCAAAAACGGCGCGGCTGATTTAAGCGGGGTGTTTAAGGCGGCCGAGGAAATCGCCAAATCGGTCACCGGCTATCACGTTATCGTCGTAAAAAGCACCGTACCGGTCGGCACCAACGATAGGATTCGCGAGATCGTAGGACGCCACGCGAAACATCAGGTGGATGTCTGCTCGGTGCCCGAGTTTCTGAAGGAGGGTTCCGCGGTCGAGGATTTTATGCGCCCCGATCGGGTGATAATCGGCAGCCTCTCGGATCGCGCGACCGCGATCCTGCGAGAGATTCATGCGCCGTTCGTGCGCACCGACAATCCCATCCTCGTGATGGATCCGAAATCCGCGGAGCTCTCGAAGTACGCCGCCAATGCGATGCTCGCGTTGCGTATCTCATTCATCAACCAGATTGCGAATTTGTGCGACGCGGTCGGCGCGGACATCAACGCGGTGCGCCGCGGCCTCGGCTCGGATCACAGAATCGGTTCGCAGTTCCTGTTTCCGGGCGTCGGCTACGGCGGTTCATGCTTTCCCAAGGACGTGCAGGCGCTGATTCATACCGCCGCCGAACAGGGACTCAACTTTTCCGTGCTCAAAGCCGCCGACGAGGTTAACGCCGAGCAGAAACGCCTGCTGCCCGATCGCGTCAAGCAGCACTTCGGCGCGGATCTTTCCGGACGCCGCTTTGCGATTTGGGGACTCGCGTTCAAGCCGCGCACTGACGACATGCGCGAGGCGCCTTCGCTGGTGGTTATCGAAGAGCTGCTCGCCGCCGGAGCGAAGGTCCAGGTTCATGATCCCGAAGCGCTGGACAACGCGCGCGCGATTCTCGGCAATCGGGTTTCCTACCACAAAACCAATTACGAGGCGCTGAAGAAAGCCGACGCACTCCTCATCTGTACCGAATGGAACGAATTCCGCCATCCGAATTTCCAGCGGATCAAGGCCGAGCTCGCCAATCCGGTGATCTTCGACGGACGCAACCTGTATGATCCCGATCTGATGAAGGCGCTCGACTTCAAATACTACTCGATCGGGCGCTCCCCGGTTTAAGCGCCAGACGCGAAAAACACACCCATGCGAATATTGGTGACAGGAGGCGCGGGCTTTATCGGCTCGCATACGGTCGATGCGCTCGTTAGCGCCGGCGCGGGCGAGGTGGTCGTGGTGGATAATCTGTCCGCGGGCAAGCGCCGCCAGGTCAATCCCAAAGCGCGCTTTTATCAGATCGATTTGCGCGACGCCGCCGCGCTTTCAGAGATGGTCGCGAGCGAGCGTCCCGAGGTGATCTATCATTTCGCCGCGCAAATGGACGTGCGCCGCTCGGTTGCCGATCCCGCTTACGACGCGCAGGTCAACGTGGTCGGCTTTCTGAACCTGATCGAGGCCGCGCGCCAGCATGGGCTTAAGCGCGTCGTGTTCTCTTCAACCGGCGGCGCGATTTATGGCGAGCAGGACGCTTTTCCGGCCTCCGAAGAGCATCCCTGCCGCCCCGTAAGCCCTTATGGGATCGCCAAGCTCACGACCGAAAATTATCTGTTCTTTTATCGCGCGCAGTACGGCATCGACTATCTGGCGCTGCGCTACGCCAATGTTTACGGCCCAAGGCAGGATCCCTACGGCGAGGCGGGCGTGGTCGCGATTTTTTGCGGCAGGATTCTCGAGAACCAGCCGTGTACGATCTATGGTGACGGCGATCAGACCCGCGACTACGTGTTCGTTGGCGACGTGGTGCGTGCCAACGTGGCCGCGCTTTCGGCGAAGGCATCCGGAATCGCGATCAATGTCGGCACCGGAGTCGAGACCGACGTAAACGCCGTCTACTCGACCCTGGCCGCGATCGCGGATTTTCCAACCGCCGCAGAGCACGGCGCACCGCGGCCGGGCGAGCAACGCCGCTCCGTGATCTCGCCCGCGCTGGCCGCGCGGGAGCTTTCATGGCGGCCGGAGAAAACACTCGCGCAGGGACTTGCCGAGACTTTTCAATATTTCAAGAGCCACAGGAAATAAGGATCCGGCTGCGCGGCCCGCTTGCGGCGAAACACGATGACTGACCCTGCGTCGATACGCAATTTCTCCATTATCGCGCATATCGATCACGGCAAGAGCACGCTCGCCGATCGCCTGCTGGAGCGCACCGGCGCGCTCTCGCACCGCGAGCTCAAGGATCAGTTTCTCGACTCGATGGATTTGGAGCGCGAGCGCGGCATCACGATCAAAGCGCGGTCCGTCCGCCTGAATTATCAGGCGAAAAACGGCCAAAATTACGTGCTGAACCTGATCGACACGCCCGGCCATGTCGATTTTGCCTACGAAGTGTCGCGCAGCCTCGCCGCGTGCGAGGGCGCGCTGCTGGTCGTCGACGCAAGCCAGGGCGTGGAGGCGCAGACGCTCGCCAACGTTTACCTCGCGCTCGATCACGGTCTCGAAATCGTGCCGGTGATCAACAAGATCGATCTTCCCGGCGCGGATATCGAACGCGTCCGATCGCAAATCGAGGACGTGATCGGGTTGCCCGCCGACGACGCGATTCTGACCAGCGCGAAGGAGGGGGTCGGGATCGACGACGTGCTCGAAGCGATCCTCGCGCGCATTCCGGCGCCCAAGCCGCTCCATCACGAACCCTTGCGCGCGCTGATTTTCGATAGCTGGTACGACAGCTACGAGGGCGTGATCGGGCTGGTGCGCGTGTTCGGCGGCACGATCGCGAAGGGGCAGAAAATCCGCCTGATGGCGACGGGCGCGGCAGGCGAGGTGATGCGGCTTGGATGCTTTACTCCGCACGAAGAGGCCGCCGATGCGCTCGGGCCAGGCGAGGTCGGTTACGTCGTCGCCGGAATCAAGACCGTGGCCGACATGCGGGTCGGCGACACCGTTACCGATGCGCAAAACCTAGCTCCCGAGCCGCTTGCCGGGTTCAAGGAACTAAAGCCGATGGTCTTCGCGGGGCTTTACCCGACCGAGGCGAATCAGTATCCGGCGCTGCGCGACGCGATCGAGAAACTCACCTTGAACGACGCGAGCCTGGTGTGCGAGCCGGAGTCGTCGCAGGCGCTGGGCTTCGGCTTTCGCGCCGGATTCCTCGGGCTGCTGCACATGGGAATCGCGCAGGAGCGGCTCGAGCGCGAATTTGGAATCAACCTTATCGTGACCGCGCCGACCGTCGCGTATCGAGTGCGCAGTATCGGCGGCGAAACCACGATGGTCGATAATCCCGCGTTGCTGCCGGACGAAAACGGTATCGAGGCGATTGAGGAACCGTTTATCCTGGCCTCGATCCATATGCCCGAGGAATTTCTCGGCGCGGTGATGAAGCTCTGCGAAGAGCGCCGCGGCGTTCAGCGCGACCTGCGCTACCTCGGCGACCATCGGGTGATTCTCCACTATGAGCTGCCGCTCGGGGAGATCGTGTTCGATTTTTATGACCGCCTGAAATCGGTCAGCCGCGGTTACGCGTCGCTCGACTATGAATTTCTGGACTTCAGGGCCGGGCCTCTGGTTAAATTGGACATCCGGATCAATGGCGAGGTAGTAGACGCCCTCTCGATAATCGTGCATCGCGACAAGGCCTACGAAAGAGGCCGCGCGCTGTGCGAGAAAATGCGCGAACTGATCCCGCGGCAGATGTTTGAGGTCGCGATTCAGGCCGCGATCGGCGCTAAAATCATCGCCAGAGAGTCGGTCAAGCCGCTGCGCAAGAACGTCACCGCCAAATGCTACGGCGGCGATATCACCCGCAAGCGCAAGCTCCTCGAGAAGCAGAAAGAAGGCAAGAAGCGGATGAAACAGGTTGGCCGCGTCGAGATTCCGCAGGAGGCCTTTCTGGCCCTGCTCAAGGTCGGGGAGTAGGAGCAGATGGCGCAGGCTTCGCATTCGCTCAAACATCCCGACCAGCAGCGCCCCCAGGCGCATGAAAGTGGAAAATCGATCGCGCGCGAGTATGCCGAGGCGCTGATTATCGCGCTGGTGCTCGCGCTCGTGATCCGCACCTTCCTGGTGCAGGCGTATCAGATTCCGTCAGGCTCGATGGAGCCGACGCTCCTGGTCGGCGACCACATCCTGGTGAACAAGGTGGTCTTCGGCCTTCGCATGCCGGATTCCATCTTCGGGCTGTATGTTCCCGGCATCGACCTTGGCCATTACCTGTTCGATCTCGAACCAATCCATCGCGGCGACGTGGTCGTATTCGTCTTTCCGCCCGATCCGACCAAGGATTTCATCAAACGCGTGATCGGAATTCCCGGCGACGTGGTGCAGATCAAGAACGGCCACCCGTGGTTAAATGGCAAGCCGATGCCCGATCCGCATGGCCATTTCGAGGTCCCGGACGATCAGCGGACCACCGTCTCGCCGCGCGACAATTTCGGTCCGGTGACGGTGCCGCCCGGAAAAATCTTCGTGATGGGCGATAATCGCGACAATAGTTACGACAGCCGCTTCTGGGGATTTGTGCCGCACGACAATGTTGAAGGCCGCGCGATGGTCATTTATTATTCCGGCAACCCGGATAGTAACTGGCTCGACTGGTTCATAGCGGCCAGGTGGTCGCGATTCGGCGGAATCATCCGGTAAGCACGCTTACCGGAGAGAACAGCTAAACTTATGAGCGAGGGGGAGCATCAACAGTGGCTTCCGGTGATGACGCCGTAACCAGGATTGGAACGATGCTTGAGGAATTGGGAGCGCGCTTCGATCTCGTTATCGAGGCGGTTTCCGGCTATGGGGGCCGACTCGATGCGCTGCGCCAGGAATTGATCGGCCAGTTTGCGGAGGTCGGCAGCCAGATTCGCTTTCTTTCCGATCAGATTGGCGAAAATAGGGGAGGGTTGGCCGCGATGCGCGCGGACCTCGGCGCCGAGATGGTGCGGCTCGGCGAGACTCTGGGACGAACCCGGGTCGAGTTCCGTGAATGGTTTGGCGCAACCGAGAATGCGCTCCGGCAGGAAATAGCGGCACGCGCCGCCGAGGCGCGCGAGCATAGCGAGGCGCTTGCAGCTAAAACCGCGGAAAGGACAGCGACATCGGGCAACGGCGCCGCGGAGAGCGCCGGGGCAGGCGACGCGGCGGCAAGTAAGATTAATGCCGAGCTCGCCAAAACCAACAAGGCGCTGCAAACCCTGATGCGCAAGTTCGAGCGCTTTGACGATCGAATCACCGTGCAGAGCAAGGACCAGGACCAGCGCATTCGCAAGCTCGAGCAGAAAAAACGCCGCGCCTCATAATCGCCGCGCGCCGTTCTATCGACTCGCACGCGTCAGGTATTATTCCGGGCGCAGCGCGTCCCGATACCCTCGCCCACCGGGAGAGGGAGAGCGGTGCGATTCCTGCGTTCCTTTGTCGCAGGAATCGTGACGCGAGGGTGAGGGCGAACCGCCGCCAAACGAGCTCCTTGTCCTTCCCGCGCGTCTCTAGTTGCCCGGCGCGCGAGGAATCCCCGCCAAACGATCCGGTGTCCCATTGACGCGCGCATCCGCGCGTGCTACATTTTGTTTGCCTTTAATCCGCTACTGCGATGGCGGGAAGGTGTGAAGATGATCGATCCTCACAATGTTGCGCCCGGCCGCGTCCGCTGCCGGGATTTTTTTGACCGCCTCCCGGCGCGGCGCCATAGGTGAATATGACGCCCAGGCCCGAAACCGCCCTTGATAGCGTCGCGATAGCCCGAGCGGTCAAACGTATCGCTCACGAGATCGTCGAGCGCAATCCTGAAGCGAAGGCGCTTGCGCTGATTGGAATCGTAAGGCGCGGCGCGTACCTGGCCGACCGGATTGCCGTGGAGATTCGCGGCCTCTCGCCTCGTGAAATCGCGGTCGGGACCCTCGATATCTCGTCCTACCGCGATGACGGCCGCGGCCGGCCAGGCGACCCACGGCTTATCGCGCGCAATATCCCGTTCTCGCTCGACGGCAAAACGGTCCTGTTGATCGATGACGTGCTCTATACCGGGCGGACCGTGCGCGCCGCACTCGATGCGCTCACGAATCTTGGCCGCGCCGACTCGATTCAGCTCGCGGTGCTCGTCGATCGCGGCGAACGCGAGCTTCCGATTCGCGCCGATTATGTCGGCAAAAACATTTCCGCGCCGCCCGGCCATCGCGTGTATGTGCGATTGACCGAGGTCGACGGCGCCGACGCCGTGGTGATTGGCAACGGCAATGGCAAGTAACGCCGCGGATAGGGGTTGATCAGCGAAGAGCACGATGCCTCGGCTGTCAAAAATCGATGTGGTCTCGATCGAGGATCTCGCAACCGCTGAGATCGAGCGCATCTTTACCCTCGCAGACGAGTACGCCGCCGCGCTGGAAGCCGGCAAGCCGCCGGCGGTGGCAAGCGGCCTGGTGATGGCGACGCTGTTCTACGAGCCTTCAACCCGCACCCGGCTCAGCTTCGAATCTGCGATGCATCGGCTGGGCGGCGCGGTTATCAGCTCCGCGGATATGAACGCGAGTTCCGCCGCCAAGGGCGAAAGTCTTGCCGATACCGCGCGAATCGTAAGCGGCTACGCGGACTTGATCGTGCTGCGGCATCCGCATGACGGCGCGGCCCGCGTCGCGGCGGAGTATGCCTCGTGCCCGGTGCTCAACGCGGGTGATGGCAGCCGCGAACATCCCACCCAGACGCTGTGCGACCTGTTCACTCTGAGACGCAAGAAGGGGCGCCTGAAAGGCCTCACGGTCGCGCTCTGCGGCGATCTCAAATTCGGCCGCACCGTCCATTCGCTGATCTATGCGCTCGCCCGCTTTGGCGCGAATATCGTTGCGGTCCCAACCGCCGGTATGGATGTGCCCGATTATGTGCTCGAGCGGCTGGCGGCGGAACGCAATTACAATTTCTCCACCGTCACGATGGACGAGCTCAAGTCGCTCGCGGGCGGACTCGATGCGCTGTACCTAACGCCCAGCGCCCCGCATCAGATGGCGCTGTTCACGGGCGACGCTCCGTTGGAGAAAATTCCCACTGCCGAGCCGCCACCCGCGCTCGACGCGTTCTACGTCACGCGGCTGCAGAAAGAGCGGCTGCAATCAAAAGACGCGCCGACGTCGGAATATGTCCGCTTCGACGCGCACGCGCTCAAGGGCCATCGCGTGCAGGAGGCGGTGGTGATGCATCCGCTGCCGCGCACTACCGAACTCGCCTACGAGCTCGACAGCGACCCGCGCGCGGTCTACTTCGAGCAGGCTGCTGCCGGCGTTCCGGTGCGGATGGCGCTAATCGCGTGGATTATCGAACGAAGCGGAGAGCCGCGCAGTCGCACCAATGCTCAAAACGCCGCGATTGTGTTCAAGTCCGCGGCGCCGCCGCGATGCGCCAGCCCGAATTGCGTCACCCGCTTCGAAGCCGGCTATCTGCGTCCGCGGTTTCGCCTCGCGCCCGGCGTCGATCGCAACCTGCTTGCGCTGCGATGCGATTATTGCGACCGCGAGATGCGAATCGAGTTCGTCGGCCATGCGAGCAGGCGCCGCTACTATCGCTATGACGAGACCCTTCACGGCTATGTGCGGCAGTGGATCGAAGAAGGAACGCTTGCGGTGTTCGACAGCGTCAAGCAGGCCGAGGAAGAAGGCTACGAACCGTACCGGCGCGGCCCTCAGCGCGAGGTCATGGACGCACCCGCGATTGCGCGGGCTCTCGATTCGATGGCGGAGCAGGTGATCGCGGACCTGCCCGACCTGACCGGCGTGTCGATTGTTGGCGTGGTCAGCCGCGGCGCGATTCTAGCGTCCCGAATTTGCGACCTGATCCAGCAAAAAGCCGGAGTGCGTCCGCCGTCCGCAGCAATTGACGTGTACAATCCCGCCGAAACGGTGATGCGTCTGGACAGCGCCGAATCGTTTGTCGCCGAGGATCGCACGATCGTGATTGTCGACGACGTGATCAACAGCGGATGGACCGTGCAGCGCGCGATGACCGCGTTGTGGCAGCGCGGGCGTCCCGCCGCGGTCAAGCTCGCGGTGTTGATCGACCGCGGCCATCGCGCCGTTCCAATCCGGCCCAACTACGTCGGCAAGAACATCCCCACCGCGCGTGCCGAGCGCGTCCAGGTCCGCCTCGCGCCGCCCCAGGGCGTGGCGCCCGGACGTGCCAGGACGCAGGACTGCGTGGTCATTTACTCGATGGTCGAGTCGCTCAAGGAAGGAGAGGACGCGGGATGAGCACAAACGTGCCGAATCGAATCCCGCCGAATCGAATCCTGCTGCGCGGCGGGCGGCTTATCGATCCGGCGCGCGCGGTCGATGAGACCTGCGACGTGCTCATCGCCGAAGGTGAGGTCGAGGCGATCGAACATCCCGGCCGGCTCGGAGTTCCCGAAGGCGCGAAGGTTGTCGACGCGGCCGGATGCTGGGTCGTGCCGGGGCTGGTCGATCCGCATGTCCATCTGCGCGATCCCGGCTTTCCGGAGAAGGAAACGATCGCAACCGGGTTGCGCGCGGCGGCGGCCGGCGGTTTCACGGCGGTGGCC
>JASHOJ010000218.1 GCA_030041155.1 Candidatus Binataceae bacterium | reverse complement strand
TGCGATTTCGCTATGCGAATCCGAACCAGGGCGATGACACGTGGACCTGGGACACCGGCTCGCGCCGGGTTCGCCGCCTGAACGAAGGCATCAACTCCTCGGCGACGGGAACGCAGACCTTCGATCCCGACCATTATTCGGGATTCAATCCGAAGACCGAGGAGTACGACTATCGTTTCATGGGCGAGAAGGAGATGCTGGCGTGCGTGCGCGCCGAGCATTCGCCGGAAGTGCGATGCCCGACCGACGGCGGCGCCAGCGCATGCCCGGAAGTATGGGAGATGCGCCACATGTACATAATCGAGGCGTTGCCGCGCCGCGATCGGATCGCAACCGCGCTGGATTCCCGCACGATCATCTACGAAGACTCCGAAATGTGGTTCCAGCCCTATATCGATACTTATGATCGGCAGGGACAGCTCTGGCGAAACCATATCTACTGGTCGGCGTTCCGCGACCGGCCGGTTCCCGACGCGCGAGTTGCAATCTATCCGTTCAAGCGCGAGTTCGTGGTCGGCGCCGCATCGACGGACGTGCAATCCTCGATGGTGACGATGTGCTATCTGCCGGGGATGGAGACGCCCGAGCGCGAGTGCTGGTATATCAACATGGGCGCGGTGGATAAGAGCATGTTTACGCAGGAAGCGATGGTCAGGATGGCGGTGAGCGGCGGCCGCTAAGCCAGGAAGAATCAAATCCGCAGAAGCAGCGGCGGGGTTCTCGCACGAGACCCCGCCGTTTTTCATATCCGCCTGCTCTTTTGGTGGACTAATTCGGATTCCCTGTGGACGGGGAACGGTACTTGCTCGAATCTTGATCCTGAATGGATCCGGATCAGAACAGCGCGCAGAACGACGATCGCGGGCATCATGCGGAGACGCCCGAGCAAATTCCCGCAGCGAGCTGGTCAAGCATCCTCAAGCGCATCTATACATCCAACAACCAGAAGAATTTGTCGCTGCTCGCGGGAGGAGTGGCCTTCTACGCGATGCTGGCGATTTTTCCCGCGCTTGCGGCGTTGGTCGCGGTGTACGGATTGCTCGCGAATCCCGCGATCGTGCAGCATCAGATTAACGAGATGCGCGGAGTGATTCCCGCCGATGCGCAGAAACTGCTCACCACCTACCTGACCTCGCTCGCGAAAACCGGCGGCTCGAAACTGGGTCTCGGCCTGATCATCAGTCTTGCATTTGCGCTGTGGAGCGCTCGCGAGGGCACGACCGGCCTGATGGGAGCGCTCAATGTCACCTACGAAGAGCAGGAGAAACGGAGCTTTGTGCGCTACGAGGGCATAGGACTGCTGATGACTTTCGCGGCGATAGCATTTGGGATCGTCGCGTTGCTGCTGATCGCCGCGCTTCCCGCGGCGCTCAAGCTGCTGCCGTTTGGAAATGAAGTGCGGACGCTTGGATGGATCGCGCCGTGGCCGGTATTGATCGTGATGTTCGTGCTGGCGCTGGCGGCGACCTATCGGTTCGCGCCGTCCCGGACCCATCCGAGGTGGCGATGGGTTAGCTGGGGCAGTATCCTCGCGACCGCGCTGTGCATCGCCGGGTCGGTCGGATTTACTTTCTATGTCGCGAAATTCGGCAACTATGAGAAGACCTTTGGCGCGCTCGGCGCGGTAGTGGTGCTGCTCACGTGGCTTTACCTCTGTGCCTACGCGATTCTGATCGGCGGGTGCATGGATGCCGAGATGGAGCGGCAGACCGCGCGCGACACGACAATCGGGCCGGAGAAGCCGATGGGGCAGCGAGGCGCGAAGATGGCCGATACAGTCGCGAATGACGACGCGCCATCCTCCCCGCCTCCAGTCGCATAAGCGTAGGGCTGCGAGGCAGGCGCAAGCGGTGCTGGCGAACGTGCGCATTCGCATGAAAGTTAAAGTGGCACTTTAGCTTTGGTTTGAAGGGTTGCGCCGCGAACCGCCACGTCATCCTGAGCAATCGCTGCTAAGGATCTTGCGCGGTCCTCCGCGGGCAATCGGACGGCGGGTCGCTTGAATGCCGGGATTCCTTGCGCGCCGGACAACTCAGACGCGCGGGAATGACAAAACCGCAAGAGGCGTTTTGCGCAGCGCCTTGCTACACGAAGGGGCCGGCCTTCCGCGTCGGGCAGCACTCGGCGCCTCTGTTATTCGCCCAATTCGTCGAGCAGGGTCTTGGCTTCCTTGAGAGGCGGCGTATCGAGGCCCTCAGTGAACCATCCATAGAGCGGCGCGAGAATCGCGCGGGCTTCATTGTGACGATTCGTGTCGCGCAGCAGTCGAGCAAGAGGAATCGCCGCCAGCAGCTCGAAAAATCTTGCGCTCATCTTCTGTGCTTCCGCGATAGCCGCGCGGAAATCCGCCTCGGCAAGGTCGTTTCGTCCGACTTTCACATAAAGTCCGCCGCGGCAGGTGAACGCATTGGGTTTGTGTAGCGGGGCCATCTCCCAAAGCGTCCCATCACTATATGGCGTGAGACTCGGATCGAAGGCTTTGTTGATCGCGGTGAACGCCTGGTCCATGTTGCCCGCCAGGTCTTCGGCTTCCGCAAGGTAGGTGAAGAACAGCCCACCGGCGATCATCTGCCCCGATTGAAGAAAGCCTTCACACGCGGCGCGGATAAGCGCGGCACCTTCTTGTGGAGAGCCGAGCCTGGCTTTGGCAAGCCCCACGAAGATTCGCGCCACCTCGCCCCAGAACGCGAAGCCGTGTTTTTCGGCGATCGCAAGGGCTTCGGCGCCTGCCTCGCCCGCGCGCTTGGAATCGAGCGCCTCACGGCATATGGCCTCCCAATCTCGCGCAATTGCGGAAATGTATGGTTCGTCGCCGTGTTCGCGGGCACAGGCAAGCGCGTCGGCCATTCTAAGTTCAGCGTTGTCGAAGTAGCCGAGAGCCAGGGCGTTGTACGCCGCGTAGCCCATGGGAGTTACGAAGGATTCAGTTGATCCGTACGGCCTTAGAGGGACGAGACTGTCGACAAGTTCTTCGACTCCGGCCAGATCGCCGCGGTAGTGCCGCGTCTCGATCTGTGCCTGGTGCGCAAATGCCAGGCTTCGAGGACTGCCCTCGCGCCGCGCCATATCGAGAACCTGGTCCGCGAATAGTTGGGCGCTTGTAAAGTAGCCACGGACTAG
>JASHOJ010000217.1 GCA_030041155.1 Candidatus Binataceae bacterium | reverse complement strand
GGCATCATAAAGTCACCGGAAAAAAACAACCCGGTGTTCCGATCGTAAAACGAAACTTCGGTGCTGCTGTGCCCCGGCGTCGGCATGACATCGATCGTTCGATCTCCGAGATCAATCTCGGCCAAGCCGTTTGGCCAGTCGGTGAAGTGATACAATCGCTGAACGCTTACGAGGTCGAATCCTGTCACATCGGCATTGGAATACGCTCTGAACTGCGCATCGCCGGCTCGATGATCATGGTGCCGATGCGTATGAACGACGAGCAGGGGAAACTTTCCGACGGGGCCCGGAAGCAGACGCATCACAGTGGCCGCCAGCGGCATCTTTGTTGGATCGGTAACGTCTCCACTATCGATGAGCAGAGCTCGCTTGGAGCCGATGAGGAGGTAGATGAACGGCGCCTCGAACGTGCTGCAGGGGTTCTCCCGAATGATGAAGGTTTTCGGGTTGTACGGATGCACTTGAAGCGGAGGCTGCGGATTTCTCGCACAGTCCGGCGATCCGGCGTCCCAGTTGACATTCATGGATCCCGGCACGAGTTGCGACCACGCGCACGGCACTGCCAGCGATCCGGACAGAAGAACCATGACTAGGAGTGCGAGCGCGATGTCGGCGCGGTCGCGAGTCCTGCGCGCATCCTGAGCCCCATTTCGATCAAACCTTAGGAGAATTTCCGTTTTCACCTTCCCAGCTACTTACAGCGCGATACGGCCTGTACACAAGAATTGTGAGCCTTTATCTCGGCTGCGGTCTTATCCTCGCCCGATATACAAGGACGGCGGGAAGCGCCAGACAGGATCGTTGAAATTCCTCTCCCGCGTTTTTTGCGGGGGAGGACTAAGGAGGGGGGTGCAGGATTTCTTTCCGATCATCCTTACTAAAGCTACCAGCGCTCAATTCAGGCGGGGGATAATCTCATCTGAGTAAAATCTGAAAAACCGTTGTGATCGGGGCCGACCTCCTGATTGTCTGGGTGTGTGCGTGCCTGGCCTTCTCCTACCTCGCGACGAGAATCTCCGTTTGGTTGCGGCCGAGTGCTGACCAGGGCTCATCGTTTCTGGTCTTTCTCGTATCCTTTGTTTTGGTCTCTGGAGCGTGGATGGAATACGACCCAGCCGCCCATAGCCAGCCACTCTGGAAGGATTTGGGAGTGCTGGTCGGGCAACAAACAGACGCTCCAAACCTCAGAGTTGGGCGGGGAGCGGACATTGGGCTATAGCGCCTTTATGCGCCGCGCCTCTCGCTCTTGAGCCGTGCCATCATCTCATCGAGTTCCTGTGGCCTCTTTGGCCCAAGGTTACAGTAGAACCGCCTTGCTGATTTATTTAGGATCCAGGACCTTCTATGGTTGGATTTATGAACATCTCGCTCCACCGGCTCGGAACTGCACTTTTGCTCGCGTGCCTCATTAGTGTGCCGACGGCCCGCGCAACACCAGTGTCTTGGATCAGCGTAAATCCGAGCAAAAGCGGCTTTGTGCTATCCCAAACCGGCGCCGCATTCATTCCCTGGGGATTCAACTATTCGCGGGACGATCGACATCGTCTCCTTGAGGACTACTGGAACACGGCAGGAGCCGACGGCTGGGCGAAGGTAGAACGTGACTTTCGTGAGATGAAGCGTCTGGGTGCGAACGTCGTGCGAATAAACCTTCAATTCGCGAGCTTCATGGAAGCACCGGGCAGACCAAACCCGAGCAGCTTGGCGCGGTTCGAAAAACTAATCGATCTGGCCGAGTCCTTACATCTATACCTCGATATCACCGGCCTCGGTACCTTTCGGGCGGCGGCCGTGCCGTCCTGGTACAACAATCTGTCTGAACGGGAACGGTGGGCGGTACAGGCCGAGTTTTGGGATGCAATTGCCAGAGTTGGCGCAAACCACTCTGGCATCTTTGCCTATGACCTCATGAACGAGCCGCTCGTTTCGACTGAGCGCAGAGCTAGGGGGGAGTGGACGCTACCCACAGAGCTCGATGGCTATCGGTACATCGAATATATCGATATCGACCCGGCTGGGCGGAGCGCACAAGACATCGTGCGCGCCTGGGTACGCCAGATGACGGATGCCATCCGTAGGCATGACACACGCCATTTGATCACTCTGGGCATGATCTGGATCGATGGCGTGGAACCCGAGAAAATGCCGATTTCGCCGTCGGCGATTGCGCCTGAGGTCGACTTCCTTGCAGTGCATATGTACCCAACAAGCAAGAGAATAGACTTGGCGCTTGCGTCTCTGGCCCACTACAGAGTGGGTAGGCCGATCGTGATAGAAGAAACGTTTCCATTGCATTGCACTCCCGCAGAGTACGAGGATTTCCTCCGCCGCTCACGCGCAATCGCCAGCGGATGGCTCGCGCACTTTTGGAGCAGTCCCGAGGAGCTAAGGCAAAAGACCGATGCGTCGAGCACACTCATGCTCCAATCGCTCGATGTGTTTCAACGACTCAATCCGAATCATTGAGATACGCTCACGCGGTTGATCAGTCCTGGACCGATCGGTTTGTAGGCCAATGTCCGGGCCGGTATCCGTTGTAGGCGAACTAGACGGCGACCAGCCGGCGGGCGTGCTCGGTCCCGCCGCGTTCCGCGGGTCCTACGGGTCCGCCCCTTCGGGCGCCGGCGGCTGCTCATCGGCGTTTCCCGCCGTGCAGCGCCTGCGGCGCGCAGGCTCCTTGCAGCCTTCATCCTTAGTGAGCCGTGCTGACACGCGGCCGCGCTTGGGGCGCCGCCCCCGGCGGTGAGGCGATCGCGGTTTCAGCGGACGTGGCCAACTATCGCGAGGTCGAAAACGCCGCTGCCGGGAGCGAGCGGGCGTTCGCCGTGTTCGATCTCATCGGCAATCACCCGCAAGGCAAGAGCCTTCGCCTTGGCGATCGCCTGGTCACGAGTTGCGCCGTAAGCCATCACGCCGTGAAGGTGGGGGATATCAGCTATCCAGCGACCGTCGGCTTCACGATCTATCTCGATTTCCAGCCTGAGGGCATCGGCATTCATGTTCGCTAAACGATATCACTGCGCGTCAATCCGCGCCACTCGTAGTGCCCAACAACTTACCTATGCTCAATTCAGCCACGGGATAATCTCATCTGAGTAAAATCTGAAAAATCCGTCCTGATCGGGGCCGACCTGATGCACATACACGCGATCGAAGCAGCATCCAGAAATTCCTTGATGCTCAAGAGATGCTTCTCCGGATCGGAGCGGCATTCCCTCAGTTATCGTTTCCGGCTTGATTAGCTTCACGATTTCATCGAAGCGCGATGGCAGTTCGAGATCGGTCATCAGATCACCGCCGATTCCGGCGTTCGGCCAATATTTCCTCACCGCGCTTGCGGCTTCATCGTCACTCCGCTCGTAGCATACGGTGAGTTGCCCCAAACGAGGGTTTTTCTTGCTGCCGTTTTTCTCGAATGCGTTTACAAGTTCAGCTTTGGGCTCGAAGCTGATTAATCCGTCGCCGATCTCGCCCGCCATCGAGGCCGCCCGGGTCTGACTCGCGGCCATCATGATTTGCGGCGGCTCTTTGGGAAGCGTGAAAATACGCGCCCGGTCAACTGTGAAGTATTTGCCGCAATGACTCTGCCATCCTCCTTTCCACAAGTGCCGCATCACGGAGACCGCCTCGCCAAGCATCGCCAGTCTCTCGCTCGGGATTGGCCACCGCCGGCCGGTGATATGTTCGTTGCTCACATCGCGGTGAAAGGCATCGAACTCTATCGCGGTTTGCGATCATGCGCTGCCAATGCTCACTCCGCACTCTCTTCACTGACGTGCCTCTGATTCCAGCAACGGCGCTTTTTTCAGAACCCTGAATCGCGCCCGCATCTCCTGAAGCTCGCCCGAATAGCAGCGGTCCCGTATTTGCTCCCGAATATGCGGGGGGAAAGCAGCTTTTTGGATAGACCTGTTTGGAGAGATCAATGACAGCCGCAGACATTTTAATCGAAAGACTTATCGACTGGGGCGTTGACACGATCTTCGGGCTTCCTGGCGACGGCATCAATGGGATCATGGAAGCGCTTCGCCAGAAGCAGGAGTCGGTTCGATTTGTACAGGTTCGTCATGAGGAAGCGGCGGCTTTCATGGCGTGCGCATATGCGAAATTTACTAATCGGCTCGGTGTATGCCTTGCGACCTCGGGGCCCGGCGGTATTCATCTTCTAAACGGATTGTACGACGCGAAGTTCGACGGTGCTCCGGTGCTGGCGATAACCGGGCTTCATCATCACGACTTGTTGTGTACGCATTCGCAACAGGATGTGGAACTGGACAAGCTGTACATGGATGTCGCGGCCTATGACGCGCGCGTGATGGGCGTCGCGCACGTCGAGCCGGTGACCGATATCGCATGCCGCACCGCGCTTTCGTATCGAACCGTGGCCCACATCACGATTCCCACCGACGTCCAGACGATGACGCAGCCGAAGCGATCGGAGCGGAACCTGAAAAATCACACCTCATCGCATTTTGCCGACTCCTCATTCGCGCCTGACCCGGCCGCGGTTCGCCGCGGCGCGGAGATCTTGAACGCGGGATCCCGAGTCACGATCTTAGCTGGCGCGGGCGCTCTGCAAACAGGCGGAGAGCTGGAGAAGGCCGCCGAAATCCTCGGCGCGCCGATAGTTACCGCGCTCCTCGGCAGGGCTTGTGTTCCCGACGATAGTCCATACGCGACCGGTGGCATCGGCCTGCTCGGCACCCGGCCGTCGCAGGAGGCGATGGAAGATTGCGACACGCTGCTTATCGTCGGCAGCTCGTTTCCCTATATCGAGTTTTTGCCCAAGCCGGGCCAGGCGCGGGTGGTTCAGATAGACATGAATCCGATTCGGATCGGGCTTAGGCAGCCGGTTGAAGCCGGCCTGGTCGGCGACAGCGCGAGTTGCCTCAAGGCGCTGGTTCCGCTGCTCAAATCGAAAAGCGACAAATCATTTCTCGAGACTGCCCAGAAAGGAATGAAGCACTGGCGGGAGCTTATGTTTGAGCGCGCCACCCGCAAGGACAAGCCGATGAAGCCGCAGGTGGTGGCGCACGAACTGGGTAAACGCCTCAGCTCCAATGCAATAGTCACTTGCGACTCCGGAACTATCACTACCTGGTGGGCGCGCTATATCCCCGTTAAGCGCGGCCAGATGCACTCGGTATCCGGAACTCTGGCGACGATGGCGTGCGGGCTGCCCTACGCGATCGGCGCACAAATCGCGTATCCCGATCGGCAATGTGTCGCGTTCGTCGGTGATGGCGGGTTCTCGATGCTGACGGCGGAAATGGCGACCTGCGTCAAGTACAAGCTGCCGGTCAAAATAATGGTGATAAAGAACAACACGCTTGGACAGATAAAGTGGGAGCAGATGGTGTCACCGGCGTGCCGGAATACGGCGTCGACTTGCAGCCAATCGATTTCGCCGCCTACGCGCGGGCATGCGGCGCAACCGCCTTCTCCATTACTGATGCCGCCGAGTGCGGCCAGGTTCTGGATAAAGCTCTGGCAACACCCGGCCCGGTCCTGATTCAGGCCGAAGTTGATCCTTACGAACCGCCGATGCCGGCAAAGATCACGGTCAAGCAGGCAACGCACTTCGCGGAGGCGCTGGTTAAGGGCGAGCCTAATCGCGACAAGGTCGCGTACACCGTCTTCGGCGACAAAGTGCGCGAGACGGTATGAGCGCGGCGCACGGGTGAAGCCGTGATCCCCGACACAAGTATCAAGAGGGTATCCGTCAGCGCCTACCGTATACCTACTGACTATCCTGAATCTGACGGTACCCTCGAATGGGACTCGACCACCCTGGTACTGGTTGAAATCCACGCCGGCGGCAAAACTGGAATTGGCTATACTTATGCGGACCGCGCGACCGCGGTCGTGATCTGTTTTCGACGCTGCTGGTGGGCGGTGACGCGATGAGTATCGGCGCGAACTGGCTTGCGATGGCGCGCGCGTCGCGCAATCTCGGCCGTCCGGGCATCGTCGCGATGGCGATGTCGGCGATCGATGTGGCGCTGTGGGACCTGAAGGCGGCGCTGCTCGATATCGCGCTGGTGGACCTGATTGGCGCGACTCGCCCCGGAATCGAGGTTTACGGCAGCGGCGGATTTACCTCTTATGACAGCAGCCGCCTGAAAAATCAGCTCGCCGGATGGGTCGATCGGGGAATCAAGAAGGTCAAAATCAAAATCGGCAGGAATCCCGAGACCGATATCTCACGGGTGAAAGAAGCCCGCGATGCGATCGGCGATCGGGCGGAGTTGTTCGTTGACGCCAACGGCGCATACACCAGAAAACCGGCGCTGTCGTTCGGGCGCGCGTTCTCGCACTCGGGTGTCGCGTGGTTCGAAGAGCCGGTCTCTTCGGATGATGTCGAGGGCTTGCGTCTTCCGCGCGATGCCGCTCCCGCCGGAATGGCGATCGCGGCCGGCGAGTACGGCTACAATCCGGCTTACTTCGAGCGGATGCTCCTGAGGGGTGCGGTTGATGTCGTTCAGGCCGACGCCACGCGATGCGCCGGTATAACCGGATTTCTCGGCGTCGCCACGCTTTGCGAGGCGCGCTCTATGCCCCTGTCGGCGCACTGCTGCCTCTCGATTCACGCGTCTCCATGCTGCGCCGCGCGCTCGGCGGTTCATCTCGAATATTTTCACGACCATGTGCGAATCGAACGAATGCTGTTTGACGGCGCTTTGGAGCCGCAACAAGCGATGCTGATTCCCGATCGGACCCGAGTCGGGCTTGGACTCGAATTCAAACACGCCGACGCCCGCCGATTTGAAATTTAACGACGCTCTTCTTCTGAACGTGGGAATTCGATGCAACCATTCGTAGCTCAGACAACTGATTACCCGCGATGCGCAAGTCCCAGTGGCTGTCGGCGGATCTGCGCAAACGTATCAGGGGAGAAGTTCGTTTTGACCCGGGGAGCCGCGCGCTGTACGCGACCGGCGGCGCGAACTGGCGTCAGGTCCCAATCGGCGTCGTGGTCCCCAAAGATATCGAGGACGTTCTTGCCACCCTCGAATTGTGCCATGAGCATCGCGCGCCGGTTCTCGCCCGCGGCGGAGGCACCGGCCTTGCCGGCCAGACCACCAACGTTGCGGTCGTGATCGATTTCTCGAAATACTTGAACCGTCTGATCGCCATCGACCCGACCCATCACTCCGCGGTAGTCGAGCCGGGAATTATCCTCGATCACCTGCGTCATGCCGCCGAGAAATATCATCTTACGTTCGGGCCTGATCCCTCGATCCATGATCACTGCACTCTTGGCGAAATGATCGGAAACAATTCCTGCGGCACGCATTCGGTGATGGCGGGCAGGACCAGCGAAAATATCGATGAGTTGGAGATATGCACCTATTCCGGTCTGCGGATGAGGGTCGGCGCGACCAGCGAAGATGAGCTGCGGACGATAATCGCCAAAGGCGGGGAACGCGGAAACATATACCGGCAGCTTCGCGATTTGCGTGACCGTTACGCGGGCCTGATTCGCGAGCGATATCCGAAAATTCCGCGCCGCGTGTCCGGCTACAACCTGGACGAGCTTCTACCGGAAAACAGATTCAACGTCGCGCGCGCGCTGGTGGGGACCGAAGGCACCTGCGTCACCGTGCTCGAGGCGCGAGTGCGGCTGGTGCCAAGTCCGCCATGCCGTGCGCTGGTCGTGCTTGGATACAAGGATATCTACAGCGCGGGCGATCACGCTGCGGAGATACTCAACTACCATCCGATCGCGTGTGAAGCGATCGACGAGACGCTGGTCGACAACATGCGCAAAAAGGGGCTGCATAGCGGCGACCTGCATTTTCTCCCGAAGGGCAGGGGATGGCTCTTGGTTGAGTTCGGCGGCGATTCTCGCAACGAAGCCGCCGACTGCGCCAAAAAAATGCTCGACGCTCTGAAATCGGCGCCTGACGTTCTCGAGAGCCGCCTCTATGACAACTCGGAACAGGAAAGTCTTATCTGGAAGATGCGCGAGGCGGGCCTCGGCGCGACCGCTCTGGTGCCCGGCGAGCCAACCACGTGGGAAGGATGGGAAGATTCGGCCGTCCCCCCGGACAAGCTTGGCAAGTATCTGCGCGAATTCCGCAAGTTGCTTACCCAATATGGCTATCGATGCGCCCTCTACGGTCATTTCGGCCAGGGATGCCTTCACACGCGTATCGAATTTGATCTGAAAAGCCACGAAGGAATCCAAAAATATCACTCCTTCACCTCGAGCGCGGCTGACCTGGTTGTCTCGATGGGCGGTTCGCTTTCGGGCGAGCACGGCGACGGTCAATCTCGCGCCTCATTCCTGCCCAAGATGTTTGGAAACGAGTTGGTAGGCGCCTTTGGCGAGTTCAAATCGATATGGGATCCGCAAGGGCGGATGAATCCGCACAAAGTCGTCAATCCTTATACAAATATCGAAAATCTGCGGCTCGGCGAAAACTACCATCCGCGCCGAGTGCAGACCTATTTTCAATTCGCGGAAGACGGCGGAGATTTTGCCGCCGCCCTGCGCTGCGTCGGCGTGGGCAAATGCCGCCGAACCGAAGGCGGAGTGATGTGCCCGAGCTTTATGGCGACGCGCGAAGAGATGCACTCAACCCGCGGCCGCGCTCATCTATTGTTCGAGATGCTTCAGGGCGATCCCCTGAAAGACGGATGGAAAAGCGAGTCGGTCAGGGAAGCGCTGGACCTGTGCCTCTCGTGCAAGGGATGCAAGGGCGAGTGTCCGGTCAACGTCGATATGGCGACGTACAAGGCGGAGTTCCTGGCCCATTACTATCGGCATCGTCGCCGCCCGCTATCGGCATACTCGATGGGGCATATCGATCGATTGGCGCGAATGGCATCGACGATGCCGTCGATCACGAACTTTGCGCTTCAGGCGCCGATGTTCGGAAACCTGGCGAAGCGCATCGCAGGAATCTCTCGGAAGAGGGCGATGCCACCTTTTGCGCGCACGACTTTCCGATCATGGTTTCTCGGGCGGCGACCAGCGGTTGAAAGCGGATCGTCGGTCATCCTGTGGCCGGACACTTTTAACAACTACTTTCATCCGGAGGTTGCGCAGGCCGCGACCGAGGTCCTGGAAGCCGCGGGCTATCGGGTCAAAATTCCCGCCCGGGTTCTGTGCTGCGGCCGCCCCCTCTACGATTTCGGATTTTTGAAGAGCGCGCGCCGCTATTTGCGAAAAATTCTGGATGAGCTGGGACCGGAACTCCGGGCCGGCACCTTCATTATCGGGCTGGAGCCTAGCTGCCTGAGCGTCCTGCGCGACGAATCATTCGGATTGTTTCCGGACGACCAGGATGCGTACCGGCTCAGCCGTCAGGCGGTGACTTTCAGCGAATTTCTGGAGAATCATGCTACGCAATTCTCGCCGCCGGTTTTCGGCGGGCGCCCGGCGCTAGTGCAGGCGCATTGTCATCATCGCGCCGTGCTCGGCTTCAAGACCGAAGAGTCGCTAATGAAGCGCATGCAAATCGATTTCAAGGAACCGGAACCCGGCTGCTGCGGGATGGCGGGGTCGTTCGGCTTTGAGCCCTCGCATCATGACCTCTCGATGAAAATCGCCGAACGGTCATTGCTGCCAGCCGCGAGATCAGAGGATCCGAACACTCTGATCATCGCCGACGGCTTCAGTTGCCGTACCCAGATTCAGCAAGGCTCCGGCCACAGGCCGATGCATATTGCGGAAGTAGTCCGAAGCGGTATCAAGGAACAAAAGCCGTGACAAATCGTGGAACACGCCAAAAGCGGCCTGAAATTGTTGCGATTACCGGCGCCTCCGCCGGGCTCGGCCGTGCGATCACGCAGGAGTTTGCAAGGCATGGCGCAAAAATAGGCCTGATTGCGCGTGGCCAGCAACGGCTTGAAAGCACCGGTCACGAGGTCGTCGCGCTCGGCGGTGAGGCGATCGCGGTTTCAGCGGACGTGGCAAACTATCGCGAGGTTGAAAACGCCGCCGCCCAGATCGAGGCGGCGTTTGGCCCGATAGACACCTGGATCAACAATGCGATGACCACGGTGTTCTCGGAAATAGATCAGATAGCTCCGGAGGAATTCAAGCGCGCGACCGAGGTCACCTATCTCGGCACCGTGTGGGGCACGATGGCGGCGCTCAAGCGGATGCTGCCGCGCGACGCGGGTACGATCGTACAGGTCGGATCGGCGCTGGCATACCGATCGATACCGCTTCAGGCGCCGTACTGCGGCGCCAAGCACGCAATCGCAGGATTTACCGATTCGCTTCGAACCGAGCTGGTGCACAAGAAGAGCCACGTCCGCGTGAGCATGGTCCAGATGCCCGCGCTTAATACGCCGCAATTCGACTGGTGCCGCGTGCGGATGCCGCGCCGTCCACAGCCGGTGCCACCGATATTTGACCCCGAACAACCGGCCGCAGCCGTCTACTGGGCGGCGCACCATCATCCGCGTGAATTGTATGTGGGATTGCCGACGGTAGCGGCGATAATCGGAAACAAGTTCGTCCCCGGATTGCTGGACATTTTCCTCGGCAAGACCGGCTATAATTCGCAGCAGACTGACGAATCCAATAGTGATAATCGGCCCGACAATCTGTTTCATCCGCTGCCTGGAGACTTCGGCTCGCATGGGCATTTTGACCGGAGAGCGTTCCAGCGGCCGCGACCACGGTCATTCCGACCAGTAACCCTGATGCTCGCGCTTGGAGCCCTGATGTTCGCATCGTCGCGCCTGATCCCTCCTTCGACCTGAGTCCCCTCTCGCGTACGGGTTGCGCAAGCTGTGATGCGGCAGCGCAACACGGCTCGATAGCCCTGCGGAACCCGGTCCGATTCATCCCTGCTACGCTCTCCTAAACATAGCAGAATAACGGATAGCAACCGTGCCTGGGTCAAAAATTATCAAGTATTTTCAAGTGGTTAGCACGCAAATTGCTGATGCATTCGGTCACCTAATCCCCTGTGTCGCTCTGCAACACGCCGAAACTTGACCATTAGATGCGCTGCCATACCGTATTGACTATCCAACCCACTGCGCAGACAATACCGCTTCCGCCCGTACTTCGGTTCGGGGCATGGCACAATGAGCGAAGCTGACGTGCAGGAACGCAACATCGAGCGAAAAGCCCGCGTCCTTATCGTCGACGACGAGCTTAACCTGGCCCGGATGGCTGCAAATCTTCTGCGTC
>JASHOJ010000216.1 GCA_030041155.1 Candidatus Binataceae bacterium | reverse complement strand
AAGCTTGGCGACCGTGGTCGTCTTTCCGACCCCGTTCACCCCAACCAGCAGGATCACGAGCGGCCCCTCGGCGACCTGGGCTGCAGGACGCTCGGCCCCGGCAGGCATCGCGGCAATCTCCTCTTTGAGCGCGTCGCGAATCACCTCGGGCCGATTATCGCTGCCAAGCCGCGCGCGAACCGCATCCGTCAGCTTGACCGAAGCGTCCACGCCCACGTCGGCGGCGATCAATGCCTCCAGCAAGCCCTCGTATATCTCGTCGGCTTTTTTTGCACCGCTGATTGCGGCGCGTATCCTGACCAGAAAATTCTCGCGAGTTTTGCGGAGTCCTCCGCCGATTCCGATTGGCGCGCGAACCGGCGCGGGCTTCGGAGCCTCGCGGCCAGGAGCCTCGACCTTTGGAGCCTCAATTTCCGCCTCAGCCTCTGGTTTGACTACTTCGGCGACTGGAGGCTCGGCTGCGGGCGGCGCTTCCGGCTCGGGCGGCGGCCGCATCTCGATTTCAGGAGGTAGTTGCGGCTTGGTCTCAGGTGCCTCACGAGCGATCCGCTCATCAGGCGCTGCTTTAGGTGTCCGGCGCCGCTTGCGCAGGCTCCACTGAATCAGGATGCCGGTTGTAATAAGCAGCAGGCCTATAACAATCGCGATCCCGACGACTATCCAGGTATCGTATGCGGTCATGATAAATCTCCGCACCAGCGCCGCGAAAAAAAGCAGCGTGCGGTTAAGATAACAACATCGCGGATCGATCTGAAGCGAATGTCGATGCGCTGAAGCCAACGTCACGCGCGAGCACCACACTCGGCGCTGGCTCCCGCACAATCGATGCGGCTATATATTACAACGATGCGCACGTCGCGCGGCCTTTCAGGCGCGCTCAGGCGCAATCCTCAACGGGGAGTAATCGGAAAATGGGCAAGCTCGATGGAAAAGTGACGATTGTCACCGGGGCAAGCCGGGGAATCGGCAAAGCTATTGCCGACTTGTTCGCGCAGGAGGGTTCCAAAGTAATTTGCAGCGCGCGCACGCTGCACGAAGGCGATCATCCGCTCGAAGGCTCGCTGGAAACCACGGTTGCGGCTATAAAAAAATCCGGCGGTCAGGCAACCGCCGTCACCTGCGACGTTTCATCGGAGGAGGATTGCGAAAAGCTGGTCGCCGAGACGCGCCGCATCTACGGAAAACCCGACATCCTCGTCAATAATGCCGCTCTCACTTATTTCATTCCGCTGAAGGATTATCCGCCGAAAAGGTGGATGCGCTCGTTTCAGGTCAACCTTCACGGCCCGTTCATGCTTTCGCGGCTGGTGCTGCAGGACATGATTCCGCGCAAATCGGGCGCGATCGTCAATATCTCCTCCGGTGCGGCGATCGGCCCCGGCCGAGGACCATACCAGCCCGACCAAATGATGATGGGCGCGGTATGCTATGGTGCGGAGAAAGCGGCGCTGGAGCGGATGACGCAGGGACTCGCCGCAGAGGTGTTCGCCGACAATATCTCGGTTACCTGCCTGTCACCGTCGGAAGTCGTCGCCACGCCCGGCACCGTCTACCATCATTTGGTCAGCGGGCCGCAGGACGGCGAGCCGCAGGAATACATGGCCCGCGCGTCTCTGATTCTCGCGACCGAGCCGGTGAACAAAATCACCGGACGCGTAACGTACAGTCAGGAGCTGATGAAGGAGTACGGGCTACTGGACAAGGGTCGCGGAATCGGATTCGACCGCAAGGGCAGCGGCTACAGTCAGATTTGATCCGATACCTCAACGCCGGAACCAGCGCGGATGAAATCAATTCAATTGGACTTGACGGATAACCCTCCGCGGAACGCCGAAGAAGTGATTGGCAACGGACTTGATCAATTCAACTTCCAGATCACCGGCCAGACGCATTCACGTCCGCTGTCGGTGCTGATTCGCGACAAAAACAACGGCGATGTGATCGGCGGCCTGTCTGGACATACCTCGCTTGGATTGTTTTTCGCGGATCTGATCTTCGTTCCCGAGTCTCTGCGCGGCAGCGGCATCGGCGCAGACATCATGCGGATGGCGGAAGCCGAGGCGCTAAGACGCGGATGCAAGAATGTCATTCTCTATACGATCGAGTTTCAAGCGCCGGGCTTTTACCGGCGCCTCGGGTACGAGGAATTCGGCAGGATCGCGTCGGGGCCGGCGGAACAAGCGCGCGTCTTTTTCAAAAAAGAACTCCGTTGATTCGAGTTATTGGCAGCGCTGCGATTGCTCTTTCTTGGCAATCGATGTGCCGCGCTCGGTGAGGGTCCAATACGAAAAAATCCGCACCCGCACCACCACCGCCGCGAGATCGTGCGCGCTCTATGGCTTGATTTGACTTGGGATATTTTTGAGGTCGCCGAACCCGGCTTTCTTCAAATCCGGACGCACGACCTCTATTGGATCGCGCAAGTCATCGACGTAGCCGAGCGCATACGCGCCGAGCCGATATCCCATCAGGCGCAACAGATCGACCGGCAGCGTCCGTGCGATTTCGATCGGGCACGCGAGATACTGGTTTTCTTCCTGGCGCAGGAAGGAAACATTGTACGTGATGTTCAGGCCACAGCGCGTCCGGTCGGATCGATTGGCGCCGCCGCCATGATAAACGCTGCCCGAATAGAACAGTACCGACCCCTTGCTCATTTCCGCGGGAATCGTGTCTTCCTCGGCAAAGCGCATCCGATCTTCAAAATGATTACTGCCGGGAATGACTCGCGTGGCCCCATTCTTTTCCGTGAAATCGGTCAGAGCCCAAATCGTGTTGCACTGGACCTCATAGCCCTTAGGAAACGGAAAGAAATCGAACGCCCACTGGTCGCGATGAACCGGTTGCGCGGGCTCGCCCCGGCCAATCGCGATGACCTGCGTCAGATGCAGTTGAAAACTGGTGACGTGCCCCAGAAAGCTCGCACAGGCCGCAAGCACGCTCGGATTCATCACGAATTCGCGCGCAAGTGGCGAACGCGCTATCAAGCCGCCGGTGCGGCGTGTGCGCTTACCTGAGAAATCGTCAGGGCCAGTTTTGGTCGCATCGATCCAGGGCTGAAGTTCGGTAAGCAGCGCATCAATCTCGCGTTCGCTGACCAGATTGTCGACGATCACCGCGCCATCTTCGGTAAGCGCCGCCGAAATATCATTGCCTGATGCGGTTGAAGCCAGATGGGTTAGCGATTTCATCTCGGTCACCTCACTTTGCTCTGTACAGATCGGCGCGCGCCTGTCGCCGTCGGGTTCTTCGCCTTCGTGTCGCGGCTCCGCGCACGCGCTGGAACACCGGAGCGATTTCTCGCGCGCCGATCGGGCAGTTTTCCGCGGCTTGAGGGGCTAATCAATGCATTGATAATCGTCAGCAGCCGCCCGCGGAGATTGTCCGACGCCAACGCTGGACGAGCCAGCCGCTCGATCTCGAAGCCGCGCACTACGCTGATAATAGTGCGAGCGCCGTCAATCGATCGGACCGCGCCCAGCGCTTCAAGCGAGGCGGCCAGCCGCGCTTCGATGCCCATCTCCCACTCCGCGAATTCGCGCGCCAAAATCGCGTCGCGCGACGCGTAAAGGATCATCTCATACTCTGCCCGCACCATCGCGGGATCCGCGAACTCGCGGCGCGTGATTTCGAGCAGATAGTCGGCCAGATGCGCGGGCGATCGCGCGGGCATCTCTCTTTCGAGCGCGAACAGAAATTCGCGCACCGTCGCCAGATAATGACGAAACGCCTCGCGCAGCAGATCCTCGCGCGAGCCGAAGTAATAGGTAAGCGATCCGAGCGGTACTCGCGCCGCCGCCGCGACGCTGCGATGGGTCACGATGTCGATGCCGCCGGCGGCAATCACTCGCAGCGCCGCATCGAGAATCGCCTGCCGGCGCGAGTCGCCCGCGCTTTCAACCGGATGCATATGTACATCTGTACGGGATTTCCCATCTATATGTCAAACTTGGCTGAGCGGAGGTGCTCGGTGTCTTTTGATCGCTGCGCGCCGATCCTCGACTCGGCAAAAGAATGCCTCGCTCGGCATGACGGATGAGGCGCGGCGCTCGCTCTCGATGCTATAAGCCGGGACCCGTCCGTGGGGAAGGCTATTTTTCGATTCCGTTTCCAGACGGGCGAAGAATCGTCACCAGGACGCTCGCGGAGCCGCTGCCATCCACTCGCCACCGAATCGTCACGGTGCGCGTGTTCCGATTTGCGTCGCCCGAAAAACCCGGGCGGAGAAAATCGCTCGGCGACCGATATACAACGAACGCCATCGGTCCCGATGAGGTATCTATCGATGCCACCGTCACCCGGCTTTGACCTGGACGCCCGGTGCCGATCGCGTCCAACGATCTGTCATCGCCGGTCGAAACGCTCGGATTTCCCTGATCGTTGATCACCTGGAACACAAACGATTGACCCGAAGAATCGGCCGCAACCCGAAGCAGCAGGCGGCTTGCGCCGTCCGCGTCGATTGCCTGCGTGATCGTGCCGCCGGTCGCGAGCGAATTCGCGTCGGCTGCTACATTTGCTCCGCTCAGCAGGCCGGGAACCGGACTGACAAGCTGCGGCGCAACCGCGCCTTCGGCGATCGCGACACCGGGCCTGACATAGGGCTTCAGCAGAAACGCGATAGCAAAGAGAGCAGCAACCAAAGCCGCCGCACACGCGTGGATCGCGAGCGATTTCAACTGCACCGCAGACGTGTTCTGAGTCCCCTTCCCTTTTCGATGCTGAGGCCGCGAGGTTCGATCAGGAACGCACCGGAAACTTCGGCGCGCGTCAGAGTGATAAACCTTGAAGCGCCGACTGTCAAGCAATCGGCGACTGATCTCACGCCGCCTGCGGAATCTTGAGGGAAATCACTTTTGAGCTTCCCGGCCGATCCATCGTTACGCCATGGATCTGATCCGCGCGCTGCATCGTGCGCTGGTTGTGCGTGATCACGATGAATTGCGAGCGCGTCTTGAGATCGCTCAACAAATCAGTGAAGCGGGTCAGGCTGAACTCGTCTAGCGGCGCGTCAACTTCGTCCATCACGCAGAACGGGCTCGGATTCAGGAGGAACAGCGAGAAAATCAGCGCCATCGCGGAGAGCGCCTTTTCACCACCCGAGAGCAGCCCGATCTCCTTGACCTTCTTGCCGAGCGGTTGCACCAGGATTGTCACTCCCGCCTCAAGCACGTCGCTCGCTTCGGTGAGCTCCAGCCGTCCCCTGCTTCCGCGCATCAGCTTTGGCAGCAAATCGTCGAAGTTTCGCGCCGCACCCTGAAAGGTCTCGGCGAAGCGCCGTCTGGCCTCGCGGTTCAGCTTCGTGATCGTCTGGGTCAGGTCGGCAAGAGCCGCTTCAAGATCGGCGCGCTCACGGGAAAGCGCGGCGGATCTCTCCTCAAGCTCTCGCACTTCTCCCTCCGCGGCGAGATTTACCTCTCCGATTCGTTCCGCCCGCGCACGCAACTCGGAAAGCCGCGCATCGTCCGCGGCGCCATCGCGTCCGGCCAAGGCGGGAACGATTTGTGGCGCGACGGAATCGAAATCGGCGTCGAATTTTTCTCGGAAGCTGCGCGCCAACTCTTCGCACATCGTGCTCGCGCGCTCGCGTCTGAGATTGCACTCGGTTATTTCCCCTTCGATCGAGCGCAATTTCTCCTGCGCTGCCCCAAGCCGTGATCTGAGCCGCTCGGTTTCGCCGTCGCGATGCGCGCAATCGGCGGTGATTCGCTCGACCGCGAGCATCAGCTCCGCCTGCCGCGCGCCTGCCGCGGCTTCCTGCGCGGTCAGCTTTTCGAGTTCGCGCTCGAATTCAAGGCGCTCGGCCTCCGAGCGATCAAGGCTCTCGCGATGCTCCCGAATTTGCGCTTCGACCTCGCTCGCCGCCTCGCGCGCGTGCGCAAACTCGCGCTCGATTGCGGAAAGCTCCGCCTTGCGCGCTTCGAGCATCGCCCGCGACTCGATCACCGCCGCTCCGAGCTTTTCTGTCGCCGCGCGCCGCGTATCAACCTCGTCGCGAATCGATGCGAGCCGGATGCGAGCCTCGCTCTCGGTAAAAGCGATCTGCTCAAGGCGCGAATTGGCTTGTAGGATCAGCGCCGCAATGTCTTCTATTCGGCCGCGGGAATTGGCTGAATGCTGCGACGCGATGGCGCCTTGCTGCTCAACGCGCACTGCCGCCGCGCGACGCTCAACGGCGGTCTTGTCACGTTGATTACCGCGCGCGCGAGCATCCGCAAGCGCCCGATCCGAGCCCTCGCGAGCAGCGCGAGCCGCACTCAGGCACTCCGCCGCGATACGATGCTGCTCTTCCGCCTGCACTAACTCGCGCGCGGCATCGTGGCGGTTATTATCGCCCGCGGGATACGCAATGTTTTCGTTCGTGCTTCCGCCGACTATGACGCGGCCTGGATTCAGCACGTCTCCTTCTCGAGTAACGAACAGCGTGCCGTGCCCGTTCATGCTCGAAGCTCTGAGTGCCGCGCCAAGATCATCCGCGAGCATCACGTTGCCGAGCATCGCCTCGGCAAGCGGACGAAACCGCGCGTCAACCTCGATCATGTCAAGCAACCGTCCCGCGATACCTGGCGCGCCAATCGCCGGATGCTCCGCCACCGGCGCATCGGGTTCCTGGACGAAACTCAGACGTCCGCTGCCGGTCTGCTTCAGGATTTCGATCGCGCGCAGCGCGAAAGCCGGCGAATCGACAACCACCGCGTCCAGTTCGGCGCCCAGCACCGCGCCGAGCGCGCGGCTGATTTCCGCCGGCGCGCGCAGCACGTCGCGCAGCCATGCCGGCGCCATCGCAGGACCGTCGCCATTCATCGATTCTAGAACCACATTCAGGCGCCGATCCGCGTCCGCTGCCTGCGTTCTGGCGCTCTGACCCGCCGCGGCTATCGTCTCGCGCAGCGACGCGATCTGCTTTGACAGATGCTCCGCCGCAGCGCGCGCTTCGATTTCTCGCTCGGCCGCTTCGCGCACGGCGCTCTCCAAAGCCGTAATCTCGGCGCGACCCGCCTCCAGATCCGCTTCCGCCGCGGCAAGCAATTCTTTTGCGAGCGCGCTCTCCGATTCGCGCGCGGGTGCATTCGCGTCGGCCTCGGCGATTCGCGCTTCCAACTCGGCACGCTCGCCGGCAAGGTCGCCAAGGCGGCCGCGAATCACCGCCGCCTCCCGGATAATTTCGGAGACCTCGTCCTTTAGATCTTCTGCTCGGCGCTCAGCCGCCATACACT
Source organism: Candidatus Binataceae bacterium (assembly GCA_030041155.1). Taxonomy (GTDB): domain Bacteria; phylum Desulfobacterota; class Binatia; order Binatales; family Binataceae; genus JBARDN01. Next base: position 14,982 of record JASHOJ010000216.1, on the reverse strand, counting down.
CGCGCTGCGCGATTTCCAACTCCGCCGCCATCGCGGACAGCCTGGCTTCCGCGCCGCCTTCGCCCTGCGCGGTCTCGCGCGCAAGCCGCGCGCCGGCGGCCGCCCGCGCGGCGCGAGCCAGAGTGGATCGCGCTTCGAGATCCGCAATCCTCGTCCGAAGCTGAGGCTCCGCGATCGCGATTGCATCGAGCCGCCGCGTCATAAACTCGCGCGTGCGCTCTCGCTCCGCCGCGCCCGCATGCAGGTTGTCGAGCTCCCGCTGCGCGCCCGACAGTTCAGCACGCAGCGCTTGGGCATCCGACAGCGCCGCGGATAACGCCTGCTCAGCCTCCGCAACCCCGGCACGCGCCGAGTCGCACGCGGATGAAAGGTCCGCGCCGCGCGCGCTCTCGAGCACCAGCGTCTCGCGATGCTCGATCAGGCGGCGCGCCGCCGCGAGCCGTTCCAGTTCCGATAGTTCGGCCTTAATAGTCTTGTACTGCTCGGCTTTCTTCGCCTGACGCCTTGCGTAACTGAGTTGGCGTTCGATTTCGCTCAGCACGTCGTTCAGGCGCGAAAGATTCTCCTTCACTCGCTCAAGTTTGCGCTCCGAGATTTCGCGCCGGCCCTTGAACAGCGACAGACCCGCCGCCTCCTCGATCATCGAGCGCAATTCCTGCGGCTTTGCCTGAATGATCTCCTCGATCTTTCCCTGTTCGACCAGCGAGTAGCCGCGGCTGTGGATCTGCGCGGCCATGAAAAACTCGCTGATGTCCTTGAGCCGGCACGGAATTTTGTTGAGCAGATATTCGGAGTCGCCTGAGCGATAGACCCTCCGTGTCACCGCGACTTCACTCAGCGCGCCATAAGGCTCCGGCAGGCGGTTATCATCTTCGGCCTCCAGGATTAGCGAGACCTCCGCCATCCCGGCTGCGGGATTCTGATCGTTCCCGATGTAGATGAGATCCTCGATACTTTTGCCGCGCAGCCGGGTCGGCGCCTGCTCGCCAAGCACCCACCTGATCGCGTCGACGACGTTCGATTTGCCGCATCCATTCGGCCCAACCACCGCGGTCAGGCCAGATGCAAAGCTTATCGAGGTAGCATCGTTGAACGACTTGAAGCCTACCAACTCAAGGCTTTTAAGACGCATGCTGGCAACGCCTCCACCACCACACAACTACCGACCTGCTTATCCCAGACACTCTGGCTGGGATCAAGCCATATGCCCCAATCTATCGTGTTGATAACCGCATCTCAGCCCGAGTCATTGTGGCCCGCTGATTAGGCTGACCTGTCGGTTAATCCTGTATCAACTCGGTGTTCCAGTACGCGCTGTCCACCTGAGACAGAAACGGCATCCACTCGCGATAGCGCCTGAGCGAGAACATCTCAGCGCTGAATGGGGTCCACTCCGGACGCCGTGGCCGCCGAATCAGCGCCATCTGAGCCTCATCCGGCGTTCTGCCTCCCTTGCGGCGGTTGCAATGATGGCATGAGCAGACGATGTTCTCCCAGGTCGAGGTGCCTCCACGCGACCGCGGCATCACATGATCCAGATTCAGTTCGGTGCGCGGCAATCGGCGGCCGCAATACTGGCAGGTGTTATTGTCGCGGGCGAAGATATTGAATCGCGAAAAGCGCACGTGGCGCTTCGGCACCCGCTCATACGCAGTCAGAAGCAATACCCGCGGAACGCGGATGAACCCGCCCACGACGCCAAGGCGTTCATGATGAACCTCAACCGCCAAATCGCGCCACGAATCGAAATCGAAGGTGCGATACTGATCGTCAACCACCCGCGCTACCCCCTGATAGAGGAGCGCGAATGCCCGCTTGACCGACGTAACGTGAACCGGCAGATATGACCGGTTCAGTACCAGTACCCGCGTGTTCAGGATACTGGCGCCTGACATCGGTGCGGCTAATGTACCGGCAGCCGAGGACATTACTATTTCTCGTACTGGCAAGGTAGAGCGCTGTCAAGGCTTGAGCTTGTGAACCCCTTGTAAAATCAAGCAAATCCCGTGATTACCTTGCGCGCTATATGCCCCCTCCGTATGATCCGTGATGGAGGTCTGAGGGGTGGAAAGATGTGTGGTTTGGGCCGCGCCGGCTCCCGGGCGGTTCGGTTTCGTAAGCCCATCGCCGCGCAATTCTGTGCCATCGATAAAACGTGAAACGTGAAATCGTAATCAATGCTTCCGCACTGGAGGTGCGAGTCTCGCTGCTGGAAGATTCGGCGCTCGCTGAGTTTTTTCTGGAACGCACCGCGCATCGCGGTCTGGCCGGAAATATTTACAAGGGCAAAGTGACGCGCGTCCTGCCCGGGATGCAGGCGGCGTTTATCGATATCGGCTTGGAAAAAGCCGGTTTCTTGCACGTGTCCGATTTTCACGGCGGCGCGGATTCATTCAGTTCCATCGCCGAGGTCGTCGGCGAAGAGGACGTGGAGACCGATGAAGCTGCCGCTGCGGCGGACGAGATGGAATCCGGCGAAGTCGCGGAGAATATCGCGGATGGCATCGTTGGGGTCGCCACCGATACCGCGCTTGCAGCGGACGCCGCCGCCGACGGCCAGCACCGCCGCGGACGCCGCAGGCGCCGTCCACGCGGAGTACCGCCTCGCAGCCGTCTTCCGATCGAACAGCAGTTGCATCGCGGACAGGACATCATCGTTCAGATCGCGAAGGAGCCGATGGGCACCAAGGGTGCGCGGCTAACCTCCTCGATTTCGCTGCCCGGCCGCTATCTTGTTTACACTCCGACCAGCAATCATCTCGGCGTCTCGCGCCGAATCGCCAGCGCCGAGGAACGCGCCCGCCTGCGCGGGATGGTCAGCGAGATGCGCCCGGAAAAGGGCGGCTTTATCGTCAGGACCGCGTGCGAGGGGCTGGCGCGCCGCGAGATCCAACGCGATATCGCGTTTCTGACCAAGACCTGGAACACGATTCTCAAGCGCAACGAATCGAGCGGCGCGGCGACGATGCTCTACGGCGATCTGGATCTTGCCCTGCGCACGGTTCGCGACCTGTTCTCCAGCGAGATCGATCATTTGTGGTGCGACGAGCCGAACACCTATTCGCGAATCGTCCAGTTCGTGCAGAATTACATGCCGCGCCTGCGCTCGCGCGTGATGCTCCATCAGGGGCAGGAGGCGATCTTCGATCGCTTCAATATCGAGCCGCAAATCGAGCGCGCGCTCGATCGCAAGGTATGGCTCAAATCGGGCGGATACCTGGTTTTCGATCAGGCCGAGGCGCTTACCGCGATTGACGTGAATACCGGACGCTTTGTCGGCAAGCGCAACCAGGACGAGACCGTTCTCAAGACTAATCTCGAAGCCGCCGACGAAGTGGTGAAGCAGCTAAGGCTGCGCAACATCGGCGGCATCATCATCGTCGATTTTATCGATATGACGCGCGAGCCCGATCGAAAAAAAGTCAGCGAGGCGCTTGCTCAGGCGCTCCGCCGCGACAAGGCGCGAACCACCGCGCTCAAGATCTCGGAGCTCGGACTGGTCCAGATGACGCGCAAACGCACCCGCGAAAGCCTTGAAGCGCTGCTCACCGAGCAGTGCCCGCGATGCCAGGGACGGCGGGTCGTAAAATCGGTGCCAACCCTTGCCGCCGAGGTGATGCGCGGAATCCTGCGTGAGGCGAGCCGCCGCAATCATGGCGACATGATCATCGTCAAGGTGAACCCGGAGGTCGCGCGCTATCTCTACGATACCGCGGCGAAGGATCTGGAAACCCTCGAGCAAAAGCTGGGCGCGAAGATCGTCCTGCGTTCGAAGGAAGGGCTCGAAGCGGGAGCATTCGAACTCACGCAAGCCCCCGCCGCCGCCTGACTCAAGGAACATTTCCCGCAGCGTCCCAATCTGAAACACTTCAGTAGCGGTCTCGAACTATCGGTGTCCCGACCTGCATCGGGATCCATCGCGTCGCCTCGCGAATTTGCGGCATAGCCATTGCTGTCCTCACCTCCGGTTGCGAATCGATACGCCGCAATCTTGTGTACACGAACCTGGGGGGAACGCGCTTATGACTACCCGCAAGATTATCGGAATCCTGGTCGCGGCCGGAGCCGCTGTCCTGATGACGTTCGCGGTCGCGGTAGCCACCGCCGGCATCAATAACCGGAAGCTCGATCTGTCCAGCCATCGATATGCCGACTCCGCGATTCGCGCCATCGTCTCGAATTGGAATTCGCAGGCGCTCCTGTCTCGCGCGAGCAGCGGGCTTAGTCATTCGATCCGAAACCGATCCGAAATTGCCAGCACCTTCGATGGTTTCAGGGCGATGGGCAAGCTCGAAAGTGTTGACACCTCAATCGGCCATACGGTCGTGCTGAGCAGAGCGGACCGCGCCCCGCTCACGATGGCTCAGTACACGGCGATGGCGCGCTTCGAAAACGGCCCGGCGCAAATCCGCATGACGCTTATTCGCGCCGGCTCCTCATGGAGAGTCGTCAATTTTGGCGTTGTCCCGATCCGCGACACCGAGATCAACTGATCGCGCTCGCGACGACCGAGTAGCGGGAAGCACGCGCTTCTTCCCCCGTTTTTCGTCACGGGGGAGGATCAAAGGAGGGGCGGGAAACAATCGCGCTCCACTTTCTGTCATGCGATGCCTGCCGATCAGTCGCCCGCCTATTCGCTCGAAACCGCAGCGACAATCTGAGCCGCCGCCTGGATCTGGCCGAAATGAATCTTGCCCAGGTCAAATTCCTCCAGCGCTTTGATCAGGCTCGAAAGCGCCGCTTTACAGGTCGGCAGATTCTTGCGCGCGCGAGTCAGCGGATTCGACCTCGCGACGATAAAATTCTTTAAGTAGGGATGCGTCAGTCCGCGCTTCTTTCCGCGCGCGACCAGGTCGGCCAGGATCTCGTCAGCGCGCTCCACCGCCGCCGCCCGCTCTTCGCGCTCCGCGGACGCATGCTCGAGCGGCTTGCTCATGAAATCGTCCACCCGGCTTAGAAGCGGCGCGAAAACGCCGCCGGAAAACTTTGGCCTGCGATCGTACAAAATTCCGAGCGTGATAAAGTGCGCGCGCTCGAACTCGAACGCGAAATTCTTCTCCGGCGTTCGCGGATGCTCCTGGACCCGCGCCCGGTACATCCGGATGACCTCCAGCGCCTTGTCACGCAGGTTGTGCTGCTTCTCGGTGTTGAGCGCAAGAATCTGAAACGCGACCTCCGGCTCCCCAATCACGATCGCGGGCAGCATCGTGGCCTTGGACTTCGCCGCCGCCGCCCTCCGATGGTTCCCGTTGGGGGTGAAAAATCGGCCCCCAGCGGACACCACCACGATCGGCTCGGTGTAACGGTCGAGCTTTTTCATCACCTCGGTCATCCGTTTCAGATGTGCGGGCGATAGATCACGCTGATAGGGCGTCGGCTCGACCTTGTCGGTGGGAAGCAGCGCGAACAGATGCCAGTGCGAACCGATCGGCTCCTGGTATGCGGCTAGCGGCGCGCCGCCAGCCGCCTCGACCGTATTGGCCAGTTCCTCGATAGCCGGGGGTACCTTCGCGCTCTTTGGCGCGACCGCGAAATCCGCCATGCTAGAGACTTGTAATGGATCCGCATTTCATCCGCCACGCCCGCACCGCCTTTGCGCTCGCGATTGCCGCGATGCTCGCGATAATGGCGCCGCCGGCGCACGCGAGCCCGCGCACCTGGCAGCCGCTGTTAATCCGCGGTGCGCAGATCCCGCAGCTTATCGGCGCGAACCTCAGTCATCTGGAGGTGCTGGCCGATCACGACGGCGTTCTCGGGCCGATTCCATTTCAATCCGACGAAGTCGCGCTCGACGGCACCTACGCGTTGCCCAAAGGCCCGAATCCGACCGTCGATGACAGTCCCGGCGTGCTCGACGCCGAGGACGAAGTCGCCATGATGGTCTCCGACCTGGGCGATCGCGCGCTGTTCGCCAGCGGGATGCCGCCCGGCGCAATCGAGCTGGAAGTCAGCGACCCGCTGGGCGGTCCGAACCGCTACGCGTACATCGCGGAGGTCCAAAATCCCCGGCGCAGCCCGATTAGCTACATCAGCTACGATCCAAAGACCGGCGCGATCGAGAGCGGCCATTATCGGCTCGACTTCGTCAACAACGTTGCCGCCGATGTCACCTTGCAAAATCATGAGGGCGAAAAGAACTCGACCACCCTCGACCGGTTTAAGTTCCAGATGCGCGCGCGCCTGCTCGGCCTTTTCAGAATCTCGCTTGGCGATAAGGACGTGAGCACGCGGGTGATGGCGTGGAAGGCGGGACCGATTCGCGTCATCCGGCGCACCGGCCATTCGGTGCGGCTGATGGCGGGTGTCACCTCCAATGAGGCTCTGAGCGACGATTTCTACTATCGCGACTACTTCGAAAATCCGTTCACCGTCGAGTTTCCTGCCCTTCCAAGCGCCGCTTTCAGCGACGTGCAGGTGCGGGTCGATTTCGACTTTTCACAGCTTAAGGGTTACTCGCTGATGTGGTCGGGAATGAAACGGAATCCGGTGCAAATCGGCGATTTCGATTCCGAACGGCAGTTCAAAAAGCAGACGCCCGGCCCCGACATAACCTGGATCGCCCTGCGCGGCGGCGGCCGCACAACCGTGCAGACCCTGGCGCCGGTGCCCGAGCTTGGTGGAATCAAGCCCGCGCTTTACTTTCGCGGCCCAGGCGCCGCCGCGGCGACCGACGGCGCTCAGCCCGCTCTCGGCTACGTGCTCTCGGGATGGGAGGGCATGTCGAGCGGCGCTCATTCGCTGGATTCACTGCTGATCACCGCGCCCGGCGACTACAGTCCCGAGCTTTTGTTTCGCGAGCTGCACATGCCGCCGATCGTGCATTCGGCAAAAGTCTCGGACCTGAGGACGCAGATCACGTCGCGGCGCGGAAATCAACGCGGGGCGCGCCTCGCAACTATCAGGAACTTGACGATCACGTCGTCGCCCGCGCGCATCAAGTGAAAAATACCCAGCGGAACCGGCACACCAAAGTCCGGATAGTGAAAACTCATCTCGCCGCGCGCTTCCAGACGGTCCGGGCTGGGAAGCGCCACGCTGACCAGCGCGGTTAGCGGCCGCGTCTGGCCGCGCAGGGTTAGATTGCCATCTATACTGGCCGATCCTTCGTCGGAGTTTGCCATCGCGACGTTATCGATTGCGAGGCTGCTAAAAGTGATCTCGGGAAAATCCGCGGCGTCGAGCACGCTGTCGACAACCGTATGATCGCGAATTGCGCTGCCGCTCGAATAGCTGCCCGCGTCGACCACGATCCTAACCTTGCCGGTATGCGCGGGGTCGGCGGGATCGCCTGAAATCTCGCCCGAGATAACTCGAAAAGTTCCAATTGCATTGCCGCGCAACCGCGTCATCGGCTGCGCGACGATAGTGTTGATCCGGCATTGATCGGGAATCACCGTGTAGGTTACGCTTGCGGCGCGCGCTGCTGGCGAAAGCGCGACAGCAAAAGCAAGCACGGCCGCGGCCAAAAGCGCGCGAACCCGCCAAGACAACTCAGGCGAAATGTTCACCGGAAATCCACCACCGCCCGTCAATTCCACTTCCTACCAGCAGCATCCACTATCAGTCGCTAAGGACTGCCACAATCTGGCGCGGGCGGCCAGCATCCCACCCCCGCACTATCGGTAAGACACAACCTCCAGCAGATTACCGTCGGGATCGAGAAAGTACATGCAGTCGTGGTCGCCCCAGTCGATCGGGGCGGCGGTCTCGACTCCAGCCTCCTTGAGCCGGTCCGCCGCCGATTCAAAATCGTCGCGGCTTACGCTGAACGCGTGATGGCCACGGCCGCGCGGATGCGCGATCCGCGCGGCTCGCTCGCTGGCCGCAAGCGGCGCGCGGCTGACCTGGAACAGCGCCAGATTCTGTCCACCGCAATCGAGCAATGTCTGATCGCCAAGGCGGGTCACGATCGCAAGACCGAGCACCGTGGTGTAGAAGCGTTCCGCGCGCGGCAGATCGCTTACTTCGATTCCGAAATGGTCGAGACGCTCAAGCTTCATCGCGAGAAAAGCTCTTCCTGTCGCAAAGGCTCTGCCGCGCTCCACCTACTTCTGCCGGCTTGCCGGCGAAATCCTGCCCTCCTCAGGCTGATGCCGCGCTGCGCTGCGCAAGGTCGGGACGCCGCGAGGCAAGCACCCGCTCCTTCTCGCGATGGATGAACCTGGGCTCGAAAGTCACAATCAGCACCGGCAGGATAGTCATCGCGCCAAGCATCGAGACGAACATCCATACGGCAAGCAGCATGCCCATCTCGGCGTCGAAACGGATGCTGGACCAGTACCAGAAGAGGACCGAGGCGACCAGCGTAAGAGCGGTGAAGGCGACCGCCTTGCCCGAAGTGACCAGCGCATTATAGGTCGCCTGCTGGAGCTCGCGGCCCAGCGCCAACTCCTCGATTATTCGGCTGACTATGTATATTGCATAGTCAATTCCGAATCCCACTCCGACGGTAACCACCGGCAGAGTGTTGATATTTATCCCGATGTCATGCGCACCCATGTAGGCATTAATCGCCGCGTTGGCGAGCACCAGCGGGAATAGCAAGTACAATCCAGCCATGAATGAGCGATAGGTCAGCAGCACGATAATGTATATGGTCGCGAAAGCGAGGACGTTCAGCAGCAGATCGTTGTCGAGAATCTCCTGGTTCGCCGCCGCCAGCTCGCCGATGATCCCCGCGGCCAGCTTGAACTCCACCCCCGGGACCTTGTTTTTGGGCTGGGCGAAGAACCGCTGCGTGCGCAGCACAATCCGCTGCACGTTTTCACCCTCGCGATTCTTCGCGTACACCGTGACCTGCGTCGCGTCGCGCCGCGGCGTGATGATATAGGCAGTCGAGAGCGGAGACGCTCCCGCGAGCAGGCCGCCCAGCAATTGACCGGTCTGGCGCCGCGTGCTCGGCAGCACGTTGAACTTTGGCTGGAACTCGCGCAGCGCAAAAGCTCCATTGGCCAGCAGATCCGCGACCGAGAAGGTGCGCCCCACCGCGGGATCGCCCTCCATATATCGCTGATAGCGATCCATCACGTGATATAGCTTCGGGTCGTTCAGCACTCCGCGCTTGTTGAGTTCTGCCACCACCACAAAAGGTTCGATCGCTCCGAACTTGTCCTGAATTGCCGCCATCGCATGATTGTAAGGCGAATCGGGCCACAGGATCGGCGACTCCGACGATGGATCGCCGACCTTGAGGCCGGTGAAGAAGAACGCGCACAGCACGATTCCGGCGATCGTAAGCGCGGTTGTGACTCTGCGCCCGCGGACCGAAAGCATCGGAGCCGCGATCGATCTGAGTATCCGCTTGAAAATGCCGCGCTCACGAAGCTCGATCACCTCGATTCGCGGCGGCTCAAGGTAGTAGTAGACAATCGGATTGAGCAAGAGCTCGCTGACGATAATCGCCGCGATCCAGAACGACGCGGTAATCGCCAGCTTTTGCAGGAACAGCACCGGGACCAGCAGTATCACCAGCACCCCGAACGCATCGGTCAGGATTCCTGACAGAGAGGGCACGAACAGTTCCGAGAACGCCGACAGGATCGCCTGATTTTTGTTGCGAGTGCGGTAAAACTCCTCGTAGTAGCGGTCATGCATCTGCACCGAATGGCTGACCGCGCGCGCGGTTATCAAAAATGGGATGACCAGGACCAGCGGATCGAGCGTGAATCCGATGAGTCGGATAAAACCCAGCCCCCAGATCGCGCAAATCACGCCGGAGATTGTCGGCCTGAGTGCGCCACGCCAGTCGTGAAAGTACAGGTAGAGCAGTATCCATACCGCTAGTACGGTAAAAATAAATATGGTGAATATCTGCGGCGTGTAGTGATAAACCCAGCCATAGAGTATTGGCTGGCCGCCGACATAGATTCTGACGTCCGGTCCTTTTTCGGGATCAACGACGATTTTATATACTTCGTTGAATATACGTTTGTAGTCGAGCCGCGATTCCAGGAAGCTGCCAGTGACTATTGCCGCTTCATCGTCGAGCGAGACGAATTGGCCATACACCACGCCCGGATTCTTGTGGACATTGTCGCGGATCTCGTCGATCTCGCGCTGTGTGGTCGGAACCTTGCCGCCCGGCAGCACCGGCGTGTTCAGGATCACGCCGCCGGCCAGCGGACGGAAAAAGCTCGCCGTCGACATCGACCTGACCGATCCGTGGCGGATGCCGTAGACCAGGTCGAGGTCCGAGGTCATCTTGACTATCTTCTGAAGGATTTCCGGCGTGTAGATAGTGCCCTCACGCGCCTCGATCATGATGGTCACGTTGTTGACGCCGCCGAAGAAGTGATCGTACTTGTGCGCGATCTGGATAAACGGATGGTTCTGCGGCAGCAGGTCGCCAAAGCTGGTAACCAACTGCGTCTGCGACGCGAAATAACCGAAGAAGCCGGTCAACGCGGCAATGATTATGACTACAAAGAAGCGGCGCTTCAGCAGCCACTCGCCGAATCTATACCACGTCATCGCGTGCTCCGATTATTTCCGCCGCCTGCTTCAAACTAGTCAGTTGCGCCCGGTGCACATCCGCCAGGTCTTGCCGCCGTCGCTGGTGTAGAGAATCGTGCCGTAGCCGACGATCCATCCGTGCTGATTGTCGAAGAACCGCACCTGTGAGAGCGGCACCGGCAGCCCCGGCACGCTCGGATCGCGAGCCCATGCGCCGTTATCCTGAAGCCGCAGCACGGTTCCGGTAAGCCCGGTGGTTATGCCTCCGTTTTTGCCGAACAGATCGATCGAGAACAGCGGATCGCGCGCGGGAATCTGATCCGCTCCCGGCACCATGTTGTCGGGCGGATCGCCGGGCTTGGCCGCCTGATGCGCAAAGGTCCAGGTCTTGCCGCCGTCGCTGGTTTGGACCACCCATCCTTCGAGGCCGCACGCGGCGCCATGTTCCGCGTCGCGAAACGACACGCCGAAAAACGTGGGCAGCAGAAAATCCGCGAAGCGGGGATCATCATTGGGCCCGAGCGCCCGCTTCCATTGCGGCAACAGCGAATCCTGCTGCTCCTGCCACGATGCGCCGCCATTGGTGGTCGCCCAGATGCGCCCCATTTCTCCAACCACCCATCCGCGGTTGTCATCCACAAACGAGGCGCCGTAGAGCACCGGCTCCTGATACGGCAGCGCGTAATCCTGCAGCGCGGGCGGAAACAGCCGCTCCAACTGCCGTTTGAAGAACGTCTCCCCGCCATTAGTGGTGCTGAGCACCAGCGATCGATCGCCGACCAGGAAGCCGTGCAGACGATCCGGAAACGACAAGCCGAAGATGAACAGATGGGTGCGCGAGTTGAGCCGCTCCCACGTCATCCCGCCATCGCGCGTGCGCATCACCAGACCGTCCTGCCCGCACAGGAAGCCGTTCTGTGCATCGGTCATCTGAATCCCGAACACGGCAAGATCGGTTCCGATGTTGACAATCTTGAAGTGATGGCCGCCGTCGACGGTGTGCAACACTTTGCCGCGCGCGCCGACTATAAACGCGCTCTCGGGCCCGGTCGGCCACACATCGAAAAATTTGTCCGCAAACGTGACCGGCCGCTCCGGCAGCGGAGGCACCGGCACCTCGCGATGACACGCCGAAAGCATCAGCGCCGCGATCATCGCGACGACACAGTTACGCCAGCCCAGTCGTCTCAGCATCAAACCCTCAAAATCCGCTCTATACTCAAGGAAAGCGCCGTGATGCGCAAGCGTGCGCGGCCTTCGAGCGCCGCAGTCCTTATAGTCGCTTCGCGCCTATGTCTTTCGCGCATCATCTCGCGCTCACATCTTGACCTGCTTCGCCTGCTCGATCCGCGCTGCTTCCTTCGACGTCCGCGAGCATCAGTCCCGTCAGGTATTCGCCTTCGGCATGGCCCAGCAGCACCGGATGATCGGCGCCGGGGCCGAGATGCTTCAGCATCCTGAGCTTGCGGCCCGATTTTGTCTGCGCGATTCGCACCGCGCGCACGAAATCCTCGGCGCGAAGATGCACCGAGCAACTGAACGTCAGCATGATGCCGCCGCGCGCCAGCACTCGCATCGCAGCCGCGTTCAATTCCGCATACAGGCGGCCCGCGCGCTCGGAATCGGCGCGAGTGCGCGCAAGCGGAGGCGGATCGAGAACGATCAAATCGAATCGATCGTGGCTCTCTTGCGCGATCCTGGCCATATATTCGCCGGCGTCCTGATGAACCAGCTCGACCGAATCAGGCCGATTTCCGTTCAGCTCCAGATTTCGCCGCACCTGATCGAGCGCGCGCGCAGCGGTATCGATCGCGACCACGCGCCGTGCGCCTCCGGCAAGCGCCGCGAGCGAGAAGCCGCCGCCGTAGCAGCATGCGTCGAGCACCCGCGCGCCACTTGCGAGTTCGTGCGCGATGAGCCGATTGTCGCGCTGATCCAGAAACGCCCCGGTCTTCTGCCCGTGCGCGAGATCGGCGATGAACCGGATGCCGTTTTCAACCCCGACTGTCTCCAACACCTCGGCGCCATACGCGAGCCCGGCGCGATCCGAGAACCCTTCCTGCCGGCGCACCGCGCCCGTGCTGCGCTCGACAATCGAGGCGGGTGCGGCTTGCGACGCCAGCGCCGCGACTAGCTCATCGCGCATCGCGTCGGCGCCTGCCGTCAGCAGTTGCATCGCCAGCACGCTGCCGTAGCGATCCACCACCACTCCCGGAAGCCCGTCCCCCTCGCCATTGATAAGCCGGTACGAATCGGTATCGCCTACGATGAATGCCCGCCGAAGTGCGATCGCGTCCGCGACGCGCCGCGCGATGAAAGCCTCAAGCGAAGGAATCGCAGCCCAATCGAGCATTCGGATCGCGATCGTGGTGGCGGGATTGTAGTAGCCGACTCCCATCAGGTCGCCGCCGGAATTGTAAACCCCGACTATCGAGCCCGCGCCGAGCCGGTCTGGCTCGACCCGCGCGATCGCCTGGGAAAAAATCCACGGATTCCCGCCCGACAGCGGCCCTTCGCGGCCGGTGCGCAGAAACACGCGGCCCGACGCGGAAAGTCTTGCGCCTGACCGCGGATTGACGAGCGGCGCTTCGCCGGTCTCAATCATGATTGCCACCGCGTGGATTCGCCGGACCGAACAAAATCGCCGCTGCGACCGCCCGATTTTCTGACCAGGCGGATGTCTTCGATCTTCATCGCGCGGTCGATCGCTTTCGCCATGTCGTAGAGCGTAAGCGCCGCCGCGCTGACCGCGACCATTGCCTCCATCTCGACTCCGGTACGAGCATCGGTCACGGCTCGCGCCTCGATTTCGATCGCGCCGCGCGTGCGGTCGGCGTGAAACTCCACCTCCGCCACTTGCAGCGCAATCTGATGGCACAGCGGGATGATCTCGTGGGTGCGCTTCGCGGCGATAATTCCCGCAAGGCGCGCCGCCGCCAGCGCCTCGCCCTTCTTGAGCCTGCCGCCGATAATCGCGTCGAGCGTCGCGCGCGCCATCGTTACGCGGCCGCGGGCCACGGCCTCGCGCCGGGTTACCGCTTTCGCGCCAATATCGACCATCTTAAGCCTGCCGCGCGCATCCAGATGCGTCAGCTCGGCCGGCATCTTCCGCGAGTTTTTGCGCGGGTTTTTGCTTTTCTTCATCAAGGCAATTCGCCCGAGCTTATGTTGACCGGCTCGACGGATACAATAAACTCAAACACACTCTTCGCCGGGATGGTTCCCTGAGGCGCGCCACGGGCGGCGCGAGATTCCAAAATAAGATGGCAGACGAAATCCATAAAGTCGTGATTCTCGGATCCGGCCCCGCCGGATTGACCGCCGCGCTGTATACCGCGCGCGCGAACCTGGAACCGCTGGTTGTCGAGGGACTTGAGCCCGGCGGCCAACTGACCATCACCACCGAGGTCGAGAACTATCCCGGTTTTGAGAAGGGAATTCAGGGACCCGAAATGATGGACGTGTTCCGCCGCCAGGTCGAGCGCTTCGGCACTCGCTTCCTTCAGGGCGACGTGACCGAAGTAAAGCTCGGCAAGCGGCCGTTCGAGCTGGTCTGCGACGGCAAAACCGTTCGCGCTGAGGCGCTTATCGCCTCGACCGGCGCATCCGCCAAGTGGCTCGGAATAGATTCGGAACAGCGGCTCAAGGGCTACGGCGTCAGCGCCTGCGCGACCTGTGATGGCGCGTTCTTCAAGAACAAGGAAGTGGTGGTGGTCGGCGGCGGCGACACCGCGATTGAAGAAGCCACTTTCCTGACCCGGTTTGCGAACAAAGTCTCGATCGTGCATCGGCGCGACGAGCTTCGCGCGTCCAAGATCATGCAGGACCGCGCGCGCAGGAATGCGAAAATCGCATTCGTTTGGGACAGCATCATCGAGGAGATCTACGGCGAGCAGAAAACCGGCGTAAGTGGCGTCCGGCTGAAGAACCTCAAGACCGACAAGTCTTCGGATTTCAAATGCGAGGGCGTGTTCATGGCGATCGGCCACGAGCCGAACACGCGGATTTTCAAGGGTCAGCTCGAGATGGACGCGCTCGGCTACCTGAAAGTCAAACCCGGATCGACGTACACCAATGTCGAAGGCGTGTTCGCGGCGGGCGATGTCGCGGATCGAGTTTATCGGCAGGCGGTGACGGCGGCGGGCACCGGATGCATGGCGGCAATCGACGCGGAGCGATGGCTGGAGGCGCATCACGGCTGACCTCCGCGCCTTCCCGTTTGTGTCATCTTGAGCGAAGGCCGCAGCGGACGGAGTCGAAAGATCCCTCCGCCATCGTTTGGCGGATGCGCGTCGCCAAGTTCGGCTTTGCGCGGTCTCGGTATCGCGAATTTTTTCAGCCGGTTTCACGACCGGAACCTTAGCGCGAGTCGCCACGCTGCATAAGGCTGAACAGTTCAGCCATGAACAAAATTGGCAAAAAATCTAACGCTTGTTAGGCTGGCGAGAGCCGCTTTCCGCTCGCTCTTTAAGCGAAATTTGTCAGGTAAATCAAAGGAAATTTGCGATCCGCGCTAAGTGCCACGTTCCA
>JASHOJ010000215.1 GCA_030041155.1 Candidatus Binataceae bacterium | reverse complement strand
CGGCGCAAGCCGCGTGTTTATCGGATCATTCACGTTCACCGCTACGATCTCGCCCCCGCCGGTCTTGAAGGTTGCGCCCGGTATGAACAGGATGTCCGAGGTGAACCCGCCGATTCCGTAGTTGTTCTGCCCCTCGCGCGCCAGGTTGCCGATGGTCACGAAATCGATCTGAGCGGTGCGTGCGAGATCCGCGATCTCCGATTCGTCTACACTGCCCGAGGCGCTGCGCAGATCCACTACGCCGCGATAATCGCGGTATTGCGGAAACTCAAGCGCAGGCGCGACGAGCCGCGTGGGCGGAAGCTGAGTCGTAGGCAGCGGCGCCGAGCATCCGAAACCCGCCGCGACGGCGACGATGGTTCCTATGGCGGCGAGCAGGCGCACGCCGATCACGCTCACGGTTTCGCGCTCACAGTATCGAGTGACCTTGCGCGCCATCGACCGGGATACATGCGCCGGTAATCCAGCTCGCCCGCGGCGACGCCAGCATCGTTACCGCGTACGCGACTTCGCTGGCGCTGCCGAGCCGCCCGGCCGGCATCTCGTGCGAGATAAAGTCCTTCTCGAAGGCGGGGTTTTCCTTGAAGCGGCGCTCCCAGTTTCCGCCCGCGACCAGGATCGAGCCCGGCGCTATCGTGTTCACCCTGATCTTTTTGGGAGCCAGCTCGCGCGCGAGCATCTTGGTGAATGAATGGAGCGCCGCCTTCGACGCGTTATACGTAAGCGGCCCGCCCGATTCGCGCCCGTAGATCGATCCGATGTTGATGATCGATCCGCCGCCGTTTTTCTCCATGTGCGGCGCAACCAGGCGCGCAAGGCGCACCGGCGCGAAAAGATTGAGCTCAAATTGTTCCTGCCAGGCTGTCTCCGGAAGCTCCGCCAGCGCGCCCGGACGCGCGGCGCCGGCGTTGTTGACCAGTACGTCGATTCGCCGATGATCTCGCACGATCGCGGCGACCCATTTCTCGGCCTCAGCCGGCGCGGTCACGTCGAGCGCGAACCCAAGTGGCGGCGCGCCGCCGCCCGCTCTCGCCGCGCTCGCAATCGTTACTTCCGCTTCCTGAACGCGCGCACCGTCACGCGCGCAGATACTCACGGTCATCCCCTCGGCCGCAAGCGCCTCGGCCATCTTAAGTCCCAGGCCGCGGCTGCCTCCGGTCACCAGCGCGACTTTTCCCTTGAGTTCCAGGTCCATGCAAGTGCTCCTGCGCACGCGGCGAGTCGCTTAACGATATCCACCTGCTCGCATCGGATACATTTACCAGACCCGCCGCCTGCGCCGAACCCCCGGCGCGGCATCGCGCTCCGCCGATTACTTGTGCGCGAACGTGGTCTCGCAATCGTTGCCGAAGGTAAACGAATACAGCGACAGGTTCGGCGCGGCGGCGATCAGAGCGAGCGTATGCTGTCCGAAATCGGGATTGGCCACCACGTAATACATCCGCTTCTTCCCGAGTTCGATATAGGTGCGCCCGTCAGTGTCCTGCTTCACGTCCACGCCGCGCGCGTTCGAGGCGAGCGGATGACCATCCTGCTCGACGAACAGCTTTGCGCCTTGCGCGGCATCCGATCCCGCGACCAGGTACACGGATTTGGCCGCGTAATGAAGTTCCAGCGCTCCCAGCGCCGCCATCGGCTGCACGTACTCGGGCATCGCAAGCCAGGAACCCTTGAGCGCGTAATAATCGACCGTCAGCTCCTTCGGAAATGAATAGGAGGCAGTCTCGCGCTGCCGATAACCCATCGGGCTACCAAAGCGATCCGAGCGCTCGAAGCCGAGATAGGTTTCCGGCGTCGCGCGATGGCATACGCCGCCAAACTCGGGGTTGTCCGGCGGAATCTTGTATTTCACCTGGGTGAAATCGAGCTTCGGATTCGCCTGATGCAGCAGGGTCTGGATTCGCGCCTCCATCGCCGCGTAATCGCCCTCGCCCACATGGTCATAGACCACGTCGCCTTTCGCGTTCACCAGGTAATCGCTCGGCCATGCGTCATTGTGCCACGCGTCCCATACCGTGCGATCGCTGTCGACCACGATCGGAAAGGTCAGTCCAAAGCGCTGGACGGCGCTTTTGACCAGGTCCGGATTCCTGGCGAAATCAAATTCGGGGGTGTGGACTCCGATAATAACCAGGCCGAGAGGACCGTACAGCGAGTTCCATCGTCTTAGATATGGAAAGGTGCGGATACAGTTGATGCAGGTGTACTCCCAGAAATCCACCAGCACTACTTTGCCGCTCAGATCCGCCATCGTTAGCGGCTTCGAATTGATCCAGACCTTCGCCGGAAAGCCGGGCGCGGGATACGGCGCGTCCTGCGCCGTCACGCCGCGCACCAGCAGCATCGCGACGCCGAGTGCAAGGACCAGAGTTATGATCGCAAGCCGAAAATTCCTCATCGCGGGATTCCTCAAGCGCACAGCACCTTTCGCAGGCTTACCTTGACTGCGTGAGACCTCGTACTTATCTTCAAAATATCAACGCTTCGGCGAGGAGATTTGTTCCGATGGCCAACGACAACGTTCTTCATGTTACTGACGCTAATTTCGAGCAGGAAGTCCTCAAATCTCCGACACCGGTGCTGATCGACTTCTGGGCGCCGTGGTGCGGTCCCTGCAAAGCAATCGCGCCGATTGTAGACGAACTCGCCACCCAGTATGCCGGACGCCTGAAGGTCGTTAAGATGAATGTCGACGACAATCAAGCCGTTCCCGCACGCTACGGCGTACGAGGAATCCCGAACCTGCTTATCATCAAGGGCGGCCAGGTCAAGGATCAGATCGTCGGCGCGGTGCCGCGCGCCCATCTTGTCAAAGCGGTCGATACCGCGCTCGCCTGACCCGCAACTCCAAGCGCATTTTAGCCGCGATACGGTCCCGCAATCGGGACTTATCGCGGTTATTTTTTTCCATCCGCCTTGCCCAAAGCCGCGGACGCGGCGGACGATCCGGGCGAAGCCGCAGGCGTGGCGGATGATCCCGGCCCGGCCGCGGACGCCACGCTTTTCTCGGCGTCGGCTATCCAGTAGCGGATTAGCGCCGCGCGATTTGCCTCATACGCATCTCTGGCCTGTTGCGGCACATACCCGATCAGCATCTCATCGTATTCAACCAGTATCGGCGCCGTGCGCGATTGCCTAAGCAGCGCCGCGTCCGACGGCAGCACGGCGGTGAGCAGCATCACCGCAATTCCCATTACAACGCATACGATCCCCGCGCCCAGCACGCTGCCCGCAAACCGATCAGCCCATCCGATACGAACCACGTGGGCCAGTCCGATTGCAGCGTTGCCGGCGATCTCGACCGCGGCAAACACGATCGCGAACATCAGAACGTATCCCGCGATCGATGCCGCCGTGGCGCCGAAACCCAACTGATGCTGTGCGATAACGGCGAGGCGCTGATAGTCAACTGACGCGACATAAAGCCCCGCGCCCAGCGCCACCGCTGACGTGACCATCCTGAGCAGGCCCTCGCGCAATCCATAAATTGCGCCCGCCGAAACCAGTGCAATAACTACGAAGTCGAATCCGTTCATGCCCGCCCGCGCCGGTGCCCGCCCATACGCCTATGAAGCTACCGGAAGGCGGCCCCGCTTGCGACGCCGTGCCGATGAGGCGGCGCGATGTGCTAAATGGAAAGCATATGTGGGTCTATATCGAGGATCTGCCGCGCCAAGTCGGGCAGGAAGTCACCCTGCGCGGATGGCTCTACAACAAGCGATCCAGCGGGAAAATCCACTTCCTGCTGGTCCGCGACGGAACCGGTTTATGCCAGTGCGTCGCGTCCAAAGCCGACGTTGGCGACGGTGCATTCGCCGCGGCCGACCACATGGGCCAGGAAACATCGCTCGAAGTGACCGGAATCGTGCGCGAAGACAAACGCGCGCCCGGCGGATTCGAGCTGACGGTGAAATCAATCAAGCAGGTCGCGCCGTCCACCGATTATCCAATCACGCCGAAGGAGCATGGAGTCGCATTTCTGCTCGACCAGCGCCATCTATGGGTTCGGTCGTCGCGCCAGCATGCGATCCTGCGCATCCGCAGCGAAGTCGCGCAGGCGTGCCGCGACTTTTTCTCCGAGCGCGGCTTCGTGCTGTTCGACGCACCTATCCTGACCCCGACTTCATGCGAGGGCACCACCAATCTGTTCGAGCTCGAATATTTTGAAGGGCGCAAGGCGTACTTGACTCAAAGTGGACAACTCTATGCCGAAGCCGGCGCGCTCGCGTTCGGCAAGGTGTACTGCTTCGGCCCGACTTTTCGAGCCGAAAAATCAAAGACCCGGCGTCACCTGACCGAATTCTGGATGGTCGAGCCGGAGGCCGCTTACTTCAATCTCGACGACGATATGGCGCTTGCCGAGGACTTCGTCTCGTATATCGTGCGCCGCGTCCTGGAGCGCCGCGCGCCGGAGCTTAAGGCGCTGGAGCGCGATGTATCAAAGCTCGGGCCGTCATGCGCTACGCCCTATCCGCGCATCACCTATGACGAAGCAATCGAGCGCCTTAAGGCGGCCGGCGCGGCGATCAATTGGGGCGACGATTTTGGCGGCGACGAAGAAACAATCTTGTCGAGCCAGTTCGACCGGCCGGTGATGGTGCATCGCTATCCTTCCGCGTGCAAAGCGTTCTACATGAAGCAGGACCCCGCGCGTCCCGACGTGGCTCTATGCGTCGATATGCTCGCGCCCGAGGGTCACGGCGAGATTATCGGCGGCGGGCAGCGCGAAGATGACTACGAGACGCTGCGCGGCAAGATCCTGGCGCACGATCTGCCGCTTGCTCCCTTCGAATGGTACCTGGACTTGCGCCGCTACGGATCGGTGCCGCATGCCGGCTTCGGGATGGGGATCGAGCGGCTCACCGGATGGCTATGCGGAATTCATCATATCCGCGAATGCATCCCCTTCCCGCGGATGATGGAGCGCCTGGAACCGTAACGCGCGGCGGCAATCAGTACGATGCGGCGGCTGATTGCGCCGGAGCGGACGATGCCAGATGCGCATAGCGCGCGGGCGGTATCCACGGCGTCGCGAGTGCGTCGAAACGCGCGAACAGCGCTTCGATGTCTTTCACTTTCGCGGTCCGGCGAATCATCTCGCGCACCATCTTCGGCTGATCGACGATCCGCTGCTTGAGCATCGTGGTCAGCGTCCGATTCATCAGCGCGTCGACAACTTTCTTGCCCGAAATTTCCTTGCCATC
>JASHOJ010000025.1 GCA_030041155.1 Candidatus Binataceae bacterium | reverse complement strand
TCAAAATTCATCGGCTGGTTGAATCATATGAACCATACAATTGCAAGGTCTGAGGCAAAGTCACCGTAGTCAGTCCTGACCCCTGCTCCCTCACAACGACACTAATCCAATAGCCCCGACGTCGGTCAGCGACATTTTCCGGAGCCTTCCGGCGCGCGTCATCTCGGCGCTCGCTCGCTATTGCGCGACGACGCCTTCGGGCGCGGTCTCGAGGTTGAACGCGGCGGCGAACAGCGCGCGGGTATAGTCGGTCTTGGGATTACGGAACAATTCGGCGGCATCGCCGGATTCGACCACCTGGCCGTGCCGCATCACCAACAGCCGGCTCGCCAGCGCCGCCACGACCCGCAAATCGTGCGAGATGAACAGATAAGTGAGATTGTGCCGCTTCTGCAAATCGCGCAGGAGATCGACCATCTGCGCCTGGATCAGCATGTCGAGCGCGCTGGTCGGCTCGTCGAGCACGATAAAGCTCGGCTCCAGCACGAGCGCGCGCGCTATCGCAATACGCTGGCGCTGGCCGCCGGAGAACTCGTGGGGAAAGCGGAAGCGCGTGTCGGGATTGAGCCCGACGTCGCATAGCGCCTGGATCACGCGGGCGTCGCGGTCACGTTCGGACATGTCCGGATGATGAACTCTCAACCCTTCCTTGATGATATCCGCGACCGACATACGCGGCGAAAGCGAGCCGTAGGGGTCCTGAAACACGATCTGCATGTTGCGGCGGTACGGGCGCATCTCCTTGAATTTGAGGCCTTGGAGATCGTTGCCCATGAACGCAATCGGCCCATCCGAGGAAATCAGCCGCAGGATTGCGCGTCCCAGCGTCGATTTGCCGGAGCCGGATTCGCCGACGACGCCGAGAGTCTCGCCCTTGCGAAGTTCGATCGTCAACCCGTCGCAGGCTTTGACGTAACCGACCACTTTGCGCATGAAACCGCGGGTAATCGGAAACCAGACTTTGAGCTCTTTGGTCTCCAGCATCATCGGCGCGTTGGGCTGCGGCGGCGCCGGGTCGGGCCGAGGCTCGGCGTTGAGCAGCGCGCGCGTATAGGGATGCTGCGGAGCATTGAAGATGTTTTCCACGGTGCCCTTTTCGACAATCTTGCCATCTTTCATCACGCAGACCCGCTGCGCGATCTTGCGCACAATGCCGAGATCGTGCGTGATGAAAAGAAGCGACATATTGAGGCGGTCCTGAAGTTCCTTCAGCAGTGCGATGATCCGCGCCTGTACGGTGACGTCGAGCGCGGTGGTCGGTTCGTCGGCGATGAGCAGGTCGGGCTCGTTGGCGAGCGCCATGGCGATCATCACGCGCTGGCGCTGACCGCCCGACAATTGGTGCGGATAGCTCTTAAGCCGGGCCTCCGGGTCGGGAATACCGACCTGGGTGAGCACTTCGAGCGTACGCGCGCGCGCCGCCGCGCCGGTCAGGCCGCGATGCAGGAGCAGAATCTCGCCGATCTGTTTCTCGATCGTGTGCAGCGGATTGAGCGAGGTCATCGGCTCCTGAAACACGATGCTGATGTCGTCGCCGCGAACCGCCCGCATTTGCTTCTCGTTCAGCTTCAGAAGATCTTTGCCGCCGAACTGGATCGATCCCGACGGATGATGCGCCGCCGGATAGGGCAGGAGCCGCAAGATCGACAGCGCGGTCACCGACTTGCCGGAGCCGGATTCGCCGACCAACGCCATACATTCGCCCTTGACGATGTCGAACGATATACGATCGACGGCGAGCGTCTCATGTCCGCCGGAGCGAAAGGCGATCGACAGATCGCGGACGGAAAGGCAGGTCTCTTCGCTCATGCGAAGGTCTTTCTTGGATCGAAGGCGTCGCGCACCGCCTCGCCGATGAAGATGAGAAGCGAGAGCATGACGGCGACGGCAAAGAAACCGGTCAGCCCCAGCCATGGCGCCTGCACGTTCGCCTTGCCCTGCGACAGCAGCTCGCCGAGCGACGGCGAGCCGGGCGGCAGGCCGAAGCCGAGGAAGTCGAGCGCGGTGAGCGTCATCACCGACGACGACATGATGAACGGCAGGAACGTCATGGTCGCCACCATCGCATTGGGCAACAGATGGCGGAACATGATGACTGCGTTCGACACGCCGAGTGCGCGCGCCGCCTGGATATACTCGAAATTGCGGCCGCGCAGGAATTCGGCGCGAACGAGGCCGACCAGCCGCACCCAGGAGAACAGCAGCAGGATGCCGAGCAGAATGAAGAAGCCGGGCGCCAGCACCGAAGAAATAATCAGCAGCAGATAAAGCTCCGGCACCGAGGTCCAGATTTCAATGAACCGCTGGAACAAAAGATCTGTCCAGCCGCCGAAATAGCCCTGCACCGCGCCGGCCGCGATGCCGATGATGGACGATACGATGGTGAGAATGAGACCGAACAGCACCGATATGCGGAAGTCGTAGATCAGGCGCGCCAGCACATCGCGGCCCTGATCGTCGGTGCCGAGCCAGTTGTATTCGAGCGTGCCGCATTTCGAGTAGCCGTTCTTGGCGGCGAAATCGCAATCCGCGGCGTTAAGAAGCCAGGTCGGCTTGGATGGAAACGCCGATGGCGGACGGTCGTTGATGGTGCTGTAGGAGAAACGGATCGGCGTCCAGATTTCGATGGCATTGTGGTCTTTGAGAAAACTCTGCAAATGCGGATCGCGGTAATCGGCGGCGGTGCCGAGATCGTCGCCGAAGTCGGTATCGGGATAGGTAATGAAAACGGGGAAGAAGCTCTTGCCGTCGAAGTGAATAAACAGCGGCCGGTCGTTGGCGATGAACTCGGCGCACAGCGAGGCCAAAAACAGTACAAGAAAAATCCACAATGACCATAAACCGCGCTTGTTGGCCTTGAAGTTGCGCCACCGGCGCGTATTGAGCGGTGAGAATTCGAAGCCGCGCGGCGGCGCGGTCAGACCTATCGGACCGGCCGGCTCGGCATCGGGTCTAAGCTCTTCGGGAATTTCTGGCTCGATCACGTCGTCGACGTTTTTGGGAAGAGCCTTGACGTCCACCTCACACCTCCCGCGTTTCGAAGTCGATGCGGGGATCGATCCAGGTATAAGTGAGGTCGGAAATCAGGTTCACGACGAGCCCGACCAGCGCAAAAATATAGAGATTGGCGAAGACTACGGGATAGTCGCGGTTGAGCACGCTTTCGAAACTCAAACGCCCGAGGCCGTCGAGCGAGAAAATAGTTTCGATCAAGAGT
>JASHOJ010000214.1 GCA_030041155.1 Candidatus Binataceae bacterium | reverse complement strand
CGAGTACGGCCGTTATCAAACCAACTTCGGGCAGGTCCGGCGCAGGAGGATTCCCGACGTTAAGATCGGCGGCGACGGGCGGCCGACTCGCGATTCTCTTTTTCGGCTTTATTCCTATCTCTCGCGCGTCTGCGGCAAAGATAGCCCGGTCCGCGCGATCTATTACCCGGACGCCAATTACCGAAAGGTAATCTGGTTCGCGACCTTGCGCATGTGGGATCCGAATCGACGCGCCTATACATGGGATCCGATTGACCCCAATGATTGCTGGTCATTCGCGGCCGAAGCGGCGGCCGCGGGAATCGACTATCCGGCGCAAATTGACGGCGCGAGGCTCCGAATCTTCGCGGGACATGAGTTCGCCGGACGCGATTTGCGCAATTCTTCGATTTCGGCGCGCACGGCGAATTCGAGCGCGCGACAGACTCCGCGGCATCAGGACTTGCGCAGCATCGCGAGCGTATACGCGGCGCGTTCACCGCCGCGGTGCATCCGCGGCTGCAGTACCAGCGCGAGCGCAGGTTTTCGCGCGCGCGGTTCGCGATGTTAGAATCACTAGTGATGGCAACCGACAACACCCACTCGCATCAGATTATTCCCGGCCGGCTCGAAATCGGAAAATTCTCGCTCCATTACGAGCGCGTCGGTATCGGCCCCGCGATCGTCTTCCTGCACGGGCTTGGCGGGAACCATCTCTCATGGTGGCAGCAGGTTCCGTACTTTATGCGATGGTACGAGTGTATCACGCTCGATCAGCGCAGCTTCGGAATGTCGCCGGATCCCGACGGCCTGTTCAATCAGGCGCACGCGAGCGACCTGGCGCGTCTGCTCGATCACCTGAAGATCGAGCGCGTCGTCCTGGTCGGGCAATCGATGGGCGGATGGACGATCGTCGGATACGCGCTCGAGCATCCCGAGCGGGTGGCCGCGATGGTGATGGCGGACACGCCGGGCGGAATCTTTACCCCGGAAATGAAGTTTCCACGCGGCTCGACGCCGGTGCGCAGCGACACACCCAAAATCGGATCGCTACCCACCTATGCGACCGATTTCTTCGTGCGCCATCGCGAACTCGCCTTTTTGTATGATTCGCTGCTGATCCTGGGTGCGCGACCTCCCGCCGACGCGACCACCCGTCTCGGCGCCACCCGCTATGATCTGGAGCAGGCGCACAAGCGCCTTACGATGCCGATCCTGTGCCTTGCCGGACAGGACGACGCGCTGATTCCGGCCGCGATGGTCGAGACGCTGGCCAGGTGGCTGCCAAACGGGAGATTTGCCAGCGTACCGCACTGCGGACACTCGATTTATTTCGAACACGCGGCGGTCTTCAACCAACTGGTCCGCGACTTTCTGATCGACATCAAATTCTTAAGCTGAAGCAACGGTTTTTCGCCATACGCGCCGCCGCCGAGAATGCCACAATTGTTAGCAATCAGGTACGGGCATATAATCTATCCTGATGCGTCGGATCGTCTATTCGGTTTTGTTTGTGACGCTCGCCTTGGCGCTTGCCTCCTGCATGCAGCCTTCGCTCGGCAATTCGTCATCACCCTCGTCACCGATCGGAAACGGGTTTAATTCGCCGGCCGGGGGCGGATTTGCCTCCGGACCAAATCCGCGCTCGTACGTGCGTCCCGCGCCGCTCCAGGACGCGACCGTCGACACCGCGCAGAGCAAAGATCTTACCGACTATCTCAGGAATCATCGCTTGCCGCTGGTCGGCGCGCAGGTGCTCTCGAATCCCAGCGGGCAGCGTCAGGTGATTCTGTTCGGTTATGTCGCGACCGACTACGGCAGTAGAGACGCGATCGCCAAGGCGCAGCGCTACATGAACGATTCGAGCGTGACGGTCGATAATCGAATCAAAGTCGAGCCGGACCTCGCCAGCAGCGCGTCCGCCGAGCCATCATCTGAAAGCGCTTCGGGAAGCACATCCAGCTCCAGCACTTACAACGAGCCCGGAGTCGGCACCGAGCAGCAGTATGAGAGGTCGGCGCAGAATCCGTACGGCGGTTACCAGGCCTATCAATCGCAGAGCTCAGGCGGCCTGATGTCGCTGCTTCCGATGCTCGGCTTTTTCGGCGGATCGTTCGGCGGCGGAAGCGGTGGATTCATGGGCGGCAACGTTGGCGGCTTCGGTACCGGTTTCGGCAATTATGGCGGCTACGGTTATCCTACTTATCCGCCGTCTCCAGGCCTCGGCTACGGTCCGCCCTACCCTCCATATCCCTGATTTTCGCCGCTGGTGAGACGCCGCGGAGCCGTTTCATTCCGCAAGCTTGAAGCGTTCGCCCAGGAACACCTGGCGAACCTGCTCGCTCGCAACTATCGCGTCAGAGGCCCCTTCGATCAGAATCTTTCCGCCATGGATCACGTAGGCGCGATCGATAATCGAGAGCGCCGCGTGCACATTGTGATCCGACATCAGAACCCCGATTCCGCGCTCGCGCAGGTAGGAGATTATCCGCTGAATCTCAACCACTGTTATAGGATCGATTCCCGCGAAAGGCTCATCCAGGCATAAGAAAGATGGATTCAGGACCAGCGCACGCGTGATCTCGACTTTGCGCCGCTCGCCGCCCGAAAGCACACCCGCTTTCGCCTTTCTGAGCCGCGCGATATCGAGTTCATCGAGCAGCGACTGCAGGCGGCTCTCGCGTTCCTCCTGAGTAAGCGGAAGAGTTTCGAGCACCGCCAGCAGGTTTTGCTCGACGGTCAGCTTGCGGAACACCGAGGGCTCCTGCGGCAGATAGCTGATTCCCCGCCGCGCGCGCTGATAGAGCGGCAACGCGGTGATTTCCTCTTCCCCAAGCATCACGCGTCCGCGTTCCGGCTTGACCAATCCGACCAGCATGTAGAAGGTAGTCGTCTTGCCGGCGCCGTTCGGCCCCAGCATGCCGACCACCTCGCCAGGATTCACGTGCACGGCTACATCGTCGACCACCGCGCGTCCGCCGTAAACCTTGGTCAGATTTTCGCCGCGCAGCATGACCTCGGCGGGCGATGCGAGAAGGCCGGGCCGCTCCCGCGGACGCAACTGTTCAACTTTCGCCATCTGCACTGGACGCACGCAGGGCGTCGATTAATTATTATCGGCTTTCGCCCATGGATGAAACGCCGAACGACGCGATCCATATCCTGAGCGCCAGCGTATGAACAAGCCTGACCATCAGCGGTTGTTTTCATGCTCCACGTCCGGCCGCCCGATTTCGCCTGAGACTGCACGCGGCAAGCGTCTCGGACGCGAGTTTTACGCGCGCCCCGTGCTGATGGTCGCTCGCGACGCGATCGGAAAGATATTGGTGCATCGCACGCCCGACGGCGAAACGGCGGGACGAATTGTCGAGGCCGAGGCTTACCGCGGGCCGGCGGACCTGGCCGCGCACAGCTCGCGCGGGCTCACTCGCCGAACCGCCGCGATGTTCGGGCCGCCCGGATTCGCCTACATCTTTCGCCTTTACGGAAGCTCGTGGGCCCTGAACCTGGTGGTCGCGGAGGAAGGCGCGCCGCACGCGGTGCTTATTCGCGCGCTCGAGCCGATGCGCGGAATCGACCTGATGGCGCGGCGGCGGCGCAAGCCACAAGGCTCGCGCGATCTCACCAATGGACCGGGAAAGCTCGCGCAGGCGATGGCGATCACGGGCGCGCACTATGGATGCGATCTGTGCGGGGACACGCTGTTCCTTGAGGACGGCGCACACGGCAGGATTGGCTGCTCGGCACGCATCAATATCGATTATGCCGGCGCGTGGGTATCGAAACCGTGGCGCTTTTACGAGCGCGGCAATCGATTCGTCTCCGTGCGCCCCCGAGATTAGGAACTTGTCAAGCGGCGCCCTGCGCGCGCCTGCGCTTTCCATCCGGACAGATCCCTCTCGATCATGTCCTCCAGCGCAACCACCTCGGGACGAAACAGCTCCCGAACCCGCGCCTCGACGCACCTGTCCAGCGGTTCGAACGGCGGACCGCCGCCAAATGCAAAGCGCATGAACCCGGAGCGCTCCAGAAAATCGATCATGCGATAGGCGCGCCTGAGCCGCAGGCGATTGAGCAGCTTGTTTGCGCGCCGCGCCCGCCGCCGGTTGCGCGCGGGACGATCCACTGAATTGATCGCTTTCGCGGTAAAGCTCATCTTCGAGATGTTTATCCGCTCGATTCCCAGGAAATCGCAAATCTCGTCTAGATATCCGGCGGGATCGTCGCGCAAGCGATCGTAAAACGTGATCAGCACGTTCTCGCGGCCGAAATGCTGAATCCATTGCGCGAGATGATAGGGGTAGCGGCTGCCCTCCGCGACGAAAGGATTAGCCGATAGAGCCTCTTCGAAGCTGACCTTGGCCGCCGCGATATTGCGCAGCATCCGATAGTGCGACCATGCGCGTTGGACCGGATCACGCAGCGTGCAGATAATCTTGCATCCTGG
>JASHOJ010000213.1 GCA_030041155.1 Candidatus Binataceae bacterium | reverse complement strand
GAAAGTCGTCCGTATCGGACACGCGGAGAATTCGAATCCGAGCGACATCGTGCTGCCGCCGCTTAGGCTGCACGTTCCGATTCCCGATTCGCCCGCCGGCAATCAGTTCAAGACCGTGAGCCTGCATGGATCGCTGGGGTATCTAGCGCCCGGCCTCGACATTGGATGCCGCTGTATCGTTCGCACCGTGCCCGCCGCTCGCGATTTTCTAGAGCTGTACCTTAACGCAATCGTGCTTTCGGCGGCTGACGTCTTCGACGCGCCGAGCTTTCACGCAATCGTGATCGGTACCGAGGGTAAAGACCGGAAGTCGCCGCTCTGGCATAAGGATTTCGTGCCGCCCTCGCCGGATGCTGCGCGCGCATATCTTGCCGCGATCGTGGTGGAGATTCTCTGGCAGAGTCACGATTATTTTTTTCCGATCGAAGCGGCGCAAGCGGTCCACAAGGAGATGTCGAAGGCGGAAAACGAGCGCGATCTGACATGGACGGTCGAGAGCATCGCTTCCAGCCCGTATGCGCATTGCCAATCGGATTACGGTCCGATACCTAACGCGCGCAGCTACGCGCCGCCCTCCGAAGACCGGATGCGCGAGATTCTGAAGCTTCGCTTTGCTCCAATCGAGGCGGTGCTCGAACCGAGCAAGGACAAATCCTAAGATGCCGGCGAGCGATTATTTCCGTCCCGCGATCCTCGACCGAATTGATTGCTCGCGCCACGCGGTAATCGAAGCGAGCGCCGGCACCGGAAAAACTTTTACCATCGCGCATCTGTTTGTGGACCTGCTGATCGGCGGCGCCGCCGTCGACCAGATTCTTGCGGTCACGTACACGGAAAAAGCCACTGATGAATTGCGGGCGCGCATCCGCACCGCAATCGAAGACGCGCTGTCGGGAAAAATTCCTGCTAATGCCGGCTCGCAGCGCAAAACACTGTCGGACGAGGATCGGCAGAAGCTCCGCGCGGCCTTGTTCGGCTTCGATCGCGCCGCGATTTACACCATCCACAGCTTCTGTCAGCGGATGCTCACCGAGCTGGCGTTCCTGAGCGGAATAAAATTCGGCGTCGAAGTAGTCGACGGAAAAAGCGCGTTCCACGACGCGTTCCGCGCCGAAATGCGCGATAGTCTTGCCGAAGGCGAATGGACCAGTCGCCTGCTCGCCGAGTGGCTCGAGACAGGGCGCTACGATGCCGACCGGCTGGAGACGTTCCTTTATGATGCGCATCGGTACCGTTATCTCGAAAGCGGCGCGGCTGAGCGCATCGCGCCCGCATGTGACGCGCTGCGGAATGATTTCGATCCGGCACGGATCAGGAATGAACTCGCCCGTGCCGCAATCAGCGCATCCGCGCGCAAGAAGGCGATCGGCGCGCTGGACATGGTCGCAAGCGCTATCGAGCAAGCTGGTGGCGACCTGTGGGGGCTGCGGGAGCTTCTTTCTAAGAGCGAAGATCTGAATCATCTGATCGAAGCCATCGGCAAGAACGGCGGGGCGGCTAAAGGCTTTTCCAGTCAGACGGCGCAATGTGTACGCGCGCTCAAGCAGCTCGCGCTCACCGTCGGACTGGAGCCGCGGATCGCGGATGTGTTCCTCGATCCGGTCGAGAAACGGCTATTTCGAGACAAGCGCGCGCGCGGTGTGCTCGACTACGACGACATGCTGGCGTGGCTTCGTAAAGCGATGTTGGACAGCGGCGGCCGGGATCTGGTGCGAGCGCTGCGCGCCCACTTTCACTTTGCGCTAATCGACGAGTTCCAAGATACCGATGACATCCAGTGGCAGATTTTTCATCGGCTGTTTCTTGGCGGCGAGGCGGGCGACCCCAATATTCTTTACGTCATAGGAGATCCAAAGCAGGCCATCTATTCGTTTCGCGGCGCCGATGTAATCACCTACTGCAAGGCGCGGCGCGAACTGCTGAAGACGCATAATGCCAAGCTGGTCGAGCTCGATAAGAACTTCCGCTCCACCGAGCCGATGCTCACGGCCATCAACTCTCTGCTGCTGGGCGCGAACGCGGAGACGAATTTCGGCGCGGAGATAGCAGGCGCGGTTCCGCTCCAGGCGGGCCGCATCGAGCTGTGCGCCAGGTCGGAATCGGGAGCCGTCGTCGCGCCGCTTACGCTTCTCAGGCTCGATTCGGACCGCAAGCTATCGGCAACCCGCTATCGCGAAGCGATGGGAAGAAAGATCGCCGCGTCGCTGCGTCAGCTCCTCTATGATCCGCATTATCAGATCGAGATTTCCGACGCCGGCGCCAAGCCGCGCATCGTTATGCCGAGCGGCGTGCGCGTACTCACGCGAACCCGCGCCGAGAGCGAGGAGATCGGACGCTATCTGCGCGAAGCCGGAGTGCCGACCGCCTTCTATCGTCAGGAGGGGCTGTTCGCCAGCGACGAAGCTGATGACGTCATCTCGGTGTTGCGCGCGATCGGGGATCCCGGCGCTCGGTCTCGACGTTTGAAGGCTTGGGGCACGCCTTTTTTCGGCGTGGCGCTCGGCGATCTTCCGCGATCCGATCTTCCCGCGATGCATTCGCTGATGAGGCGGCTGTTCGCGTGGCGTGAGATGGCGTTGAACGAGAAATTCGCCAGTTTGTTCGATTCCATGCTCTACCAAAGCGGTCTCGCGGCGCGCGAACTGCTCCTGGGAGCGAGCCGCCGCGCGCTCTCCAACTACGAGCAGATTTGCGAACTCCTGCTCGAGGAGGCGAGCATTAATAACCTCGATCTCGATCAGATCATCGAGCGGCTCGAATCGTGGATACTCGGCAGGACTGGGCCGCCGGGTCGCAACTCAGGCGTTCAGCGTCTCGAGACATCGGACGACGCGGTTCAGATTTCGACCCTGCACGCGGTCAAGGGTCTTGAGGGCGACGTGGTCGCGCTATTCGGCGGCTTTGCCAAGATGATGATGCCCGACTTGATCGAGGTATTCCACGACGATGAAGAGGCGCGGCAGTTGGCGCTCGGATCGATCGCCCAGTCGTCGGTTAAGGACCGAATTCAATCGGAGACTATCGCCGAAGAGCGGCGGCTCTTGTATGTCGCGATGACCCGCGCGCGGGCGAAACTGTTTCTGCCGCTGCTGCCGGACGGATGTCTGCTGAAGGAGCTTAGGGGGTGCTATCGGCATCTAAACGATCGCTTGAAAACGATATTTTCGCAGAATCCATTGCCGACTGAGTGGAAGGAGCTGGCGCAAATCGAAGGAACTACCTGGCGGTCCGAAGCCGAGCGCGGTGGCGCCAGTGTCAGCGAGCTTGCGAGCTGGAATCCACCTGCCAAGCTGCTCGATACGGAGGATCCCGATGGCAGCGCGCTTGAGCGCGCGCTCGATACGGTCGGGCGCAAGAGCGCCGCGCTTGAGACTCGCTCCTACACGTCGATTAACCGTCGTCTCGCTAACGCGGCTGGTGAAGTGGAGCCGCCGGAGTTCAAGCGTGATCTCGACGCGGCGCAGGCGGCGGATCTGCCAGGCGGCGCAACGGTCGGAATCTTCCTGCACGAGCTTATAGAGCGGATCGATTTGCCCGTGCTTGCCGCCGCGCGCAACCTGGAGGAATGGAAGAGCCGGCCCGAGGTTCACGATCTGATTGCCACGTCGATCCGCCGCTATCGCATTTCAGATGGCGCCCGATGGATGGACCGCGCGCCAGAAATCGTGTTCAACACGATGCGTTCGCCGATTGCGGCGGGAACCATCACGATACCCGCGCTCGCTGCCTGCGAGTCTTCGCGCGAAATGGAATTCACTTTTCCGATTCCTGAAGCGTCGCACCCGAAGCTCGGAGGCGAGGGCAAGTCTTACGATGGCCGATGGCGTCTTGAACGAGGCGTCTACGTTGGATTTGTCGATTTCGTGTTCAAGTATCTTGGACGGACCTATTTCGCCGATTGGAAGAGCGATTCACTAGAGTCTTACGATCCCGCCGCGACGGCCGCGCACACACTCGCGCATTACGCGGTCCAGGCTCGGATTTATACCGCCGGCGTTCTGCGTTTGCTGCGAATTCGCGATGAGAGCGACTACGAGACGCGGTTCGGCGGCCTGCTTTACGTGTTTATTCGCGGGGTGAGCGCGCAAGGAGGCGGTACTCGCGCAGTCCACTTTCATCGGCCGTCGTGGACTGAGGTGCTGCGCAGCGAACGGGAACTCGGGTCATCGATCGCCAGGGTGGCGGGCCGATGAGCGTCGATTATTCGCGGCTCGGGATGGATTCTGCGTGGAACCGCCTTAAGCGCGAGACCGGCCGCGCGGACGCGCATCATTATCGTTTCGATCGCTTGCGAGCCGCGACCGCCGATCTTGGACTCGACCCCTCGGCGGTGCATCTGGCCGCGGAGATTGCCTCGCTTGCGCCAGCGCTCGATGTCGATCAGTTCTTCGCCCTGATTGTGCTGATTGTCATCTCGCTTGCTGCTCTTGAGCAGGGAAGCACGCGTTTTCCAGTGACGGGAGCCTTGGCGGCCGCGCCGATGCGCGAGAAGCTGCAAGCGCTATTTCCGGCGCCTGAGGACGGTGCGATTCGAGAGCAACTTGCCGGCGATATCGCGGCGATTCTGAAGAATGGAAGCGCCGAGCTGGTTATCGGTCGGGAACCAGGCGCCCGCAAACCGCTGCTTTATCTCGACCCGTATCTTTATCATCAAAAGATCCATGCGGCTGAGTCGCGGCTGGCCCAAGTCTTGAATCGAATGCTATCCGACCAGCGCCCGATCGCGGATGCGAAGCTGATCCGCAAGGCGCTCGCGGAGGTGTTTGCGAATCCGCCCGAGATCGCCGGCCGAAAAATCGACCTGTCGCCCGAGCAGCGGCGCGCGGTCGAATTGGCGATCAATTTCCGCTTCACCGTGATCTCTGGCGGGCCGGGCACCGGGAAAACCTCGATCGTCGCGGCGATCGTCCGAGTGCTGGCGCGGCTGGGAATCGGCGCCCAGGACATTGCGCTGGCCGCTCCGACCGGAAAGGCGGCTAACCGTATCGGCGAATCGATCGCGCGCGCGCTCGCGAACATCCCCGGCCGCGGAATAATTGACGAAGCTCTGCGCGCGCATCCCCCAGCCGACGCAACCCTGCATCGCGTGCTCGGATTCTCGTCGAGGCGAGGAACATTTCATCACGGCCGCGCAAATCCGCTTGCGGAGCGCGTGGTGATTGTCGACGAAGCTTCGATGCTCGATCTTGCGTTGATGGATCGCCTGGCGGCGGCGCTCGCTGACGGCGCAAAACTCATCCTGCTTGGCGATGCGCATCAGCTCCCCTCAATTGCGGCGGGAGCCGTGCTGAGCGACCTGGTTCCCGATGCGCAGGATGTTTCGCCTCCGCCTTACTGCGCGATCCTGAGTGAGAATTATCGGTCCAGCGGAGGCGACAAGGCGGGCGCGGCGATTCGCGAGACCGCGCAATGGATCAATCAAGGCCGAACCGATCTGCTGGCTGCCAATGACAGCCCGGTGCGCCGGGTGAAAGCGGTGGCGGAGCTGGAGTTCAGCGGCGTCGAGCATCTCGAAGGCGATCGGAAAGCCCTGGATGAGCTTGTCGACCGCTATATGGTCGAGCCGTTTGCAAGTGAGGAATTTCAGGCGCTCGCCGCGACCGTCTATGATCTCGAACAGGGCGCGGTGCGAGCGAGGGATTGCGAATCAATCGGGCGGCTGGTGGCCGCGCTCGCGCATGCGCGAATTCTCTGCGTCACTCGCGTTGGCCCTGCGGGCGCTGACCAGATAAACATGCGGATTCATCGTCACGCGATCGCGCGCGCGTCGTCTGCTGCTTTGTCGGCAGCGCGCGGGCGCGCGATCCTGGCCGGCGAACCGATAATGATGTTGCGCAACGACTACGAGCATTCGCTGTTCAATGGCGACCAGGGCGTGCTGGTGAACGTGTCCGAGCGCGGTGGCGCGCGCCGGCTTGCCGCGGTATTCGAGCGCGGCGGCGGATATCTGGCGTTCGAGCCGGCAATACTCGGCGACGCGATCGCGCTGTGCTATGCGATGACGGTGCACAAAGCGCAGGGGTCGGAGTTCGAGCGTATCGCGCTCATCCTGCCGGAGCGTGACATGCCGATTCTTTCGCGCGAGATTCTTTACACGGCGATTAGCCGCAGCCGGAGCTCGGCGGTAATTTTCGGCGCTCGGGAGCTGGTGGCATGCGGAATCGCGCGCGCGATCGAGCGCTTTTCCGGGCTTTCTTCTGCACTATCCGGAACCTCCTCGGATAGCTCGAACTAGTTCGATTCTTCGACCACGAATGATGTGGTCGTATTATAATGGGTAGATGATTCGGAGATGACGGGCGAGGAATCTACCCGCCGTTTCTCCTAATGATAAGCTTGCGAAACAATCCGAACCGGGGTCATCGATCGTGCCAAAAAAAGAAAGTGAAAAATCCGCGCCATCCGCTTCAAAGAAGGCATCATCCAGCGCTAATCGGGGGGCTCAGAAATCAGCTAAGTCATCCGATGCCGGCCGCGGCGCAAGCGTCAATCCGCTGAAAGCGCTTGAGAATTTCGGGCAATCGGTGTGGCTCGACTATATCCGGCGCAGCCTGATAGCCAGCGGCGAGCTCAAGCGGATGGTCGACGTCGACGGGCTGCGCGGCGTCACCTCGAATCCATCGATTTTCGAAAAAGCAATTGCCGGCAGCACCGACTATGCGTCCGCGCTGAGCGAAATCGAGAAGAGCGGCGATCGCGAGCCGATGGCGCTCTACGAATCGATCGCAATCAAGGACATTCAGGATGCGGCCGACGTGCTGCGCCCGGTGTACGACTCAACTCGGCGGCGCGACGGCTTTGTCAGCCTTGAGGTCTCGCCATATCTCGCAAACGACACTCGCGCCACTGTCAACGAGGCGCGGCGGCTGTGGAAGACAGTCAACCGGCCGAATGTGCTGATCAAGGTTCCGGGAACCAAGGCCGGCGTTCCCGCAATCGAGCAGCTTATCGGCGAGGGCGTGAACGTCAACGTCACGCTGCTGTTTGCGCAAGCCGCCTATGAGGCCGTTGCCGACGCATACCTGAAGGGCCTGGCGGCGCATGCAAAGCAGGGCGGCGACGTGTCGAGGATCTCCAGCGTCGCGAGCTTCTTCGTCAGCAGGATCGATACACTTGCGGACTCGCTCATCTCCAAGCGAATCGAAAGCGAGCGGGATCCCGCGCGCCGCGCGCAACTGGAATCGCTCTTGGGCAAAGTCGCGATCGCGAACGCCAAGATGGCGTATCAGCATTACAAGGCGCTCATCGCATCCGAGGAGTGGCAGCCGCTCGCCGCAAAAGGCGCGCAGACTCAGCGGCTCTTGTGGGCGAGCACTAGCACCAAGAACCCGAAGTATAGCGACGTTCTTTACGTGGAGGAGTTGATCGGTCCCGATACGGTTAACACGATGCCGCCCGCCACGATGGATGCGTTCCGCGATCACGGTTCTCCGCGCGCCAGCCTGGAAGCGGATCTCGAGGAAGCGCACGAGACGATGCGGTCGCTCGAGAAGTGCGGCATCTCGATGAAGGAGATTACCGATCAGCTCGTGGAGGAGGGGGTCGCGTTGTTCGCGGAGGCGTTCGACAAGCTGCTGGCGGTGGTCGAGAAGGGACGCAAGGCCGAGCTCAAGTCGCTCATCGATCGCCAGAGCGCGAGCTTGCCCGCCGATCTGGACGCGAAGGTGAAAGCGGCCGTCGACGATTGGCAGAAGAATCGCAAGGTTCAGCGGCTGTGGTCGGGCGACGTTTCCCTGTGGACCGGCACCGACGAGAGTCACTGGCTGGGATGGCTCTCCGTGACCGACGATCAGCTCGCGCACTGTGCGCATCTGAAGGAGGTTGCGGCGGATGCCCGCAACGGCGGTTTCAGCGACGCGTTACTGCTCGGGATGGGCGGGTCGAGCCTGTGCCCCGAGGTGATGGCGCTGACGTTCGGCAAGACGCCGGGCTCTCCGCAGCTTCGAATTCTCGATTCGACCGATCCCGAACAGATCAGAAGGACCGAGGGCAAGATCGATCTGGCGAAGACGCTGTTCATCGTCTCGAGCAAATCCGGCAGCACGCTCGAGCCGAACATTTTCAAGCAATATTTCATGGATCGCGCGCGCTCCGTCCTTGGCGACGAGGCGCCAAAACATTTCATCGCGATTACCGATCCCGGGTCGCGGATGGATCAAATCGCAAAGGGCGACGGTTTCCGCCGCACATTTTATGGCGTGCCGACAATCGGCGGCCGCTATTCGGCGCTGTCGGACTTTGGGATGGTGCCGGCGGCGATCGCAGGCATCGACGTCGCGAAATTCCTCGACAATGTCGAGTTGATGGTGCATTCATGCCGCCCGAGCGTGCCGGTGAGCGAAAATCCCGGTGCGATGCTGGGCGCGATCATGGGTACGCTCGCAAACGGCGGCCGCGACAAGGTGACAATTGTCGCATCGCCCCCGATTTTCGACGTAGGCGCGTGGCTGGAGCAGTTGCTCGCCGAATCCACCGGCAAAAACGGAAAGGGACTGATCCCCGTTGATCGCGAACCGCTCGGCGCGCCCGAGGTTTACGGCAAGGATCGGCTGTTCGCCTACCTTAG
This sequence comes from Candidatus Binataceae bacterium, assembly GCA_030041155.1. GTDB lineage: Bacteria > Desulfobacterota > Binatia > Binatales > Binataceae > JBARDN01. Next base: position 9,283 of record JASHOJ010000213.1, on the reverse strand, counting down.
GCTCGACGATGGCGCGGATCCGAAGCAAGACGCGGCGGTTGCCGCGCTCGAGCAAGCCGGACATCCGGTGGTGCGCATCGCAATCGCCGACAAGTACGATATTGGGCAGGAATTTTATCGATGGGAGATCGCCACCGCGGTGGCCGGTTCGATAATCGGGATCAATGCCTTCAATCAACCCGACGTCGAAGCCGCCAAGATTGCCGCGCGCGACCTTACCACCGAATACGAGAAGAAAGGATCGCTGCCGCACGAGACGCCGATCCTCGAAGACGGCGACCTGAAATTATATGCCGACCCGCGAAACGGCTCTGAGATCGCCAATGCCGCCGGAGCGGATAAAACCGCGGAAGCTTATCTGCGTGCTCATCTGGCGCGCCTGTGCCCCGGCGATTACTTCGCGATTCTTGCGTACATCGAGATGAATCGCGCGCATGAGGAGGCTCTCCAGGACCTGCGCCGCGCGGTTCGCGACGCCAGGAAAGTCGCCACCTGCCTCGGCTTTGGTCCGCGCTTCCAGCACTCGACCGGACAGGCTTACAAAGGCGGACCGAACAGCGGCGTGTTCCTGCAAATTACCTGCGATGATACCGACGACTTGCCGGTTCCCGGCCAAACTTACACTTTCGGCGTGGTTAAGGCGGCGCAGGCGCGTGGCGACCTGGCGGTGCTTGCGCAGCGCGGACGGCGCGCGATGCGGGCGCATCTGAGCGGCCCGGTGAGCGCCAATCTTGCCACGCTGTGCAACACCGTTACGGCGGCGTTTAGCAAAGCACCAGACCAGCAAAGGAGATAACGATGCAGACGGGAATGATAGGGCTTGGCCGGATGGGAGCGAATATGGTGCGTCGATGGCTGCGCGGCGGCCATCAGTGCGTCGTGTACGATGTCAGCAAAGAAGCGGTGCAGGCGCTGGTGAAGGAAGGCGCAGTCGGCGCATCATCCTATGATGACTTCGCGGCCAAGCTCAACAAGCCGCGGGTCACGTGGATGATGGTGCCGGCGGCGGTGGTCGAGCAGACCTTGTCGGAGTTGGGCAAGCGCTTCGAGCGCGGCGACATCATCGTTGATGGCGGAAATTCGTACTACATCGACGACATCGCGCGCGCAAAGATACTGGCGCAGAAGGGTCTGCACTACGTCGACTCCGGCACCAGTGGCGGCGTGTGGGGACTGGAGCGCGGCTACTGCCAGATGATCGGCGGGGAAGCGGGAGTGGTGAAGCATCTCGATCCGCTGTTCGCCACCCTTGCTCCCTCGCGCGATAGCGCGCCGCGAACCGAAGGGCGCGAAGCGGTGAAAGGCAGCACCGCCGAAAATGGATATCTGCACTGCGGGCCGAATGGCGCCGGCCATTTCGTCAAGATGGTGCACAACGGAATCGAGTACGGAATCATGGCGGCGTACGCGGAGGGGCTCAATATCCTGCGCCACGCCAATATCGGAAACACGCGCGAGACGATCGACGCGGAAACCACGCCGCTCAGAAATCCCGACCTGTACAAGTACGATTTCAATCTGACCGACATCTCCGAGGTATGGCGCCGCGGCAGCGTCATCGCCTCGTGGCTGCTCGATCTGACCGCGTCGGCTCTGCTTCAGGATCGCGAGCTGAAAAAATTCGCCGGCCGCGTCTCGGACTCGGGCGAGGGACGATGGACCATCGATGCGGCGATCGACGAAGGTGTTCCGGCACAGGTGTTGACCGCCGCGCTCTACGAGCGGTTCAGCTCGCGCGGCAATGGAGATTTCGCCGACAAGCTACTCTCCGCGATGCGCTATGAATTTGGCGGCCATCTCGAAAAGAGCGGCAAATGAGCTTCTTCGATTGCGCGGTATCACACACTCCAGAGGACAAACCGAATGGCGACCGTTGAAGAACAGGAAGTTGGACAGCAGCTTGTTACCGCCCATCCGGGCGACCCGTGCACGATAGTAATCTTCGGCGCATCGGGCGATTTGACCAAGCGCAAGTTGATACCCGCGATCTATAACCTGCTGCGCACCAAATTCATGCCCGAGCGGTTCGCCGTGCTGGGAGTGAGCATCGACAATTTCACCGACGAGTCGTTCCGCGAGCAGTTAAGCGGCGAAGTCAGCCAATATGCGACTGAAAAAGTTGACCGCGATTTGTGGAAGACGTTTGTCTCGCGTCTCTATTATTTCGGCGGAAATTTTCAGGACCCTGAACTCTTCGCCGGCCTCAAAGCCAAGCTCGGCGCAATCGACAAGGAACAGGACACGCCGGGAAATTACCTGTTCTATCTTGCGACCGCGCCGCAGTTCTTCGGCGAAATTGTGCGGCAGCTCGGCGATGCCGGCCTGAGCCGGCAGGAGGGCAATCACTGGCGGCGGGTGATTATCGAAAAACCATTCGGGCGCGACCTCGATTCCGCGCAGGCGCTCAATCGCGAAGTGAAAAGCGTTCTCGCCGAAAACCAGATCTACCGCATCGATCATTATCTCGGAAAAGAAACCGTCCAGAATATGCTGGTGTTCCGCTTTGGCAACGGCATCTTCGAGCCGATCTGGAACCGCCGCTATATCGATCACGTTCAGATTACCGCCGCCGAAACGGTGGGGGTCGAGGAACGCGGCGGCTACTACGAAACCTCGGGCGCGCTGCGGGACATGGTGCCGAATCATATGATGCAGCTCGTCTCGATGACCGGCATGGAGCCGCCGCTATCCTTCGACTCCGAGGCGGTTCGCGACGAGAAGGCCAAGCTGCTCCACGCGATCCAGGTCGCCTCGCCCGAAGAGGTGCTGACCCGGGCGGTGCGGGGGCAATACGATGCGGGCACCGAAGACAACCATCCGGTGCCGGCGTATCGCCATGAGCCGCACGTCAATCCCGATTCGCAGGTCGAAACCTATGCCGCGCTGGAGCTGCATATCGACAACTGGCGATGGGCCGGAGTCCCGTTTTATATTCGCACCGGAAAGCGGCTCCAGAAGCGGGCGACCGAGATCACAATCCAGTTCAAGCGCGCGCCCAAGCTGCTGTTCCAAGAGGCTGGCGTGGAGCGGATGACCGCGAACATGCTGGTCGTGCGCATCCAGCCTGACGAGGGAATCTCGCTGCGGTTCAGCGCCAAGGTTCCCGGCCCGTCGGTGAAGATTGGATCGGTTGACATGAATTTTCAGTATTCGCACTACTTCGGCACCGCGCCTTCGACCGGATACGAGACGCTTCTGCTCGATTGCATGATTGGCGACCCGACTCTGTTCCAGCGCGACGACATGGTCGAGGCCGGATGGCGCGTCATCACGCCGGTGCTGGACGTATGGAAGGCGCTGCCGCCGCGCGATTTTCCGAACTATCGCTCCGGCACCTGGGGGCCGAAGGAAGCGGATCATCTGCTGGAGCGCGAGGGCCGCTACTGGCGAGACGTCGACTGAATGGCCGATTGGATGGTCGATGGATGATACTGGCCGGAGATATCGGTGGCACGCACGCGCGGCTCGGCCTGTTCGAAGTCGCGGGCCTCAGCGTCAAGCAGGTCCACGAACATGTCTATCAAACCCGCGATCATCCGAATCTCGAAAGCGTCATCCATGATTTTCTTGCCGCACCTCGCGATCGCGCCGCGCCGGTCGAGGCGGCGTGCTTCGGCGTTGCGGGGCCGGTCCGCTCGGGCCGGGTGCAGATGCCGAATGCGGGCTGGGCGATCGACGCGGCATCGCTGGCGCGCGAGATTGGGATTGGCCGCGCCTCGGTAATCAACGACCTTCAGGCAAACGCCTACGGATTGGCAACCCTCGACGCAAAAGATTTTCTGGTTCTGAATAGCGGCGATCCCGATCCGTCCGGAAATCAGGCGGTGGTCTCCGCGGGCACCGGACTTGGCGAGGCGGGGCTGTATTTTGACGACCAGCTTCATCGCCCGTTCGCAACCGAGGGCGGACACGCCGATTTCGCTCCCACAAACGCGGATCAGGCGGCGCTGCTTGAATATCTGCGCGCCGAGTACGGCCACGTGAGCACCGAGCACGTGCTCTCCGGCCCCGGGTTGTTCAATATCTATCGGTTCCTGCGCGATAGCGGGCGCGGCGAGGAGCCCGATTGGCTTGCGCAGTCTTTGGCCTCTGGCGACGCAAGCGCGGCGATCTCTCAGGCGGCGCTCGCGAATAAATCTCCGCTCTGCGAATCCGCGCTCAAAATGTTTGTCGCGATCTACGGAGCGGAGGCGGGAAACGTCGCGCTCAGGATGATGGCGACGGCGGGGATTTTTATCGGCGGCGGCATCGCGGTCAAAATCGCCTCGGAGCTTAAGCGTCCGGCCTTCATGTCCGCCTTTACCGCCAAGGGGCGGATGCGCGAGATGATGGAGAAGATTCCGGTCAGAATTGTCATGAATGACAGCGCGGCGCTTTACGGCGCCGCGCGCGCCGCCGCGCTCGAACGCTCGGCGACCTAGCAGTAGTCACTTCAACGCGTCAGGCGATAGTTGCAAGCTTCGGCTCAATTTCGGCCGGGCTTTCCCCAAGATGCGCGCGCACAATCTCGGCGCCGATCGCGCCGGAAGCGAGTTCGCGGGCGGGACCGACGCGCAGCATATGAAACAGGAATATCGCAAAGGCGAATCCGGCCGTCACGATACTCAGCGAGGCGACCGTTCCCGGATCCGAATGCGCGCCGCCGATTCGCGAAAGTGCGAGCACCGCGGCGCCGATCGCGACCGCGATTGACGCTCCGGCGGAGATGAAAACATCGCGCTGCGGCGCGGCGGCGCCGTTCTTGAGATAGCGCCGCAACTCACCCGGCGAGAAATAGTCGAGAAACCATCCGGCGTTCTCGTCTACGATTCGCGCGCTCGGCGGCGTCACCTCGGCGCCGGTCAGCGGATCAATCGCATTTTCGCCGCGATTATGACGTGCGACACCTTCCAGGATCGCGCGATGCACCGTCGCCGTGATCGGATATTTCCACGCGATCAGAAAGGACAGCGCGCCGCAGACCGCGGGCGCGAGCGCGAAGATCGCCTTGATCGCGAAAATTACTTCGGGCGTCTGCACCGCGTTGGGCACGTAGCCAATTCCAGCCAGAATTGCGATCGGCACCGCCGCGCTTGGAATCGCGACGAACTTCGGCAGGATACTCCAGAACGCGGTGTACTGACCCTCGCTGCGGCGGCCGGTATACAACTCGTCGTAATCGATCACGTCCGCCTGCATCGAGGGGCCAAGAAACAGGCCCGCGCCAAATGCTATTCCGGCCCAGCTAATCAGGAGAAACAGCAGGCCGGTGTCGCCCTTGCCAATAAAGAACATCGCGGCGCCGCCCGAAATTCCAAGCACAAAGCTTGCGAGCCAGGCGTTGAGTTTACCGAAGCGCTTCGATGCGGCCACCCATAGCGGGAGACACAGGAAGCCGATTCCGAAGTAGCCGAGCAGTTCGATTGATAGCCACAGCGCCGGGCTCTTCGGCTCGATCACGTACGCGTTGAAGAACGGCAACAGCGTCGCGGGAATCGCTCCGGTTATGGAACCCACGATATAGCTCGCCAGCAGGATTCTGAACGGCCGGTTGCGCAGCGCGCGACGCACTCCCGGCACCAGCGGGTTCGATTCCCGTTTGGCGAATTCAGGCCGCTCGCGCACTCGCCACGCGAGCAGCCAATACAGCGTGGTGAGCAGCAGCGCGAAGGCGATACCAAGGCAGTGATAAACTTCGCGCTCGTTCCAGTGCAGCATGCGCATCATGATTCCGGGTGCGGCCGAGGCAACGATCGTTCCGAGAATCGTGAATCCCTCGCGCACGCCGAACAGGCTCGATCGCTCGTTGTAGTCGAGCGTCAACTCCGGCCCCAGCGCGTAATGCGGCAGCACATAAACGGTGTGAAAAATGAAGTACAGAATAAACGTGGCGCCGAACCACAGAGCCGACGCCTCGCCGCTCATGTGCTCGGGCGGGCTCATCATCAGGTAAAAGGCGATCCCGCACAGCGGCGGCCCGACCAGAAGATAGGGCCGGCGGCGTCCAAGCCGCGTCCGCGTGCGATCGGAAAACCATCCGACCACCGGGTCACTGCAAGCGTCGAGCGATCGCGCGACCGCAATCGCGATCGCCAGATAGCCGAGCGGCACCAGCACCACGTCGGCATAGAATTTCGGCATATTGATGAGGATCGGGATTACCAGCGCTGCGCCCGCGAAGTTTGGCGCACCGTAAAGCAGCTTGAGACGCCACGAGAGGTGCTCCGAGGCGGGCGCGGCAGACGCCGCCACCGGGCTGTCAGCAGTCGCGGATATTTCGATTGCCATTTCGAGTGTGCGGCCCCGGGCAGACTCTCACGCGTGCCGCAGGATCATGCCGGACAGGAGAGATTGTACCGAAACCGCGCTTCGAGATGATACCCGAACCCGTGTGAATGGCCGCTTGACATCGCGACCGGGCATCACGCGCCGCCCAGCGGCACTACGTGTGTGGAATAAAGCCGTCGCGCGGATGGCTCATCTACCGCGCCTTTCTAGCTACGCGTGATCATGGGCGGAAGAGGCGCGGCAACGCCCGCGCCATCGCACATTTGTCGGAAACAGGTCTTCTATTTCATCATTTGCCCCAATGGCTACAATATTGGTACGGTCTCGTCTCGCGCGCGGGACTATCAGCCAGGTGAGAGACAGCGATAATGGTATTTTCGCCCAATGAAATCGCCACTAGGGGCGAAGAAATCTACAAGCGGCAATATCAGAGTCGGTTCGAGGCGACGGAGCATGGTAAGTTCGTAGCGATCGACGTTACCACGGAGAAAGCGTACTTAGGCACGACCCCGCCCAAAGCTTACGAGGCTGCACGTAGCGCCAACGCTCCCGGTCCGTTCCACCTGATGAAAGTCGGAGAGATCGGAGCCTTTCGCGTCAGTTATTCTGAAGACGGCAATGCCAAGCGCGACTGGCTCTTTCGCTAAGGCCGGTCCCACAATTACAGTCCGGATTCACGGTGTGTTTCCGGAATTGGGACAGAATTTCGAAGTTCTGATCGATACCGGCTACACCGGGTTCCTTTCAATGCCGATAACGAAGGCCTTTCCTCTGGGATTGCTCCTGTTCGGCACAACCAGCCTTGTTTTGGCGGATGGCTCGACCTCAAACCGACTTACGGCGTACGGCATGGTTGAACTCGGCTCTGAGTCTCAGAACGGTGTAATTGTCTTAGAAACAGGTTCTGACGAACTCCTCGTTGGAATCGAGTTTCTAAGCGCCTTCAAGAAGCGGTTGATCGTGTGTCCGACCTCCGGGGTGGTCGAATTGATCGACGCGCCACCGCCATCGTCGACGCCGTAGCGAAGAGTGGCCCATTTTCCCTCTCGCAGTGACTTGGTTTAGCCAATACCCGGCAAGAGACCGGGTTGACACAAGTACGGAGCCGCGTGGTGCGGTGAGCGGTATCGCGTCAGTTGCTGTCGGCGAAATCGCGGGGGCGGAGATGCTTCCACTCGCGCGCTTCCTCGTAAGCGGCGGCAAGCGCGATCAAATCGAATTCACCATTCGGCCGCCCAACGATTTGAAATCCGATCGGCAAGCCATTTCGTGAAAATCCGCCCGGCACGGTGATCGCCGGCTGCCCGGTTGCGTTGAACGGATACTCAAACGCGATCCAGGTCCAGAGTTCGTCAAGGTAACGATCGGGGCGCGAGGGGAACGTGCCGTTGCGCATCGGCGGCATCGTCATCGTCGGCATCAGAAGCGCGTCGAACCTATCGAGTTCCTGCACGATCGACCGCGCGATGTTGTGCATCGTCGCGCACAGGTTTACGTAGTCGGCGGCCGAAAGCTTTTTCCCGTCGTGATACATCTCGCGAACCACCGGATCGACGGTGCTCAAATCGGTTATCGGAATCGCCGCGATCCCGACACAGATAAGCGAGCGTGCGCATTCCAGCAGCATCGCGCCCGGATCGAGGGCGATAAGCTCGACGCGATGCCCCAGCTCGCGCATCGCCGCGCACGAAGACTCGAACGCCGCCGCCACATCGGGATCGACCGGTCCGAGTTTCGTCTCGCCGATTGCGGCAAGCCGCAGACCGGACGGTCTCAGCGCGGCCGCATCGACGAAGGGCCGCGGATGAGGCGGCGCCCAGTAGGGATCGCCGATTACCGCTCCGGACAGCACATCCAGCATCATCGCCGCGTCGCGCACGGTGCGCGCAATCGGTCCGCGAGTCGCGAATCCGCCCCACGCTTCGCCGCGGTGCGGCGCGTAGGTGAGCCGTCCGCGCGACGGCTTTATTCCCACCACGCCGCAATTCGACGATGGACCGCGAATCGAGCCGCCACCATCGCTTCCTTCCGCGATCGGGCCGAGCCCGGCGGCAATTTGCGCGGCGGCGCCGCCGCTCGAGCCGCCGGCGTTGTAATCGAGATTCCACGGGTTGTGCGCGATGCCGCAGAGTCCGCCTTCGGTGGTCGGACGGCCGCCGAATTCGGGCGTGCTGGTTTTGCCGAGCAGGATGCCGCCCGCCTCGCGCATCTTGACCGCGATAATCGCATCTTCCGGCGGCATCGAGTCGGCAAAATTGGCCGATCCGAGCGTGGTGCGGATTCCACGAGTCGGCGTGAGATCCTTGAGCGAGTAGACGACGCCGTACAGCGGCGTCCGCATCGCTTCGGAGCGCGCTGACTCAAGGCGCCGCGCGTCTTCGAGTGCGCGATCGGCGGTGATGGTCATATACGCGCCGACTATCGGATTAAGTTTTTCGATGCGGGAGAGAAAAAATTCCGCGACCTCGACCGGGCGCAACTCGCCGCGCCGGATTAGATCGCGAAGATCGTATGCCTCCACGAATGGATCGATCGAAATCATCGCATCACACCGCTGGAGTCACACCGCGGTAAGCCCACCGTCAACGGAGATCGAGGCGCCGGTCACGAATGACGCCGCGTCGCTCAAGAGCCACGCAACCGCCTCCGCGATTTCATCGGGTCGCGCCTTGCGCCCGACCGGTTCGACCTGATCGAGGCGTCCCGCAAGCCGCGGCTGCTGCGCGATCATCCCCGCGACCAGCGGAGTATCGACCACGCCGGGGCATACGTCGTTGATTCGGATCGAGGCGCGCGCGTATTCGACCGCCGCGCACTTGGTCAGCCCCACAACTCCGTGCTTGGCCGCCGTATACGCCGGCATCGAGTGCGACGCGACCAGCCCCGCGGCGGAAGCGGTGTTGACGATCGCGCCGGCGGTCTTCTGCTCCAGGAACTGGCGAATTTCCGCGCGCATGCAGAGCCATACGCCGCGCAGATTCACCGCCATTATCGAATCCCACTCTTCCTCGCTGTA
>JASHOJ010000212.1 GCA_030041155.1 Candidatus Binataceae bacterium | reverse complement strand
GTTTGCTGTGCGCTCGCGTTCATGGCGGTCAACGATTTGAGACTTACGCCGCTCGAAACCGCCGCGATGGTGGCGCGCAGCGAATGGTACGTTGGCACGATGGCGGGCGGAATGGATCAGGCTGCCTCGTGTCTCGGGCGGCGCGACCATGCATTGTTTATCGAATTCAACCCGCTCAAGGTCCGGACGGTTGGAATGCCGCGTGAGGCAAAGCTGGTGGTCGCGGATACGCTGGAGATAGCCGATAAGTCCGGGCGGGTCAGAGATGAGTACAATCGCCGGGTTGTTGAATGCTCGATTGCGGCGCAAATTCTGGCGCGCGCTCTAGGAATAGGGAAGGCGAAAATCCTGGGTGATGTTGTCCGCGCCCTGAGAAAGTGGAGCTCGGGTGATTTGATAGCGACGCTCGCCGCCGCAGCACCGGAAAAGATCTCGCCTGACCTGCACGATGCCGCGCGCATACTCGGGATTGATCGCGGCATGCTAGCAGCAGAGTTGCTCGGCAGCGGTTCGCTTCGCGTAAGCCTCAATGCTTCCGAACCGCTTGAGATACTTGCCCGGGCGCGGCACGTCCTGACCGAAACCGAGCGTGTGATCCGCGCCGCCGAGGTGCTGGAGGCGGGAAATCTGGACGAGATGGGCGCTTTGATGAATGCGTCGCATGCGAGCCTTAAGCGAGATTTCGGGTGCTCCACCCCGCGGCTCGACGAGCTGGTTCTTGCGGCGCGACGCGGCGGCGCGCTTGGCGCGCGGCTTACTGGAGCGGGATTTGGCGGTTCAATCGTGGCGCTCTGCCGCGCCGGCGAGGAGGCGCGCGTCATCGAATCGATGAAGCGGGAATACTACGATCGCCGAGGCCTCATTTTCGACGATGCGTGCGCGGTTCTGCGCGCGGGCGCCGGTGCAAGCACCGTCCGCCTCGCCTCCGCGTGAATTAGAGAGCCTCCTGAGACACTGCGCGTTCGGATCCGATATCCATGGTTCGAAATATCTTGGGCCGGTTCCTCCAAATGGACTTACAAAGGAAAGTATCGCAATCTATACGAGGTACGTTTCCATGGCGAGGGCGAGACCAGCGGATAGCATCTTTGAAATCGGAGCCTATAGCGGCACTATGGCTGCTCGGTACGCTCGTATTCCGTACCAGACTCTTCGCTATTGGATGCTGGGACGCGGGAAGGTTCCACCAATTGCTGAGCCCGCCGAAACCTCGCCGCTGGTGTTGTCGTTCAGCAACCTGCTCGAGTGCCACGTGCTGAACGCGCTGCGTACTACCTACAATCTCCACTTGCCGAGGGTGCGGTCGGTCCTGGATATGCTCAAAAAAATGACAGGCGACCGACATCCGCTGTTGAACTCCAAATTCAGCACGGACGGAATTAGTCTCTTTGTTGATCGCGGTGCACTGGTTGATGTTTCCAAAGGCGGACAATACGCGATCCGTGACGCCGTGGATTTGTACCTGCGGAGAATCGAATGGCACGCTGACGGCATGGCGAAATTTTATCCTTTCGTCGCGAGCGCCTCTGCGAACGAACCGAAGATTATCTCGATCAATCCCTCTGTCGCCTCCGGTAAGTCCGTGATCGATGGAACCGGAATTTCGACCGCCATAATCGCTTCACGCTTCTGGGCAAGAGAAGACCCCGCCGAACTGGCAAGAGAATACCAGCGACCCGAACAGGAGATTCTTGAGGCGATCCGGTGGGAAGGCGAATATCGCAGAGCAGCCTAGCTTCCGTTCCGTATTATATCTGGACGAAAATCTCTGTCTGACTCGCGCGATTATCGCCGTACTCGACTCAGCGGGTTTTCCTTACCGCGGTCATTTGGAAATCTTCGACGGCCAAAGAGGCATCGCTGATCATGTCTGGATGCCCCTACCTGGCCTGATGGGATGGCCGGTTCTCACGAAAGATAGTCGCCAGCGGTACGAGCCTTTAGAGAAGGCAAATATCATCAGATACTGTATGAAGGTGTTCACTTTTTCATCAGGAAACCTCCGAGGAGATCATATGGCAGAGCTTTTGAAGCAAAATCTCCGGCGCATCGACAAGCTGGCACGCAAAGAGTCCCCGCCGTTTGTCGCATCGATCAGCGCTTCTGGTCTGAATCTCAGGAAACTGCGTTAGCCTAACGTGTCTTGCCGCGTGAACATCAGCGCGGGGTGAAGCGGAGGAGGCGGGCGGAGTGGGGCGACAGGTCGATTTTGTGGGAAACTGCGGCTGCGGCGCCCGAAAGATCGCGGGTTACGTAATTCCCGGGTCCGAGATTAAAGGAATCCAGGTCGATGCTCGATACGGTGTCGCCGCGATTGAGAATCGCAGCGATCGCGCCCGCGCCAACCCGCTGCACCATCGCGCGAACCGGCGACGAGGTCATCAGGTCCGTAGCCAGGATCGGCGCCACGCCAGCATTCGCATCGATCTCGCTGCCGAGCGCCGCGACAGCGCGATAGGCGGCGCTCTCATCGTCTCCGAGCAGCGCCATATCATCCGAGAACATCAGCATCCCGCCCGACGCGCCTATAATCGTCGCCAGCGCACCGCGCTCTTCGGCCGTCAGGGCTGTGTCGCGCGCTCTAACCATCAGGCAATCGGGATCGTTCAGCCATAGCCGCCGATGCATGAAGCTGCGCGCGATTATAGCGTCCAACGCGTACACGGTTGAGGGGTCGCCGCTACCTTCGCTGCCCCAGAACGGCGCTACATCGGGACCGATTCGCATCCCGTCCACGATTCCTATTGCGGGACCGAGCGGGCAGCCGCATCCGAGGATAAACGCTGCGTTGCCTGCGCCCGCGCGGATAGCGGCGAGTCCTTGCCGCAGCGCTTCCGCGCGAGTCAGACCGGGATTGTGGCGAATTCCTTCAGCCGCGCCGGCGTATAGAAAATCAAGCTTCAGGTACGAGTAGCCGAATTCGCGTGAGAGCTTCTCGAATAGCTGGGTAAGATGCGCGATGAACTCTGGATGACTCGGATCGAGCGCATACGCGAATTTGTCTTCATGTGCGGTCCAGTTTGGATTGTAGCCCGCGCGCAGAGCGTCGCCGCCTGAATGCCTGATGAACCAGTCCGAATGCTCGCGCATCACACGCGAGTCCCGCGCGGCGAGAAACGGCGCGGTCCACAAACCGGGGATGAAGCCAGCCGCGCGGATTTCATCAGCAAGCGCCTTCAATCCTCCGGGAAATTTTTGATTCGTCGTGTCCCAGTCGCCGAGCGCCGACTGAAAGCCGTCATCGAGCTGAACGACGCTGACCGGAAATTCCGATTTCATCGCGGCCAGCGCGCGCAGGTTGGTTTGAATCGCGTTTTCGCTAATCGCGTGAAAATAGTGGTACCAGGAGCACCATCCTTGCTGATACGTAGCGCTTTTGCGAGCGCCCATCGCGAGGCCGAGCTTCTCCGCCCATCGCGAGGCTATCGTGGCGGCGCTTTGCGTCGATCTGGCGACGTAAAGGGGCTCGATTTCGCGCGTAGCGCCGCTTGCGAGCGCTACGCCGTCGAGAATCGCACGCGCGCGAATCAGATCGGGAGTCGTGACGGTGAACGTGCAGAGTGCGTGTGCGGTGCCCAGGAAGCCCGCTAAAATCCGCTCGGCGGCTCCGTGGCACTCGACGATAGTGAACCATTCGGATGTCGCCGCTTCCGGTGCGTCATCCGGCCGGATGGCTTCGCTCCGATGATTGATGCGCACAATCGAGCTTGCGCGCTCGCGCGCATCCGCGAGCTGGGCGCCGACTTCCAAAGCGCGCGAACCGCTCCACGATTGATAGCCGTGCTTGAAAAAACAGGCCGGTGTTGATCGGTGAAAGCCGGTCGCAATGTCAAACCATAGCGCATCGAGATAAATCGGCGCGCCGCTCGAATCGATAATCCGGGCGTGCGCGACGGTCTCGTCGCCCGCGGCTTCTATCGCGATTTTGAGGCTCACGCCCCCATCTTCAGCCACGCACTTGCGCGTATCGCCGTGCACAGTCGCTCTGATCGTGCGTACGGCGCCGGAAGAATCGCGAAAACGGAGTTCGACCTGTCTGAGATCCACAAACGCAGCGTGGCAAAGCCATCGCGCGGCGGCAATCTCTCCCTATCGTGGGGAAATTGGCTCGATTGACTCTGCGCGCTCTGACACACTGGGTTGCGTTCGGTTTTGGGGACCAATCTTTGGGGAGAGAATTCGGTCGATAATGTACCCGACATAGAGGCGGTCGAGGCCGAGGAGCCTGGCGCCGACACCCCGGTAGTTGGCGGACCGCCGGAGCCTCGATTAGCAGCGTTCCGGGCCCTGCGCCATCGCAATTTCCGTCTGTACTTTTTCGGCCAGTTCGTTTCCCTGATCGGCACCTGGATGCAGTCGGTTGCGCAGGCGTGGCTGGTGCTCCGGCTGTCCAACTCCTCGATGGCGCTGGGACTGGTCGCGTTCTCCGGCTATATGCCGATCGTGCTGGTGGGGTTGTTCGCGGGCGTAGTAGTCGATCACGTCGATCGGCGCCGATTGATTATCACGACCCAGATTCTGCTCATGTTGAGCGCGTTCGGGCTTTCGGCGCTCACCTGGGCGCATGTAGTCCGCGTCGAGCATGTCATTATGTTCGCGGCATTCAACGGGCTGGTGAGTTCGTTCGATATGCCGGGCCGGCAGGCGTTCGTGGTCGAGATGGTCGGCAAGGAAGATCTATCCAACGCGATCTCGATGAGCTCGATGATCTTCAATGCGGCGCGGATGGTGGGGCCGGCGGTCGCGGGCCTTCTGATCTCGATTATCGGGGTCGCTGGATGCTTCTTCCTTAACGGCGTCAGCTATCTCGCGGTTATCTGGAGCCTTCTCGAAATGGACACGCCTCGGCGCGTGGCGCGGCAGTTCGGCTCGGTGATGCTGCGGCAGGTACGCGCCGGCATTAGCTACGTATGGCGTCATCGCCCAAGTTTGTACTTGCTGCTGATGGTCGCGATAAACAGCGGATTCGGCATGCAGTACACCGTGCTGATTCCATTGTTCGCGCGCGACCTTCTGCACAGCGGCGCGCGCGGTTACGGATTTCTGATGGCGGCGCAAGGAATCGGCGCGGTGGCGGCGGCGATTATCATGAATATCCGATCCGACGCGCCGCGAACTTTGCGCCAGAACCTGGTGTTCGGGCTGTTCTGCACCGCGACCTCGATCTGCGTGTTCGGATTATCGAAGTGGATGTGGCTGTCTCTGGTCGCACAGATGTTTATCGGCGCCGGCCTGATGAATCACATGGTGACGACGAACACGATGCTGCAGTTGTTCGTTCCTGACGAACTGCGCGGACGAGTGATGAGCATCTACACGCTTTCGTTCATCGGAACCGCGCCTCTGGGCAGCCTGGAAGTCGGCTACGTAGGGGAGCATCTGAGCCCGCGGCTGGCGGTCGTCATCTGCGCGATATTCTCGTATCTGTGCGGATGCCTGTTGCTGACGCGGCTAAAAATGTTCGCGCAGGCGCAGGAAGCCAAGGCGGCGGAGATGTCCACCGACTAGTTCAACAACTCGGCGATCTGGATTCCGTTTAGTGCCGCTCCTTTGCGGAGTTGGTCGCCGGAAACCCAGAAATTAATTGCGTTCGGGCAGCTAAGGTCTTCGCGAATCCGGCCGACCAGGCAATCGTCCTGACCTTCCGCGTCCAGCGGCATCGGATAGCGATTGTGCATCGGATCGTCGACCACGCGCAGGCCGGCAAAGCGGTCGAATGCGGCGCGCGCGGCGGCGACCGAAACCTTGCGTTCGGTCTCGGCGTTGACCGATATCGAATGCGCGGTGAAGACGGGAACCCGCACGGTGGTCGGCGAGATGGCAAGGTCCGGCAGCTCGAGGATCTTGCGAATCTCGTTCACCAGCTTGATTTCCTCGCCGGTGTAGCCGCCCTCGGTGAATTTGTCGATATGCGGAATGAGATTGAATGCTATCTGATGCTGAAAATGGCGCGCGGTGATTTTCTCGCCGCGCGCCCACATAAGCGATTCCTCGCGCAGCGCCGCGACTCCGTTTACGCCCGCGCCCGATACCGCTTGAAAACTGGTCGCGATCACGCGGCGCAGCTTGCCCGCGTCGTGCAAAGGCTTAAGCGGCATCACGGTGACGATTGTGGTGCAGTTCGGGCACGCGACGATCCCGCGATGCGATCGCGCGGCGGCGCCATTGATCTCGGGCACCACCAGCGGTACTGCCGGGTCCATCCGAAAGGCGTTGGACTTATCGATCACGAGCGCGCCTGATTTGACCGCGAGCGGCGCGAATTCGCGCGACTGCTCGGATCCGGCGGAGAACAGGGCAAGTTCGATTCCCTTGAACGAATCGGCGCCGAGGGGTTCGACGGTTACCTCGTCATCGCCGAACTTGACTTTCTTTCCCGCCGACCTGGCGGAAGCGAACGCGCGAAGATCGCGAACCGGAAAGTTGCGTTGCTTCAGCAGCTTGAGCGTGGTCTGTCCGACCGCGCCGGTGGCTCCCACCACCGCGATTTTTTTTCCGTTTGCCATCTGCGTCAGGATCCCGCGGTCATTTGGCCGCGATCACCGCCTGCGACTGTGTCAGCCCTCCGACCTGTGCCTGACGAACATCGCGAAAGCGCGCTGCCTCCAGCATTTTTCGATATTCCGAGAGCGTATAGGTGTCGCCGTCGCGGGTCCAGATGAGCATCGTGAGCGCGAACGCGAGCGCGAAGCGTTCCTGCTCCCGCCCTTCGTCGGGGATCATGTCGACCACCACCAGATTTGCTCCTGGAGCGCCTGCCGCGAACAGGCGGCGGAACAATTCGGTGTTCTTGTCCGCGGAAAAATGATGACAGATGTTGACCGCGAGAATCAGATCGTACCCGGCGCCGAGATCCCCGCTGAAGATATCCGCGGGCCGGAACTCCACTCGATTCGCAACCCCTGCCTGATGCGCATTGGCCTCGGTATGCTTGAGGACGCCGGGCCAATCAACCGAAACCAGCCGCGCATCGGGGAAGCGCTTGAGCGCGGTGAAGCCGTAGTAGCCCGAACCGCATGCGATATCGAGAATCCTGCGCAGCTTCTTGCCGGGCAGTTTTTCCACGATGGTATCGGCGAGCGCGGGACCGGCAAGCTGCGCCATCGCTCGCGAGCCGCGCGCGAAATCCTGCCAGAATGGATTGTCCTCAGCCTCACCCGATCGATTACCCAGGAGCGTATGTCCCGCGCGAATCACGTCAGTTAACCGGGCCAGCTCCTGCCAAATGAGAGGATTTGCCGTGACGCTCGCCATCGCGCCGGCGTACACAGGAGAACCTTTCACGAGGAGCATCTGGGCAGCCGGAGTATTCGCATAGTGTCCATCCGATTTGGCGAGCGCTCCGAACGCGACCAGCGCGTCGCACAAAATTCGCGTGGATCGCACCGGCAGCTTTTTTTCCGCGGCGATTTTGTCCGCGGTGTTCGCTCCGTGCGCGATATGGGTAAAGATCTCGAGATCGATTCCGGCTTTCAGCGCCGCAGCGGTGCTGGCTCCCTGTAGCATCGCGAACAGGCTTGCCGGCGATCCTGCGGCGGATGCGGATTCATCGGCCATGCTTTTCTTCCTTCCTTTCCGATGGCGGCGGCTGATGCGATGCGATCCAGTCGCGCGCCAGCACGAAAATCTCATCGGCTTGCGCGCTGAAGGAGTGATCGGCGCCCGCGATCAGCTTAAGCGTCTTTGGCTCCTTTGCGTGCTCGAACAGGGTCTTCGACGACTCGTGCGACAGAATGGTGTCCGCGGTCCCATGAATCAGCAGAAGAGGCCGCGGCGAGAGATCGCCGACGGTGTGAGCACCGCCGAGCTGGCTGGAAAGCGCGATTACTCCCGAAACGTTCTGGCCGAGCGAGCCGGCGTTGATTGCGACCGCGGCGCCGAACGAATGCCCAACGATCGTGACGTTTTGGAACTCGATGCCGCGCAGGAAAGTCAGTCCGGCCATCGCATCCACCAGGCATTCGGAGAAATCATTGGGAACGCGCCAATCCAGCCGCGCAACCGCGATTCCGGCGCGCGGGAGCTCCAGCCCAAATCGTGGATACAAGCGTGAGGGACCGTCGAATCCGCCGATCGCGCCGCTAAGGCATAGCACCGCGTGCTCTCGCGCCTTGCTCTCGTGCAAGAGCATCGCGATTTCTCCGCGCGTGGTTCGGATCTTAAGCTTGCGAGCGCCGGCAATCTCGTCACCGGGATCGACGCCTGTGATCCTGAGACTTATGTCCTCGCTCACGTGGATTACCTGCGCGGATTACCGGGTGGACGGGCCGATATGGCGCGGAGCATCGGGCGCGCTATTGGGATCCTGCTCGGTGGCCGACAATCCCATTCCATAGCGGATCATCGCGGCCAGATTCTCCACCCTTTCCAGCAATTCCTGCTGGTCCGCCGCGGATGCCTCCGCGAGCATCTGGGCGGTGACGGCAAGACTCTGGCGCAGCACGTCAATCGCGCGACTTAGGCTCTTGTGCTGAGGCGCTCGCGCGCGCAGTCGTCTGCGTTCAGCCAGAATTTCCGCGAAATCGATTATTTCCGCCATCGGCAAATAGCCTGCCTAGCGTGTACGCGATCTATTATCGTGGATCGGCGCCGTTTGGTACAGCCGGGGGTGTTCGCGCTTACCTATTTCCGGCGGCGCCGAACTCAAAGCTGTGCAACATCTCGTAAATCGAGCCGGAAGCCTGAAGGCGGCTTTGATAGATGGCCATTCGGTCCGCGATACAAGCGCCGAAGTCGCGATCGCGCATCGCCGCTGCCGCACGAATCGTGGAGCGCGCGCGTGATTGGTCGCGCACTCGGCCGAGGGTCAGATGCGAAGTCCATTTCCGCTGTTCACGCTCGAATCCCGCCTCGAACGCGGCCGTTTCGACTTGGGTCGCAAGCTGCGCAAGGCTATCGCCTTCGAGCCCAGCCCAAATCACGTTTGGGCGCTTTAAGCTGGGGAAGGCGCCGATGCCGCGCACTCGTATCTCAAACGGCGCCGTCTCCGAAGCGACCCGCATGAGCAGGACGCCGAGAGCGCTCAGCCGGGCGAGATCAATCGCTGGACCGAGAAACTTGAGCGTCAGATGCAGATTACCGCGCGGGGTCCATCGCACGCCGTCACCAGATGAGCATATCTCGCCGATAAAGGCCGCGATCGCATCGTCGATTTCGGCGCTCATCCGAAGGCCGACAAAGGCGCGAATCCGCTCAGGCGCGGCGTCTAC
>JASHOJ010000211.1 GCA_030041155.1 Candidatus Binataceae bacterium | reverse complement strand
GCGCCCGCGCGATTATTCGACGCCGAGCTTCTTGCGCAACCGCTCCATCACCAAATCCGGCACCAGCTCCGGCACTTTTTTCCCGTATCCGGCGACCTCTCTTATCAGCCGTGATGCGCTGAAGAACAGGCTTGCCTTTGCAAACACGAACACGGTCTCGACATTTGGATTCATCAGCCGGTTCATCTGCGCCATGTTCATCTCGTAGTCGAAATCGGTCACCGCGCGCATGCTGCGGATGATGGCGCGCGCGCCGATGCGCTGGGCGTAATCGACCACCGCGCCGCTGAACTTGTCGACCCGCGCGCGCGGCTCAAGATCGTGGATGACGTCGCGGATCATCGCGACCCGCTCATCGGGAGTAAACAGCGCGGCGTCCTTATGCGGATTATACGCGACCGCGACAATCACCTCGTCGAACAGCATCACGCTGCGGCGGATAACGTCGATATGTCCGTTATGAATTGGATCGAATGCCCCCGGATAGACCGCGACGGTGGCGGTGTGATTTGCCGGTTTGACAGCCATCAGGGCCTCAGCTCCCAACGCTCGGCGCCGATTGCGGTCGCCGGTAAAAGGCGATTCGATGATCGCCCAGAGTTGCTACGTTGATTCTTTGAAGCGGCGCGGGCGCGGGCGGCGCCGCGGGCGCCCGCTTCGATTGGCCGGCGACTATCCATCCGCCTTCCGCCGCAAGATCGCACCGCGCCACCCGCTCGAGCACCGCCGCGGTCATATCGTTCTTGAACGGCGCATCGATAAAAATCAGCCCGAAGCGCGCGTGCTCCGACCCGAGCTCGCTAAGTGCATGCATCACGTCGGCGCAGATTATCCGCGCTCTGTCCGAGTAACCGAGATTGCTCAAATTGGCCGCGCTTGCGGCGACCGCCTCGCGCGAGGAATCGATCAGAGTCGCGCGCGCCGCCCCGCGCGAGAGCGCCTCGCACGTAAGCGCTCCGCTGCCGGAGAAAATGTCCAGAACTTCAATCTCCTCGAAATCGATTCTTACCTGGAGCCGTGAAAAGATCGATTCGCGCGCACGCGCCGAGGTCGGCCTGGTATTAAGCCCGCGCGGCGCCTTCAGATGCCGCCCGTGCGCATTTCCCGCAATCACTCTCATCATGCGCCGCGCCCAGGCGTCAGATGACGCTGTCCGCCCGCGCACGATAGATAACCCTTGCTTCGGCCCGCCGCAAGTTCGCATGCAGCGCGTTTGAGGTTAATTCGCAACCCCACTTGATCCTGCCAAGGCCTTGCGGAATTTTAGCTAGTCATCATAAGATTCGCGAACGCTTGAGCATCGTGCATTGTAAGGATTCGTAATACCGCCATTATGCCCACACCAGAGGAGCCGAAGTTTTCCGAGGCGGCGCTGAAAGAATATCAAGAGGTGCTGACCCATTATCCCACCCGCCGGGCCGCCCTGCTGCCCACCCTCTGGATCGCGCAGCGCGAGTTTGGATGGGCCGGCGAACCCGTGCAGCGCTACGTCGCCGAATTGATGGAGCTGCCGCTCTCGCACGTCAGGGCGGTGGTGACCTTCTATCCGATGTTCCAGCAGGAGCACGTCGGCAAGTACCTGCTCGATGTGTGCACGAACCTGTCCTGCCGGCTTCGCGGCGCCGACCGGATTGTCGATTGCATCCGCCGCCGTTTGAAAATCGAGGTTGGCCAGACCACCAGCGACGGCAAATTCACGCTGGCAACCGCCGAGTGTCTCGCGTCATGTGGGACGGCGCCGATGCTTCAGCTAAACCAGGACCGCTACTACGAGAACCTGACCGAAGAAACCACCCTGAAGCTGATCGAAGAGCTTGCCAGCCGTGATGATTGACCTCCTAATCGGCGCCATCAAGGCGATCCTGATCATCTTCCTGGCGCTGAACCTCGCCGCGATCCTGCTGTGGTTCGAGCGCAAGGGCAGCGCGCTTATCCAGGACCGGGTGGGCGCCAACCGCGCCAATATCACTGGCTTTGGCAAGCGCTTGGGCCTGCCGAATGTCGGTTTCGTGAACACCCTGATGGCGGATCCGCTGAAGCTCTTCACCAAAGAAGATTTCGTGCCGCAGGACGCGGACAAGTTCATCCATGCGCTAGGTCCGTTCCTCGCTCTCTTTCCGGTGCTGATCACGTTTGCGGTGGTGCCGTTCGGAAATGAAATTCGGATCGCGGGCCGTACCATAAATCTACAGGCCGCGCCGATAAACGCCGCCGCGCTTTATATCCTCGCCACCATCGGGATCGGCGTGTATGGCGTCGCACTCGGCGGATGGGCCTCGAACAACCGATGGGCGCTGCTCGGCGCGATTCGCGCCACTGCCCAGATGATCTCGTACGAAATCGCGATGGGCCTTGCGATTATCGCGGTGGTCGTCACCTACGGCACCCTCGATTTACAGGCCATCTGCCATGCCCAGGGCGGTGTATGGTTCGGATGGCTGCCGCGCTGGGGCGTGTTCGTGCAGCCGCTATCTTTCATTCTGCTGCTGACCGCCGGGATGGCGGAATCCAAGCGCGTGCCGTTCGATTTGCCCGAGAGCGAGTCGGAACTTATCGCCGGCTACTATCTGGAATATTCCGGCGGCAAACAGGCCGCTTTCATGCTCACGGATTTCGCGGAAATCGTGCTGGTTTCCGCGCTGGCGGTGACTTTCTTCTTCGGCGGATGGCAGATTCCGTGGCTTGCGGCCAACGGATTTCATCTGCCGGGCGGCGCGTTTATCGCGGTCAACCCGCTGGTGGTCTCAATCTTCGGAATCATCGCGTTTTTCGTCAAAGTTGTGATCTTTTGCTGGATCCAGATCCTGGTCCGATGGACCCTGCCGCGCTTCCGTTACGACCAGCTCATGAAGCTCGGATGGAAGGGGCTGGTGCCGCTCGGCCTCGCCAATCTGCTGGTCACCGCGCTGGTGGTCGTGCTCACCCAGGGGACGGTCTGACATGCCGATGGGGTTGTTCTGGTTTCTAGCCGTGGTCACCGTGATCGCGTCGCTGGGAGTAATCCTGCAGCGCAATCCGGTGCATTGCCTCCTGTCGCTGGTGGTCACACTGCTCGCAATCGCGGTGATCTTTATCGGCGAAGACGCGGTGGTGGTCGGCTTTCTGCAAGCTATCGTTTATGCCGGCGCGATCATGGTCCTGTTCCTGTTCGTGATCTGGCTTCTGAATATCGGCGCCGACACCGGACCGTCGGGCCATCTGGCGCTCAAATTTTTCGGCGGAGTCGCGGCGGCGGCGCTGATTGCCGAGCTTCTGATCTTTCTGCTGCCGCCGCATCTGAAGGTCAAATTCGCCGGCCATAGCGCGACCTACGGATCGATCGAAAGCCTCGCTAGAACCCTTTTCTCGCAGTATATCGTCGCCTTCGAGATCACCTCGATCCTGCTCCTTATCGCGATTGTCGGCGCGGTCGCGCTGGCGCGGCGCGGACCGGGCAGCCAGCTCGCAAAATCAGCCTCGGGCTCCGCGCCCGCGGAGCGAGTCCTCTGATGGTACCGCTGCCGTACATGATGGCGCTCAGCGCCATCGTCTTCGTGATCGGCGTGGCCGGCTTTATCACCCGCCGCAACATCCTGATTATGTTCATGTCGGTCGAGCTGATGCTCAACGCGGTAAACCTCGCGTTTATCGGGCTGGCGAGCCGGCTCGGCACGATGGACGGGCAGGTTATCGTCTTCTTCGTGATGACGGTTGCGGCGGCGGAAGCCGCGGTCGGCCTCGCGATCATAATTTCTGTGTTCCGCAACCGGGAAACCGTGCGCGCCGACGAGCTGAATCTCCTCAAGTGGTGATGGGAAAGCGGTGACAGCAGGTAATGCCAAGGTGACGCGATGACGGTGGAATTCGGTGCGCTCGGACTTATTCTCCTGTTCCCGCTAATCGGCGTCCTGTTCAATCTGTTCCTGGGCGCGCGGCTTGGCCGCCGGTGGGTCAATATCGTCGGTCCGGGCGTGATCTTTATCGCCTTTGCGCTCGGCATCTGGGCGTTCGCGAAAATCCTCTCGATGCCAGCGGGGAGCGAGCTTCATTACAAGCTCTGGGACTGGATCGAAGGCGGCAGCTTTCACGTTGAGTTCGGCCTGCGGATCGACGCGCTTTCCGCGGTGATGGTGCTGATCGTCACCGGGATCGGCGCGTTTATCCATCTCTACTCCGACGGCTACATGGCGCATGACGCGGATTACGCGCGCTTCTTCACCTACATGAACCTGTTCGCGCTCGCGATGCTGATCCTGGTGCTGGCGGACAATCTGCTGATGATGTTCGTCGGATGGGAAGGCGTGGGGCTGTGTTCCTATCTGCTGATCGCCTTCTGGTATTCGAATCCCGAGTTCGCCTACAACGGCCGCAAGGCGTTTATCGCCAACCGGGTCGGCGATGCCGGCTTTATTCTCGGGATGCTCACGATCATCGCCGTGCTCGGCCATGGCGGCGTCTGGAGCCTGGATTTCGGCACGATCCATCGCCATCTCGGGCTGTTCACGACCACTACCGCGACCGTCGCCTGCCTGCTGCTGTTCCTTGGCGCGACCGGAAAATCGGCCCAGATTCCGCTTTACGTCTGGCTTCCGGATGCGATGGTCGGCCCCACGCCGGTAAGCGCGCTAATCCACGCCGCCACGATGGTGACGGCGGGCGTGTACATGGTCGCGCGGCTCAACTTTCTGTACATGCTCGCGCCGTCCGCGATGATGGTGGTGGCGACTATCGGCGCGGTAACCGCGCTATTCGCCGGCACTATCGCGATCGTCCAGTCCGACATCAAGAAAGTCCTCGCCTATTCAACTATCAGCCAGCTCGGCTACATGTTCCTGGGCGTCGGATCGGGCGCGTTCGCCGCGGGCATCTTCCACGTGATGACGCACGCGTTTTTCAAGGGCCTGCTGTTCCTGTGCGCCGGCTCGGTTATCCACGGGCTGGGCGGAGAGCAGGACATGACCAGGATGGGCGGGCTCAGAAAGGTGATGCCGATCACGTTCTGGACCATGCTTATCGCGACGATTGCGATAAGCGCGATTCCCCCCTTCTCGGGATTTTTCTCCAAGGACATGATTTTAGCTGGCGCTTATGGGTCGGGACATTTCGGGCTCTGGATCATCGGCGTAATCACCGCCGGAATAACCGGCTTCTATATGTTCCGGCTGCTGTTCCTCACCTTCTTCGGCGAGTCGCGCGTGGACCCGGAAAGACTCCATCATGCGCACGAATCGCCGCCGGTGATGACGATCCCGCTCATCGTGCTTGCGATCGCGGCGGCGATCGGCGGATGGGTGGGACTGCCGGACGGATTCCTGTGGGGCGACCTCTTCAGTCGCTTCCTTGCGCCCACCGTCGGCACCTTTACGCCAACGGTCGCAACCCCTGGAGTGCTGCTCTCGGTGATCGCCCTCGCTATCAGCATCGTCGGCATCATTATCGCCTGGGTGCTGTACATCTGGATGCCCGGGCTGCCGTATCTGATTGCGTGGCGCGCCAAGGCGCTCTATACGCTGCTGCTCCAGAAATACTATATCGACCAGTTCTATAACCTCATCGTCACCCGGCCGCTGTTCTTCGTTTCCAACTGGATACTGCATCGCGGAGTTGACCGCTTCGCGATCGACGGAACCGTCAACGGCACCGGAATCGCGCTCGAGACCTCGGGCGCGATCGCGCGCCGATCCGAAACCGGCAACATCCAGCATTACGCTTTCATCTACCTGCTCGGCGTGATTGGAATCGTCGCCTACTACCTGTTCCTGGTGATGCGGTAATGGGCAGCGGAATTCTGACCGCCACGATTTTTGTGCCGCTCTTGGGCGCGGCATTCGTGATGATCCAGCGCGACGAGCGCGCGGTGTGGAACTCGGCCTTCATCTTCTCGCTGGTGCCGCTGGCGCTGAGCTTCTACCTGTTCGCCGCGTTCAATCCGCATTCGGCGGATTACCAGTTCGTCGAGCAGTATCAGTGGATTCCGCAGTTCGGCATTTCCTACCATCTCGGCGTCGACGGGATCAGCCTGCTGCTGGTGCTGCTCACCACGATCCTGATCACGCTGTCGCTGCTCTATTCCGGCGGCGGCGATATAAGCGAGCGCCCGCGCGAGTTCTGCTTCTTCATGCTGGTGCTCGAAACCGGGCTCTTGGGCACGCTGCTCTCGATCGACGTCTTCCTGTTCTACGTGTTCTGGGAAGTGATGCTCATTCCGATGTACTTCCTCATCGGAATCTGGGGCCACGGGCGCAAGGTTTACGCCGCGATCAAGTTCGTCCTCTTCACGATGGTCGGATCGCTCCTGATGCTGGCGGCGATTATCTACCTGGTCCTGCAGGCGCAGCATCATTTCGGCCGCCTGAGCTTCGATCTGCCGCTGCTCTACCAGGTCCCGCTTACGCAGACGCAGGGCGAATGGCTGTTTGCCGCTTTCGCGCTCGCCTTCGCAATCAAAGTGCCGATTTTTCCGCTCCATACCTGGCTGCCCGACGCTCACACCGAGGCGCCGACCGCCGGATCGGTGATTCTTGCGGGCGTGATGCTGAAGATGGGCACTTATGGCTTTCTGCGCTTCGCAATTCCGCTGTTCCCCGCGGTTGCGCTGGAAGCGGTGCCGGTATTTCTGGCGCTCGCGATAGTCGGGATCATATACGGCGCGCTGGTCGCGATGGTGCAGCCCGACTTGAAACGGCTGGTCGCGTATTCCTCGGTCAGCCATCTCGGCTTTGTGATTCTTGGAATTTTCGCACTCGATCCGGCCGGCGTCGAAGGCGCGATTTACCAGATGCTCAATCACGGGATCTCCACCGGCGCCCTGTTCCTGCTGGTCGGGATGCTCTACATGCGGCGGCATACGCGCGAGATCAGCGAGTTCGGCGGCCTGTGGAAGAGCGTGCCGATCTATGCGGGCGTGTTCATGGTCGTGATGCTCTCGTCGGTCGGGTTGCCGGGACTTAACGGCTTCGTCGGTGAATTCCTGATTCTGCTCGGCACCTATCTGCATAGCTGGCTCGCGGCCGTGTTCGCGGTTACCGGCGTGATCCTGGGCGCGCTGTATCTCCTGTGGACATACGAGCGTGTGATGTTCGGCCCGATAACCCACGCGGTGAATGAAACCATCGCTGACCTTAGCGGACGCGAGATCGCGGTGATGGTGCCGCTCATCGCGCTGATGCTGTTCATGGGGCTTTATCCCAAGCCGCTTATCGACCGGATGGCGCCGTCGGTCGAGAAGATGCTGGTGCCCATTAGGGTCGCCGAGCTTCAGAGAGACCAGCAGCATCATTCATCGGCGCTGGCGCGGCTGTTCGATCTGGATAATCAATCCTCCCTCTCCCGCGGTTTGTTGCGGGGGAGGGCTGGGGAGGGGGTGCCTGAAGCATCATCAGGCGTGCGAGAGGTGCTTAATGATCGCGTGCTCGATGAACGCGCGGGCGAGAGGCTAGCGATCCAAAAGATGGCGGCAAAATGAAACCACTCAGCCTCGCCTCAATCAATTTTGCCTGGCTGCCGATTCTGCCGCTGATAATCGTGGCGGTGGCCGCGATGGTCGTGCTGCTGGCCGGGGTCGGGGTCGAGGACGAGGAAAGCGAGGGGCTCGGCTGGCTCACGCTCGCGTCGCTAGGCGTCGCGTTTATCTTCGCACTCGGACTGGTGGGGGGAACCGGCGTCGCATTCGCCGGCGAAATCGCGGTTGACGGCTTCTCGGCATTCTTTCAGTTGCTGATCCTGGTCGCGGCGGCATTCGTGGTCCTGATGTCACTGGATTACGCCGGCGAAAACCGCCTCTCCGGCGCGGAATATTACTCGCTGATCCTGTTCTCGACCCTCGGCATGATGCTGATGGCCACGGCGGGCGACCTGATCGTCATCTTTCTCGGCCTCGAGACGATGTCGATCGCGGTCTACGCTCTGGCCGGGATGCGCCGGCGCGACCCGCGCTCGAATGAGGCCGCGATCAAGTATTTCCTGCTTGGCGCTTTCTCAACCGGCTTCCTGCTTTACGGAATCGCGCTGATTTATGGCGCAACCGGCACCGTCAAGCTGGCGCCTATTCACGCTGCGCTATCCGCCAGC
This sequence comes from Candidatus Binataceae bacterium, assembly GCA_030041155.1. Classification (GTDB taxonomy): domain Bacteria; phylum Desulfobacterota; class Binatia; order Binatales; family Binataceae; genus JBARDN01. The sequence goes on along the minus strand of JASHOJ010000211.1, from coordinate 34,774 downwards.
ATGGCGGGAAATCCGCTGCTTCTGCTCGGGCTCGGGATGCTGCTGATCGGGTTCGGGTTCAAGGTTGCGGCGGTGCCGTTTCACACCTGGACCCCCGATGTTTATGAAGGCGCGCCCACGCCCGTAACCGCCTTCATGGCCACCGGGGTAAAGATTGGCGCGTTTGCCGGATTCGTTCGGGTTTTCATGGTGAATCTTGGCCCCATCAGCACCCATTGGCATGCGGCGCTGTGGGTGCTCGCCGCTATCACCATGACCGCGGGAAATCTGATCGCGCTGGTACAGACGAACATCAAGCGAATGCTCGCCTACTCGGCTATTGCGCACGCGGGTTATCTGCTGGTCGGGATGACGGCAGCGGCCGCCTACGCCGGCTCCGCGATCATGTACTATCTGATCGGCTACGCGTTCACGAATCTTGGTGCATTCGCGGTGGTTATCGCGGTCGAGCGGCGCGGCGCCGCGGCTGGTGACTCGATTTCCGATTATCGCGGGCTCGCGCGACGGTCGCCGGCGCTCGCGGCCGCGATGGCTATTTTCCTGCTCTCGCTGACCGGTGTGCCGCCGCTCGCCGGATTCGTGGGCAAGTTCTACATTTTCAGCGCTGCGCTCAGATCGGGCTACGTCGGTCTGGTGGTTATCGCGGTACTGAACAGCGTGACCTCCGCCTACTACTATTTCTCGGTAATCGTCGCGATTTACATGCAGGAGGGCGGATTGGGGCATCCCACGCTGAGCACGCGCCCGGCGCTCGCCGCCGCGATCGGACTAGCGGTCCTTGCGACCATCCTGATTGGCATTTATCCCGAGCCCTACGTATCGGCGGCGAGCAGTGCGTTCAACTCCGCCCTGGGAGCGGGATTTATGCACATGACCGCGATGCTCCACTAGCTCGGCGGCTTTTCCTGTCATTCCCGCGCGTCTGAGTTGTCCGGCGCGCGAGGAATCCCGACTTTTGGCCTACTCAAACTTACTTTTAGGCGAAGCATGGGCGAAGGTTGGCGAATAATCGCGCAATCGGTTGACTTTTTGTCTTGACTATTCAGTCAGTTGGTCGTTAGTCATCGCCCACGTGACCGCCGATGTGCCTTTTTCGGTCGGCATCGCTTTCAGGAATCGCTGTGGATGGCACAGAAACGGCCCCAGAGCCTCGAAAGGGCGCGGGATGGTACTCAGTAGCACCTCTGCCGCTAGCGGGGGCTTAAATCGAGTTTAAGGCGCAAAAGCAGCCATCCAGTTAAATCGGCGCCGCGCAGCCGGATGAGCCGTCAACCCGATGATTAGGAGCGCTCGGAGGCTTGGCGCCTTAGCGGGGGCGCGATTTCGCGCCGCCGCGAGGTTTTTTCGCCGCGCGCTTGCGCGCGGGCGCGGATGCTGCGACGCGCGATTCTTCGCGCGCTTCGCCTACCGGATTTTCCGCCACGTACGCGTCAGCCTCGATTTCGATCAGCATCCGCGGATTAACCAGCCGCCTGACCTCGACCATCGTCGTCGCGGGCGGCGTTTCGCCGAAGAATTCGCGATGCGCCCGCGCGGCCTCGGCAAACCGCGAGATATCGGTTACGAACATCCGGGTCCGCACCACATCGCGCATGCTCAGACCGGCGCGCTCCAGCGCTGAGCTGATATTGATCAGCGCCTGGCGCGCCTGCACATACATTTGGCCCTCGCCGATGACGAGACCGCGATCGTCGGTCGCGGTGGTGCCGGAAACGGCTACGAAATTGCCGAATCTGACTGCGCGCGAGTATCCGGCTACCGGCTCCCACGGCGTACCGCTGGAGATGCGCATGAAATCGCCCATCGGAGATGCCCCTCCATTCGGCGGCTGCACGACGGCGGCTGCTGGCGCCGTTCCATGACCACCGGCGCGTTTGATCTCGAGCGGGTTTGATATTGAGAATGAAAGCCCGCGCGCTTAAGCCGGATCCTAGCTGTCGCGAACCGGAAAAAATTCTTCCAGCTCGCGCGCAACCGAGCGCATCGGCGGTCCGACCAGCCGCGTCTGCGGCATCAGCCACCGGACCAGTCGAGAAACCGGCTTGAACAAGCCTTCTTGTGATGCGCGGTCGCGATTCATGTCGAGTTCGGGCTCGACGATTCGATTATGCCGGTGAACGCCTGACCGGTCAGGCGCGAGTGAAAAACGCCTCTCCACCACAGCCGCATCCTCCCCAACAAAGTAAAGCGCAGTCAGATCCGATAATACAGATGCAATACCAACTGTCAAAATTTTATTCGTGGCAAGCGTGGATTTTCTGACGCGGATTGCGACTGTCGTAGGCTCTCGCAGCGGAAAAGCCCGCTTGAAGTGCAACCGTCTACTGGCGTATGGTAGCGACGTTCCGTAGTTTTCGCACCGTTGTTGACCAGTTTTTTCCGAAGGAGGAAGCGATGCGCAAATTGCTGCTTCTGGCTCTCGTAACGTCGCTGTTGGGGGTCGCCGCCTGCAAACAAAATCAGGAAACCGCTCCGGCCGCTCCGCAAGCGTCCGCCTCGGAGGCCGCTCCGTCCGAGGCTGCCAGCCCTGCCGCGATGGGCAGTTCGGCGGCTTCGGAAGCCGCAAGCCCGGCGGCCTCGGCCAGTCCGTAACAAGCGCAAAAAAAAAGAGCGATCGCCGCGCGTCAGCGCACATGCTGGCGCGCGGCCGATATCCCTTCTCGCCAGCTCTTTTTCGGCCCGCATCCTTTCGCAGTTAAGAAAAGCGGTTTGATCGCTGCTACCATACGGGCGCGATGAAAGCCGCGGCTCCCGAATCCACTCCCACCGAGCAATCCGGCCTGAAGCCGGGCCTGTCGCTGTTCGATTCGACGACGATCGTCGCCGGCTCGATGATCGGCTCCGGCATCTTCATCGTTTCAGCCGATATCACCCGCGAGCTTGGTTCGCCCGCGGGTCTGCTCTCGTCATGGGTTGTCGCGGGGCTGATGACGATTGCGGGCGCTCTCGCCTATGGAGAATTGGCCGCGATGATGCCGCAGGCCGGCGGCCAATACGTTTACCTGCGCGAGGCTTACGGCAAGCTGTGGGCGTTTCTCTTCGGATGGACGCTTTTGCTGGTAATCCAGACCGGGACGATCGCGGCGGTCGCGGTCGCATTCGCGCGCTTTTTAGGCGTGATGTGGCCGGCGCTCGGATCGAATCTCTGGGTCGGCATCGGCAGTGCGGGGCTTTCCGGCGAACGGGTGGGCGCAATCGTGGTGATTGCGGTTTTGACTGCCGCGAATCTTCGCGGTCTCGATATCGGGCGGCAGGTGCAGAACTGGTTCACGAGCGCGAAAATCCTGTCGCTCGCGCTGATAATCGTGGTCGGATGCGTGCTGTTTCCGAATGCGGCGGCGATTCGGGCGAATTTCGGAAGCGCGCACGCTTTCTTCAGCGGGTCGGCCTCGAACGCCGGATTTCTGGCCGCGTTCGGCGCGGCGATGGTCGGAAGCCTGTTTTCCGCCGATGCGTGGGCGTCGGTCACCTTCACCGCCGCCGAGGTGCGCAATCCCCGGCGCGATCTGCCGCGCGCGCTCGCAATCGGAACCGGGCTCGTGATCGGTCTCTATGTGCTCGCCAACGTGGCGTATCTTTCCACGCTGCCGGCCGCGGGCAGTGCGGGCGCAAATGCAGTGTTCGCGCGCGGCATTTCACATGCGACCAGCGATCGGGTTGCGGCGGCCGCGATGCAATCCGCAATCGGCGCCGCGGGCGCGTGGATCACCGCGATTCTGGTCATGATCTCGACCTTTGGATGCGCCAACGGACTAATCCTGACCGGAGCGCGGGTTATCTACGCGATGGCGGAGGACGGCGTGTTCTTCGCCCCGGCGGCGCGGTTGAACAAGAACCGGGTCCCCGCATTCGCATTGATCCTGCAGGCGGTTTGGGCCTGTATCCTCGCGCTCAGCGGCACTTATTCCGATCTGCTTGACTACGTGATTTTCGCGCAGCTTCTGTTTTACGTGCTCACCGTAGGAGCGGTGTTCGTGCTGCGCAAAACCAGGCCTGCGGCGCCGAGGCCATACCGGGCATGGGGATATCCGATTATACCGGCTGCCTATATCGTGGCCGCGGTCGCCCTGATGCTCGATTTGCTGGCGGTCAGGCCGCGCTTTACCTGGCCCGGACTTGGGATCGTGGTCGCCGGCGCGGTCGTTTACGCGATATTTATCCGCCGCCGCCCCGCCTAATGGGCGGATGTAGCAGACGGACGTGGCAGGCGGATGATGAAGAGCAGGGTCTTTTTCAAGACCCGCGAAGATTCAGTGTGGGGCGGCGGGAGGCGAAGCGACTCCTTCATCGGTAGATACCGCCTCGACCGGCTGACCCGCGTCGGCGCAATCCTTGGCGGTCAGTTGTCTCGAACTGAATTCGTGCGCGATAGTCGTCAGAATTGTGTTGCTGCGCTCAGGCGGCAGGTTGCCCGGCAGCTTGAATAGTTCGCCCGCGTTCTTCGCCGCCGAATCGGCTTCGGTATCGGTCTTCGGGATGCCGTAAATCTGGAACACGCGGCATAGCGATTGGATACCATCCTTGCGATCTTCGGCGCTCAGCTCGGCGGTAGCCTGGGTTGCCGAAACGGATTCGGAGCGTCCGCCCGAGAGCATCCCATAAGCCCCGCGCAGCGCGGCGAGCACGATTATTAGCGCGACCGCAATCACCCCGCCGCGCCCGGCCTTCTGGCCGGGGCTGAGATCGCTCCACGGGATCAGCTCGATACCTTTCTTTGATGGCTGCTGAGTAGGCGTGGCGTTCACCCGAAAGTCAAAGCTCCGCGCCTGAAAGGGGCTTTTTACGGACTTCGATGTTACGGAAATTGCTAATGGACAGACAAAAGGTTCGATCGAAACCGGCGCGGTGAAACCCCCTACGGCGCGGGCGCGCTATCGAACTCTCCCTCCCCGATCGTACTGCTAAGAAAGGCTACAGCGGTCTAAATCAAAGTCAATATAGGCGCCCGCAAGAAATGGCGCCAATCCACTGATCCGGGGTCGGCCGAGCACCGACGGATCAGGGGAGCCACATGGCTTAGCTTTCGACGATACGGCGAAGGTCCGCTGTCACTGGGAGCTCGAACAAGTCACTGCGTAGAAGGCGAGTCGAAAAGAACAGCACCTCGAGATTCTCGATATCCCCCGTTTTCGGGTTGAGCCGAGCGATCACGTCATCTCCGAGCTCTTCGGATTCCTGCTCCGCATAAGTGGCGCATTTGTTGATGTACAAAATGTCCGCATCGCGGTCGTACGTGAAACTTAGCTTCGCTTCCATTCAATTTCTCCTGCCGCCAACCGCCGCGCGATATGACGTGCTCGCTCGTCGCTGAGTTCGACATCAGACTTGAGAAATGGGCACGAGAATAAACTCATTTAAGAATTGGAGAGCGAGCAGGCGTCGCATTACGGGCTGGAGAGGGGGGTAAGGCCCTCGTTGAGAGAGCCGGAGCGGAAGCCGCGCAGGTCGATCGCGACGAAGCGAAAGCCGATCTTGTGAAATTGGCTATCCACGATCGTGCGGACCTCGGGCTCGAAAATCCGCCCGATCTCGGACTGTTCGAGCTCAAGGCGTGCAACCTCGCCGTGATAGCGCACCCGCGCGACTCTAAAGCCGAGCGCGTGCAGCACATCCTCGCCCGCCGCGACCTTGCGCAAGCCTTCGGTGGTTATTTCGGTGCCGTAGGGAAAACGCGACGAGAGGCAGGGCGACGCCGGACGATCCCAGGTTTTCAGACCCATCGCGCGCGACAGTTCGCGAATTTCCGCCTTGCCAAGCTCCGCCTCGACCAGCGGATGGCGCACGCGCTTTTCGGTGGCCGCCTTGATGCCGGGGCGGTAATCGTGCAGGTCGTCGAGGTTGAGTCCGTCAACGATCTGGTCGATGCCAAGCTCCTTTGCCTTCGCCTCGCAGACGGTGAAGAGATTGGATTTGCACAGGTAGCATCGATCGAGCGGATTCTTAGCATAGCCGGGAATTTCCAGCTCGTTGGATTCGACGATCAGATGACGCGCGCCGATCTCCGCCGCCATCTCGACCGCGGTTGCGCGATCCCGCTCGGGCATCGTGGGCGAGGTGGTGGTGAGCGCGAGCACTCGATCGGCAATCGCGTCGTGCGCGACTTTAAGGACGAAGGTCGAATCCACGCCGCCAGAGAATGCGACGATTACCGATCGCATCGGGGCGAAAATTTCGCCGAGCTTCTTGAGCTTCGCGTTCAATGTGGACGCTTCAGGCGTCATCGGCTCATCTTCCGGGAATCATCTTCCGGCGCGGCGGCCGCCTCAGATACCTTCGGCCTGGAACAAATCGGTCGTCAGATAGCGTTCGCCGGTATCGCAAAAGACTACTACCACGATTTTTCCTTTGCCGAGGCGTTTTGCGATCTGGAGCGCGGCGAAACAGTTGGCGCCCGACGAAATGCCGACCAGAATTCCCTCCTCGCGCGCAAGCCTGCGCGAGTATGCGGCCGCGTCTTCGTCGGGAACCGTGATTATTTCATCGTAGCACTTGATATCGAGCGTCTTCGGCACGAATCCCGCGCCGATTCCCTGGATCTTGTGGAAGCCCGGTTCGCCGCCCGAGAGCACCGGAGAATTCTTCGGCTCGACGGCGACAACCAGCACTTTGTTGGTGCAATGCTCATGCAGATAGCGGCCGACGCCGGAAATGGTTCCTCCGGTGCCGACGCCGGACACGAACGCGTCAATTCGCGCAAGCTGCTCGACCAGCTCCGGACCGGTGGTGCGATAGTGCGCCTCGGGATTAGCGGCGTTGCTGAACTGCTGCGGCATAAAGTAGCCGGGATTATTCTTCACCAGCTCTTCGGCCTTGGCGATTGCGCCGTGCATCCCGCGCGTATCCGGCGTCAGCACCAGCTCGGCGCCATACGCGGCCAGCAGCGAGCGCCGTTCCTCGCTCATCGTGTCCGGCATGGTCAGAATCAGGCGGTAGCCTTTGACCGCGGCGACCAGGGCAAGTCCGATTCCGGTGTTGCCCGAGGTCGGCTCGACGATCGTATCGCCGGGCTTGATACGGCCGGATTTTTCCGCCGCCTCGATCATCGCAAGGCAGATGCGATCCTTGACGCTGCCGCCGGGATTGAAATTTTCGAGCTTGGCCCAGACTTCCGCGTCATCCTGGCCGGGCAGCCGATTGAGGCGTACCACGGGCGTGTGGCCGATAAGGTCGAGTGGATTGTGCGCAACGCTTACGGGCATGGCCGCAATTCTAACCGGAAAATACGTCGTTATGCGACAGCGCGAAGGCGACGCTATCGGCGCGAAGGCACGAGGCGCGGTAGTATTGAGGTCGGTGGCGATAACGGGCGGTAACTTATACGCAGACCGGCGCCGATCGCGAGTGCTGGTCATCTTTCCCGGCGCGATAGGCGATCTCATCTGCCTCGGACCGGCAATCCGGGCCCTTGCGCGCAGGCATCAAGACGCCTCTATGGAGCTAATGGCGCGCGCGGAACTGGCGCGTTTCGCCGTCGGCAGGATGGGCGTCTCGGCGGGGCATTCGATCGATCGGCGCGAGATGGCCGCGATGTTCAGATCGAGCGGAGAGCCCGATTCCGCGGCGCGCGAATTTTTCGGCGCCTTCGAACGAATCTATTCGTTTTTCGCCGCCGATGATCCGCACGTGATGGGGGCGCTGGAGCGATACTCCGGCGCCGAGGTTTCGACGCCTCCGTTTCGCCCGCCCGGAAGCGGGCATATGGCGGAGCTGTACTTGCGTTCGATCGACGCGGATCCGGGCGAAATTCGATCTCGTATCGATTGCACACCCGATGATCGCGCGGCAGCCGAGCGCGAGATCGCGCGCGTGGGCTTGCCCAAGAGCGGGTTTATCCTGATTTTTCCGGGCAGCGGCAGCGCCGCGAAAAACTGGCCCGCCGAGCGCTTTGCGGCGCTCGCAAACAAGCTCGGGGCGGACTGCGCACTTGCGATCCTCGGGCCTGCGGAAGCCGATCTTGCCGGATTTTTCCCAGCTCGTGGCATAGCCTCTCTGTCCGGGCTTGAGCTTGGCACGCTTGCGGCGATTGCGGAGATAGCTGGCAGTTTCGTCGGAAATGATTCGGGGATGTCGCATCTCGCGGCCGCGTCGGGATGCCGCGGAGTAGCGCTGTTCGGCGCGACCGATCCGAAAAGATGGCGTCCGCTTGGCGACGTGATCGTCCTTAAGCGGCTTCCGATTGAGTCGATCACGGTCGAGGAAGTCCTCGCCGCGCTCGCACTCGCCTGATTCGGGATTGAGCTTCGACGCTGAGTCCTAAGACAAAAAGGTGCGCAGCGCCGTTCTGATTCATAGGTCAGGATTTGTTTCAGGACTATTCGCTGTTTGCCTGACATTCAGACTTTCCGATATTCTGGCGTTTAAGATGAAAGCATTGGCCAGCAAGGTGGGCCGGCGGGGTACGGTGGTGCTGCCGGCGAAACTCCGCCGCCGCCTCGCCATCGAAGAGGGGTCCTTCGTGGTCGCCGAAGAGCGCGAGGACGGCATCCTGATTCGTCCTGCCGCAGTGTTACCAGTCGAGGTCTATACGCCGGAGCGGCGAGCCGAGTTTCTGTTGAATAACGCCGTGGATCCTGACGACTATCAGCGTGCCCGCGACGAGGTGGAGCGGATGGGACTAGATCCTGACCGTATCAAGCGCCAAGAGCCTTTTCCCAAACCGCGCAAATCAACCAAGCGGCGAAGGTAAGGGCGGGGCACCTACGCTGGTTTCCCGTTGGATCGGATCTTTCTTGACGCCAATGTCCTGTTTTCGGCCTCATACCTGGAGAATTCCGGGCTCGTCCGGCTGTGGCGGCTCGACGACGCCGAGCTGCTGAGTTCGTCCTACGCGGTTGAGGAGGCGCGGCGAAACCTGGCTTTGGATCGTCCGCCGGCTCTGGTGCGCCTTGAGCGGCTGATGCCCAGGTTGACGCTCGTCAATCCGCCGCGAGAGATGACGCTGGACCGCCGTATTCGGCTCGAGGCAAAGGACCGGCCGATCCTGCTCGCGGCGATTCACGCCAGGGCAGGCTTTCTGCTGACCGGCGACGTCCACCACTTCGGACATCTCTACGGCAGGCATATCGAGGGCGTCATAATACTGCGGCCGGCGCAGTATTTCGCGCGCCGCGAGCGGCGCTGACTGCGGAGCGTAGTGGTGCCCGCTTTTCGCCTCCCGCTATACTGAAAACCTTACGAAGGCCGAATCAGCACGGGCAGAACACGCGCCAATGTGGGGGGCGTGAAAGTGCTCAGGAAGGCGGGACGGACTCAAGCCAAAAAATCCGTTCGCATTGCCCCTTTGCGAAAACCTGAGATTTCGAACTGGCACACCGCCTGCGCGGTTACGTTGACTACGAAAATGCCGAAGCGTAGCTTCAAATTAGTGTCCCGTCGCGCGATTTAAGCTTATATATCAAGGCTTTCGTGAGGTTCATGTAGGTTGTTCGCGGTCGGATAAGGGACTGCGGAGCCGCGATCGAAAGCCACATAAAACTTCGGCGTGGGAACCGACAAATCGATGGGAAGCTTTCTCAAGACAACTTTTCTTCTGGGCGCTTTGACCGGGCTGCTGATGCTTATCGGCGGCCTTATCGGTGGGCGCGGCGGCGTGGTGGTCGCCTTCATTATTGCCGCGATCATGAACTTCGTGAGCTACTGGTTTTCCGACAAGATGGTGCTCGCGGCGTACAGCGCCAAGCCGCTCGACGCATCAAGCGCGCCCGAACTGTATTCGATCGTAAACGAGCTTGCGACTTCGGCGGGAATTCCGATGCCGCGGCTGTACATGATCGAAACCGACACGCCCAATGCATTCGCGACCGGGCGAAATCCGCGGCATGCGGCGGTCGCGGTCACCAGCGGGATCATGCGGATTTGCAGCCGCGACGAAATCAAGGGCGTGCTCGGCCATGAGCTTTCCCATGTGATCAATCGCGATATCCTGACCAGTTCGATAGCGGCGACGTTGGCCGGCGCGATCATGATGCTCGCGTACGTGGCGCGTTTTGGCGCGCTGTTCGGCGGCTTTGGCGGGCGCGAAGAGGACGAAGGCGGCGGAATAATCGGGCTGATTGCGATCAGCCTGCTGGCGCCATTTGCGGCGATGCTCATCCAGCTCGCTATCTCGCGCACCCGCGAATATCAGGCCGATGCGAGCGGGGCGCGGATGACGCATAATCCGCTGCTGCTCGCCAATGCGCTGCGCAAGCTCGAAAGCGCCAACGAGCGGATGCCGCTGCCGGACGCCGGACCCGCAACCGCCCATCTGTTTATCGTCAATCCGCTCACCGCGGGCGGAATCATGCGCCTGTTTTCCACTCATCCGCCAATTGAGGAACGAATCCGCCGGTTGGAAAATATGGCTACCGGCCGCGCCGCATGAGGTAAGCTTTCATCAGTTAAGTCCTCAGTGATGCGCGCAGATAGGCGCGCGGGTGCCTTGCGATGGAAGAACAGGAAGAAAAGGACAAGGGATTCAAGGTCCAGGATCGGCGCCGCTTCTCCGCCGAAGGCGAGGCTAAGCCCGGAGCCGAGGAAGAGACCACTGCGGAATCAGGAGCGGAGGCGAAGTCCGGGCAGACCTCACAGCAGGCTTCACAATCTTCGCAGTCGCAATTTTCGGAAGCCTCACGACCATCGCAAGGTTCGCAGCAGGCAGATTCGCAATTCACCACGCAGTCGGCAGCAGGCCGCGAATCGGCAAAAGAATCGGCCACAAAAGAATCAGGCGAGCCGGAGCTGAGCTTCGCGACTTTTATCGTCGGCCTTTCGACCGAGGCGCTGGCTGCCCTGGGCGAGATGCCGGACCCGGCTACCGGCAAGGCGCGGCGCGACCTGCGCGCGGCGCAGCAGTTGATCGATATTCTGGCGCTGCTCAGGGAAAAGACCCGGGGAAACCTGGATCAGAATGAAAGCCGGTTAATGGAAGCGATTCTCTTTGACCTCCGAATGAAATACGTTGAGATTGTAAAGCAGCCGGCACGTTAGCTGCTCGGATTTTCTACCCATGCCGCCTAAATTGATTCGGGTTGCGCTTTTCACCACCGCATTGGTCGCTCTGTCAGTCACCCTCGCGTTTGCCGCTAACGCCGCGGTCGCGAGCAATCATTTCTGGACCGATGTTCCCGATGATGACGGCGGGCATATGGTCAAGGCCGAGACGATGCCTAACTTCGTCGAGCTTGCGGCCAAGCTTTCACCTGCGGTGGTGAATATCTCGACCGAGGAAGGCGAGGAGCCATCGAGCGAGGGCGAAGAGGGCGAGCAGCATCAGGGCGACTTCCCCGGCCCCTTCGAACCGTATGGGCATCGGCATACCAAGAGCCTCGCATCCGGCTTTATCATCTCGCCCGACGGTTACATCCTGACCAACGATCACGCGGTCGATAATCCCGAGTCGGTCACGGTCACACTGAAAGATGGCAAGATCTATCCGGCGAAGGTGGTTGGGCGCGACAAAAAGACCGACGTCGCGCTGCTCAAGATCAACGCCGGGCATGATTTGCCGGTCGCGCCGCTGGGCGATTCCGATCAGGTGAAAGTCGGCGAATGGGTGATGGCGATCGGAAATCCGTTTGGCTTTGACCATTCGGTGACCGCCGGAATCGTAAGCGCCAAGGGCCGTTTTATTCCGGACAACTTCGATCAGTTTATTCAGACTGATGCGTCGATAAATCCAGGCAATTCAGGCGGCCCGCTGATCGATCTGCACGGCGCGGTAATCGCGGTAAATTCGGAAATTTACACCCAGACCGGCCAGAGCATGGGAATCGGGTTCGCGGTTCCGATCAATCTGATCAAGCAGGAACTGCCGCAACTGCGCGAGTACGGCAAGGTGACGCGGGGATGGCTCGGCGTTTACATCCAGCAAGTCACCCCCGAGCTGGCGCAATCGATGGGGCTGGCGAACGCACAGGGAGCGTTGGTTGCGCAGGTGCTGCCGCATGGGCCGGCGCAGGCCGCGGGAATTATGCGCGGCGACGTTATTACTGAGTACGACGGCAAGCAGGTGACCGACTCGCGCGAGCTGCCCCTGATGGTCTCGAACACGCCGCTCAATCAGACCGTTCGAATCAAGGTAGTTCGCGACAAGCAGGTAAAAACGCTATCGGCGACAATCACCGAATCGCACGAGGCCGAGCTGGCCTCGGCGGAGGCTCCGGCACCCGAGGCGAAAGGGATGCCGTCGGAGTTCGGGCTTAGCGTGAAGGACTTGGATGCGTCGCTTGCGCAACAGCTCGGACTTTCGCAGGCGCACGGGGTCGTGATCTCGTCGGTGAATCCAGGCAGCGCGGCGGATGAGGCCGGTTTGCGCGCGCGCGACGTGATTCTGGAGGTAAATCGGGCGCCGGTTAAGAATGTCGAGTCTTATCAGCGCGCGCTCAAGGCGGGGAGCAATGGCAAGGTGGTACTGCTGCTGGTGCGGCGGGGTGAGGGCACGCTCTACTTCGCGATCAAGCCGCAGGCATAGATCCGCGCGGCCGAAACACGGCATCGCGCCCCGTTAATGCAGATGTCGTTTCGACGGGTACTGAAATTCACGCTGCTAGGCGTGGCAGCGGCGATTCTGTTCTCCATTCCGCCCGCGATTTACTATTTCAGCATTTACTATCGCGCGCTCGAGAATGAAGTAGTAACTCGCTTTTCCGGCCAGCGCTGGAATATCCCGTCGCGCATATACTCAGATTCGACAATTGTCTATCCGGGCCAGAACCTTCCCGAAATCGGATTCTTCCAGCGGCTGGCGCGACTCAACTACCATCGGATGGCGCCGGACCAGGTGCAGGGGCGAGGCGAATACAGCTACGACGAGAAGAGCGGCGACCTGGTTCTGTTTCTACACAGCTTTGCCTATCCGTACGGCAACTTCGGCGGCGAGATGGTCGATATCAAGCTTTCAGCCGACAAGACCATCGAATCGATGCGCGATCCCGTGACCGGCAAGCCGGTTTTCTCAATCGAGCTCGAACCCGAGCTGATCAGCGGCATCTTCGAGGGCAGTTGGAATCAGCGCCGCCTGGTGCGGCTCAATCAGATTCCACCGGCGATGATCGACGCGATCCTGGCCGCCGAGGATCACCGCTTTTACGAGCATCACGGCATCGATCCGGTCCGGATCATGAAGGCCGCGTTCGTCGACCTGACTTCGCATCATATCGAGCAGGGCGGATCGACCCTGACTCAGCAGTTGATGAAAAATTTCTTCCTGACCAATCAGCGCAGTTGGAAGCGAAAGGTCAAGGAAGCGATAATGGCGTATATCGCCGAGCGCAAATACTCAAAAGATGACATCCTGGAGAACTATATAAACGATATATATCTGGGCCAGCGCGGACAGGAGGGAATTTTCGGCGTGTGGGAAGCGTCCGAATACTACTTCTCCAAGGAGCCGCGCGATCTGAGTATAGCGGAGATGGCGACGATCGCCGGAATGATTAGCTCGCCCAACCGGCTCAATCCGCTGAGGCATCCGGTTGACGCCCAGCGCCGCCGCAACGAGGTGCTGGCCTCGATGCTCGAGGACGGCTACATCTCCAAAGCCGCCTACGACGATGCGATCGCCGAGCCGCTGCGCGCGCGCGAAGTGTACACCGAGAGTAACGACGCTCCGTATTTCGTCGACTACGTGAAGAAGGAGCTTGCCGAACGCTATCCGCTGCAGGTCCTTAATGACGAGGGGCTCAGGATTTTCACCACCCTCGACGTGCATACTGAGAAGCTGGCCGAAACCGCGGTTCGCCAAAACCTGGTCGATCTCGAAACCAAGTACCCGCGGCTTTTGCGCAAGGAAAAGGATCAGCGGCTCGAATCGTGCCTGGTGGCGCTGGAGCCGCAGACCGGAAAAATTCGCGCGATGGTCGGCGGGCGCGACTATCGCCAGAGCCAGTTCAATCGCGTTACCCAATCCAAACGCCAACCCGGATCGGCTTTCAAGCCGGTGACCTATCTTGCCGCGTTTCAGGAGACTCTCGATGGCGGGCCGGTCAAGCTGCTGCCTACCAGCTATGTCGATGATTCGCCGTGGACGTGGCAATACGCGGACAACATGAGCTGGTCGCCGCGCAACTATAAGGACCGGTTTTTCGGCAACGTGCCGGTCGAATTCGCGCTCGAGGAATCGCTCAACGCGGCAACCTCCCGCATTGCCTATTCGATCGGTCTGGACAAGGTTATCGCGATGGCGAAGCGGCTCGGATTCGGCGATCTGCCGCCATATCCGTCAATCGTCCTCGGTGGAATCGAGGTCTCGCCGATGCAGGTGGCGCGTGCCTACGCGATTATCGCGGACTATGGACAGGAAGTTCAGCCCTACGCGATAACCGCCGTGGTCGATGAGAACGGCCACGTAATCGAGGGCCACGAACTGCAGGCGCAGCAGGTCCTCTCGCCGCAACTCGCCTACATGATGCAGTTCATGCTGGAGCAGGTGATCAATCACGGCACCGGCTACGGCGCGCGTCAGAGAGGATTCATGCGGCCCGCGGGCGGCAAAACCGGAACCACCAATGATGCCAAAGACGCGTGGTTCGCGGGTTTCACGCCAAATCTGCTCGCGGTGGTATGGACCGGCTTTGACCAGAAGGATCCGCTGGGGCTCACCGGCGCGCAGGCTTCGCTGCCAACCTGGACGGAATTCATGAAGACCGCGACCGCATCGCGCCCGGCGCTGGACTTTAAGCCGCCGCCCGGAATCGTGGAGGAAAAGATCGATCCGCTGACTGGATGCAAAGCGGGACCCTTTACGCCCGACGCGATAGAAGGAGTTTTCCCGCAGGACATGGCGCCGGCCCAGACCTGCGCGCCGCCCAAGCCGGGCACCATCGCGACTTCCGCTCATGCGGTCCCCGCCGCGCCGGATGCGACGACTGATCCCAACGATTGATGCGCACTGAATCGCCGCCGCCCTCCGCACGAAGAATTTTTTTTGTAAGCGTGCTCGTCGTAAGTTTCATGCTGCCGGCCGCCGCATACGCCGCTCGTAGCGGCGCGCCGATTGAGGTCGCGTTTCAGGAGCAATCGATCGGCGCCGCCGATCTGACCCCGACCCCCACGGCTACTCCGACGCCGAACGCTGAAGGCGTGATGCCGCCGACGCCGTCGCCAACTCCTTCGGCGACACCCACTGAGCAGCCAATCTTTGCCGAGCCAACCGCGATGCCCACGCCGACCGGCGAACCATCGCCGCCGGATATCGGATCGATCACGCCGACGCTCAGGGTCAGCGATTCGTCGCTGGAGAGCATAATTGGGAGTGAATCCGATCCCGCGCGCGCCGCGTCGCTGCGCGTCACGGATGAGGCGCGCAAGGAGCTTCTGGCGGGTCAGACCGATGACGCTATTCGCACGCTCAGCCGCGCAATCGGAATCGATTCGGCAAATCCTTATGCCTATCTTTACCTGGGCCGCGCCTACATAGCGAAAAAGGATCTCACCCAGGCGCTGAGCTTCTTCAAACGCGCCGAGATCGGTTTCGGGACCACCAATCCGGTCTGGCTCGGAGAAACGCTCGCGTTCGAAGGCCTTGCGTACGAGCAAGCGGACCATATCAATGCCGCCGCGGCGGCCTATCAACAGGCAATGGCGGCCGATCCGGGAAATCTGATGGCGCGGGTCGGATACACGCGTCTTGCGCCCAGTGTCACATCTCCTCCTGGAGTGTCGCCCTCCGCTATGGCTACAGAGAACGCCAATCTGGCACCGCCGCAGCAAAGCGAGGCTCCGCCACCGCCAACCGTCGCGCCGCCGCCGCCTCCGCCGGGCGAGAGCGACGCGCCGAATGACTAGCTTTCCGCGCGCGGCGAGTGGGAATAATCTCAGCCGATGGCGAGAAATGATCGCGATGCTGCTTACCCGATGCTGACTATCCGATATTGACTATCCTGATGTTGATCCTGGGAATCGAATCGTCATGTGATGATGCCGCGGCGTGCGTGATGGAAACCACGCGGCCCGGAGCCGCCACCGTGCGCGCGAACGTGGTCGCCAATCAGGACGATATCCATCGCGCCTATGGCGGAATCGTTCCCGAGCTCGCGTCGCGCAACCATGTCGTCACGATTTTGCCGGTGATCTCGCGCGCGCTCGAATCCGCAGGCGTAAGCCTCCGCGAGCTTGGCGGTATCGCGGTGACGCGCGGGCCGGGACTGGTCGGTTCGCTGCTGGTCGGGCTGATGTGCGCGAAGGGGCTCGCGCAAGCGAGCGGACTTCCGATGGTCGGGGTCAACCATATCGAGGGGCACCTGCTCGCGCCGCTTATCGAGAACGAAATCGGGATGCCCTATCTGGCGCTGGTCGTCTCCGGCGGACATACGGCGCTCTTTGCGGTTGAAGATTTTGGGCAATACCGCAGACTCGGTTCCACTCGCGACGACGCCGCGGGCGAGGCGTTCGACAAAGTTGCCAAGATGATGGGGCTCGGCTATCCGGGTGGCCGTGTAATCGACGAGCTTTCGCGCAAGGGCGATCCAAAGCGCGTCAAAGTTCCGCGCGCACATGTTCGCGGCGCACCGCGTGATTTCAGTTTCTCGGGCGTCAAGACGGCGGTCGCGACCTTCCTCGCTTCAGAATCCGGACGCTCGACCGCACCCGCGGATTTGGCCGCCAGTTTCCAGGAAGCGGTGGTCGACATGCTCATCAAGCCGACCATCGCGGCCGCCCGCGAGCTTGGCGCGGGAACGATAGCGCTTACCGGCGGCGTGGCGGCGAATGCGCGTCTGCGCGCGCGGCTGGCCGAGGCGGGTGAGGACGAGGGCTTTCGCGTCGTCGCTCCGTCGCTCAAATATTGCACCGACAACGCCGCGATGATCGCGCTTGCGGGCAGCTATCGACTGCTGCGCGGCGAACGAGATCCGTTGGACATCGATGCGGAAGCGAATCTCCGCCTCTAGCGGGCAGCGACCAGGGGGAACGACGATCGCACCGCCTTTTGCATCTGCCGAGGTTGGCGCGATCCGCCCCGGTCGCGCGCTCGCCGCCGCTCAGGTGATTCCCGCGCGGTCGCGAGGACAGAATTTCCTCGTGCAGCCTGCGATCGCCCGCCGAATCGTCGAAGCGGCAGAAGTTGAAGCCGGCGACCGCGTTATCGAGATCGGCCCGGGCCTCGGTGTGCTGAGCGAGCGCATTGCAACATATCCGGTCGCGAAGTTCGCGATGGTTGAGCTGGACGCGCGATTGGCGACGCGTCTTGCCGATCGGTTCAGCGAGGATCGGCGAGTAAAGATCCTCGTCAGCGATTTTCTAAAGCTCGACCTGCGCCCACTGCTTGGCGAAGGCGGGGTCAAGGTGATCGGCAATCTCCCATTCAACGCCGCGGCGGCGATTTTGCGCCGGCTGTGCGATCATTACCGATCTATCATCCGGATGGTTCTGATGTTTCAGCGCGAAGTTGCCGAGCGGATTCGCGCGCGTCCCGGCGAGAGCGACTATGGCGCGCTCAGTGTCTTCACCGCGCTGTATTTTGATATCGAGTCGTACTTCCGGGTCGGCGCTGGGAATTTTCATCCGCGCCCGAAAGTGGACGCTGAAGTTCTTGTGATACGTCCGCGGCGTGCAGCGCCATTTGCCGAGGGCGAAGAGCCACGCGTGTTGCGCACGGTGCGCGCCGCGTTCTCCGCGCCGCGCAAGACCCTGCGCAACGCGCTTTCGCGGTCGCTCGGGCGCCCGCTGGAGCAAATCGACCTGGCGCTCGCAAGCGCGGCCGTCGATCCGCGCGCGCGGGCGGCGACGCTCGCCGTGGACGATCTCGTCCGGCTTGCCCGCGTGCTTCAGCCGGACGCAGACGCCGAAACGCGGTGACGAGCGAGAGATGCCTGAACTGCCGGAAGTTGAGTCGCTGAGGCGAGTTCTGAGGCGCAGCGCACTCGGCCGCTCGATCACGGACGCGCGTATCCGGGAAATAGCGCTGCGCCGCCGCCGCACTCCGGATTTTGCGGAGCGGGTGAGAGGCCGCACGATCCACGAAATCCGGCGCCGGGCCAAGTATCTAATCCTGGACCTCGACGGCGATGACGTGCTGCTTTTTCATCTCGGGATGAGCGGCAGCCTGACCCATCGGGGGCGCGGATTCGATAACTCGGAATTTGATCCGCGCCACGATCATGTCGATTTCATTCTCGACGATGGATCGCATCTGGTGTTCAATGACCCGCGGCGGTTCGGAATGGTCAGGCTGGTCGCGCGCGCGGATCTTCCGGGCCTTGCCGAACTGCGCGGCCTCGGCCCGGAACCGCTCTCGCCGGAGTTCGACGCCGCGTATCTGGCCGGCAAGGCGCGCGGCAAGCGGGTTGCGATCAAGAACCTGATTATGGATCAGCGAATCGTCGCCGGAATCGGAAATATCTATGCCTCGGAGATACTGTTTTGCGCCAAAGTGCGCCCGGGCCGGCGCTCGGGACGCGTGCGCCGCGCCGAAATCGAGGCGATTGTAGCCGCGACTCCGCGAGTTCTGCGCGCCGCGATTGGAAGTAATGGCACCACCTTCCGCAGTTATCGAGATTCGCGCGGGCAGCCCGGTAGATTTGCCCGGCGCCTGCATGTATATGGTCGCGACGGCGAGCCGTGCCACGTCTGCGGCGCGATGGTCCGTAAAAGCGTAATCGGCCAGCGGGCGAGCTTTTATTGCGCGCGCTGTCAAAAGTAGAGAGCCTGAACCAGCATGCACAGCGCGCGACTTGGGTTCGGATTTCTTGCGATTGCGATGCTCGCGTTTGCGCTTCGCGCGCAGGCCGCCTCCGCCCCTGATTGGAGCGCGATCGATGCCGAGGCGCTCGGCTACTATCGTGCGTACCTCCGCTTTGACACCACTGATCCGCCTGACAATACCTCGCAGGCGATCGCGTACCTGAAATCGCTTCTGGACAAGGATGGAATCGAGAATCAAACCTTCGAGAGCGTGCCCGGCGCCGTCAACCTGGTCGCGCGCATCCCCGGCCCGCCAGGCGTAAAGCCCTTCCTGATGATGTCGCACGCGGACGTAGTTCCCGCGGTCGCCGCCGACTGGTCGCATCCTCCATTCTCCGCCGATCTCGACGGCGGCTACGTATGGGCGCGCGGCGCGATCGACAACAAGGCGCACGGAATCATGGCGCTGATGACGCTCATCATCATCAAGCGCGAGAAGCTGCCGCTTCGCCGCGGCATCGAGATGATGGTGAATGCCGATGAGGAGGCGGGCGGCGCCGACGGTGCGCAGTGGATGGTAAAGAATCACTGGAACGCGATCGATCCGGCATTCGCGGTCAATGAGGGCGGCTCCGCGGGCTTTGATCCAATCAGCGGCGCGCCGGTGTTTCGCGTCGCGGTTGCCGAGAAAAACGTCGATTGGCTGAAACTCACCGCGCGCGGCCAATCCGGCCACGGGTCGGTTCCGACCGCCGATAATCCAACCTTGATTCTGATTGACGCGCTGGCGCGTGTGGTGAAGCGTCAGCCCGATTTGCGCCTGACTCCGGTGATGGCGCATGCGTTCGCGCTGATGGCGCCGCATGAGCAGTCCCCAATCTCGTTCGAGCTGGCGCACGCAAATCGGCCGCCGATGCTCGAGGCGCTGAGCCGCGGACCGCTGCACAGCGACTCCATGCAGGCGCTGTTGCGCGACACGATCACGCCGACGATGCTTCGCGGCAGCGCCAAGATTAACGTCATCCCCTCTACCGCAACCGCGGGCCTCGATTGCCGCCTGCTTCCCGGCACCGATCCGAGCGCGTTCCTCGAATCCGTGACAAAGCTGATCGGCGATCGGCGCATCACGATCGATCATCTGCAGAACCCCGCTTCCGCCGCGCCCTCGCCCGACAGCGGCGAATTGTGGGACGCGATAAATCGGGTTGTCGCGCGCGATCTTCCCGGCGATGTCGTGCTGCCGTGGATGACCACGGGCGGCACCGATTCGCGCTTCCTGCGTGAGAAGGGAGTGCCGTCGTACGGGTTTATTCCGATTGTGCTGAATGCGCGCGAAGAGCGGCGCTTCCACGGAGTTGACGAGCGGCTTTCGGTCAAGAACCTGGACCTGGGCATCAGGGCGACATACGATCTTGCACTTGATGTGTGCGGGGCGGGGAAGTAGCGCATCAATGATCGCGCCGCGGATGATCGCGCGGACGCGAAAGTGGAGGCGAGAGGAGCGGGAGGAGGAGCAAGGATGGCTTTGCCGAGCGGAGTGGGCGGCGCCCTGGCGTTCATAATCGGAAGCGTGGTTGCAAGTTTCGCAACCGCGGTCGCCTACCGGATGCCGCGCGAAATCTCGATCGTCTCGCCGCGCTCCTACTGCGAGAGCTGCGAGCGCGCGATTCCGTTTTGGACTAACGTCCCGATCCTCGGCTACATCGGGCTGCGCGGCCGCTGTATCCTGTGTGGCGCGCGAATTCCGTTCCGCCATTTCCTGACCGAGCTCGGCCTTGCCATTATCGCGCTCTACCTGTACCTGAATTTTCCGATTGGCGACGCGATCGCGCGTTTCGTTCTGTGCGTCGCGTTATTTGTCGTCTCTCTGATCGATTACGACTGGCGCCTTATCCCCAACCTGGTCACCTTTCCCGGAATGCCGGTCGGGTTTCTATTTGCCGCCTTTCTGATGCCCGAAGTCGGATGGAAGAGCTCGCTTATCGGAATCTTCCTGGGCGGCGGCGTTCTGTTCCTGACCGGATACGTCTACGAGCTTCTGCGGGGCCGCGAAGGAGTCGGGATGGGCGACGTATGGCTGCTCGGGATGGTGGGCGGATTTCTCGGATGGCAGGGCGTGGTGTTCACGATCTTTTTTGGATCGCTGATGGGCGCGATCGGTGGAATAATCTTCGCCCTGAGCGGAGGAAAATCTCCGCCGCCGGTAGCCGATCCTTCCGCCGATCAGGTGGAGGAGGACGCGTCCATCATGCAGACCACGGTGCCGTTCGGGCCCTTTCTAGCGCTCGCCGCCGGGGTTTTCGCGCTCTTTCAGCCACAACTGCTCGGCTGGTATTTTGGACGCTGATGGCTCAGGGACTGTTCGTCACACTCGAAGGGGTTGAAGGCTCCGGAAAGACCACCCAGGCCGCCGCACTCGCGGAGAAGCTGCACGCTCAGGGACGGCGCGTGACGGTCACTCACGAGCCGGGCGGCACTCGCGCCGGCGAGGCGATTCGATCGATCTTCCTCGATCCAGCGATATCGCTCGACGTGGCCGCTGAGCTGATGCTGGTGCTCGCGGATCGCGCGCAGCACGTGCGCGAGAAATTGCGCCCTGCGGTCGCCGCCGGTGAAATCGTGATCTCGGATCGCTACTCGGATTCGACCACCGCGTATCAGGGCTACGGCCGCGGCTTCGATCTCAGGCTGCTCGGCGACTTGAACCGGCTCGCAAGCGACACGATGATGCCGGACCTGACAATCGTGCTCGACCTTCCGATCGAAACCGGACTCGAGCGCACGCGCGCGCGGGTAAAAGGCGCGATCCGCGGCCCCGACCGTTTCGAGGGCGAAGTAGCCGAATTCCATCGCCGCGTGCGCGAGGGCTTTCTTGCTATCGCCAGATCGGAGCCGGATCGGGTGGTGGTGATCAAGTCGGATCGAGAGCTGGAAGCCGTCGGCGCGGAGGTTTACGGCGCGGTTGAGGCGCTGATGAAACGGCGATGTCTATAGCCGGACTGCGCGGCAATCGCGCGCCCGTCGAACATCTGTTCGCGGAGCTGAAAAATCGTCCTTCGCACGCTTACCTGTTCTCGGGACCGCCGGGAGTAGGCAAGGCGCTTTACGCAAGCGCGATGGCGCATGGGCTTTTGTGCAACCGCTCGCCAGGCCCTGATTTTTGCTGCCGGGTGGAGCAATGCCCGGTGCGCGCACCCAGCGTAGCGCCATCCGCGCGAGGGCGAGCGCGGTCGGCGCCGAGTTCGCCGCGATGCGATTGCTGCGCGGCTTGCGTGCAGATCGCCTCGGGCGTGCATCCCGATTTCATCCGTATCGGACGCGCGCCAAACCGAAGCGAAGTGCTTATCGAGCAGGTGCGCGAGATGATTGCGCGGCTGGGTATCAGGCCGAGCAGCGGCGCGGTCACCGTCGCGATAATCGATGACGCCGAGACGCTCGGTCTTCCAGCCGAGAACGCGCTGCTCAAAACCCTCGAAGAGCCGCCCGGCCACGCGATCATCTTCATGGTCACCGATTCCGAACGCGCGCTTTTGGAGACAGTCAGGTCGCGGATGCGGCCGGTTCATTTTGGTCCGCTCGCGCCGGAAGATGTCGAGGCCATTCTCGCCTCGCATGGTCATGAGGATCGTGCCCGCAACACCGCTATCGCGCGGCTTGCCCGCGGCAGCGCGGCCGCGGCGCTGCGCCTTTGCGGCGAAGAGCCGCCGCCAATGCCCGAGCTGATCAACGCGATCGGCGCTGCGCCCAGGCTCGATTTTGCGGCGGCCCAGAAACTTGCGCAGGATTATTTCAAAGGACGTGAAGAAGCCGCGCTCAACTTCGAGTTGATTGCACGCCTGCTTGAGGAAATACTATGCCTCAAGCTGCTCGGCGCCGGCGCGGTGAAGACGCCGAAACCGCTCGACGATCTTGCGAACAAACTTTCCACCGGCGCTATAGTGCGATGCCTCGACGCGGCGATTCGCGCCAAAGCGGCGATTGATGCGATGGCGAACCCGCGGCTGCAAGCCGAGCAATATTGGATGACCGCAGGCGCGGCTATCCGCGAAGAAGCACAGGAAGAGGCGCGTTAAGCGATGCCACCTGAAATTGATCCATTCGAAGGCGGCGTCGAGCTTCCCAAGATCGTCGCGATCAGCCTGCAGAAAACCGGCCATCTCTATAACTATCTCGCCGCGGGAATGAATCTCAGGCGCGGCGACCGCGTGCTTATCGATACCGATGGCGGTTCGCGCGTCGGCACAATCGAAATCGAACCACACGAGCCCGCCCAGACGCTCGATCTCACGGCGATGAAGCCCGTGATGCGGATCGCATCCGATGCCGATCTCGACGTCGAGCGCGAGAATCTGACCCGCCAGTCGCGCGCGCATCAGCTATGTCTCGAGCGCATCCGCGAGCGGGCGCTTGCGATGAAGCTGGTCAGCGCCGAGTACAGTTTCGACGGGCGCAAGATCGTCTTCTATTTTATCGCGGAGGGGCGCATCGATTTCCGCGACCTGGTGCGCGACCTTGCCAATACGATGCGGGTGCGGGTCGAGATGAAGCAGATCGGCGCGCGCGACGAAACCAAGGTCACCGGCGGAGTCGGTCCGTGCGGACGCGAGTTGTGCTGTTCATCATTCCTGCGCGATTTCGACGCGGTGACGGTCAAGATGGCGCGCGAGCAGGGACTGGCGCTCAATCCGTCGCGGCTGGCCGGGATGTGCGGACGGCTCAAGTGCTGCCTCAAGTACGAGTACGCCACTTACCTTGAGCTGAAGAAGCCGATGCCGAATCCCGGCAAGCGCGTTCAATCGGTCAAGGGCGACGGCAAGGTCGTGCGGCAGAATATCCTAAAGCAGACCGTCACGATTGCGCTGGACGAGGGCGGCGCGATCGTCGAGGCGACGCTCGAAGATCTGGTGAGCAAAAGGAACTAGTCGCCTCGCACCCCGCCGCGAGTTATCCTCGGCTTTCCGATGCCGCCCGAGCGCATCCATATAACCACCGCGATCACCTACAGCAACGGGCCGCCGCACGTTGGCCATGCCTACGAGTACCTGGCTGCCGATTCGTATGCGCGCTTCATGCGCCGAAAGCTCGGGAAGAAAAACGTGACTTTCGTCACCGGCACCGACGAGCACGGCCAGAAAAATCGCGACGCTGCGGTGAAAGCCGGACTTGCTCCCAAAGCGTTTGCCGACCAGATCAGCGCGATGTTCAAGCAGGCGCATGCCGGGTTGAACATCAGCTACGACTATTTTGTTCGCACCACCGATCCGGTTCACGAAGCGTTTGTGCAGAAGATGCTTGCGCGATCGCACACAAGCGGCAACATCCGGTTTCGCGAGTACGAAGGTCTTTACTGCGTCGGATGCGAGCGCTTCTACACCGAAAAAGAGCTGCTGCCGGGAAATCTCTGCCCCGAGCACAATCAGAAAGCGGAACTGCTTAAGGAATCCAACTATTTCCTGAACCTTGAAAAATATCGCGATCGGATTCGCGATCAGATCAAACGGAATCGGGATTTTATCCGCCCCGAGCGCTATAGAAACGAAGCGCTCAAGATGCTCGATGAGCCGCTTGCCGATTTGTGCATCTCGCGGCCCAAGGCGCGGCTGGATTGGGGAATCGAGCTTCCATTCGACGCAAACTACGTCACTTATGTCTGGTACGACGCGTTCTGGGCCTACCTGAGCGAACTTCCCGACACCAGTGACGACGCGCTCAAGGCAATATTGCCGGTGACCGAGCACTTCATCGGCAAGGACATTCTGAAAACTCATGCGGTGTACTGGCCCGCGATGCTGCTGGCGGTGGAACTGCCGCTTTATCGCAGCCTGAACGTGCATGGGTTTCTCAACTTCGGCGGCGCGCGATTTTCCAAAAGTTCCGGAAACGTTGCCGATCCGTTGGCATACGAAGCCAACCCCGGTCCCGATGTCCTACGCTATTTTCTGCTGCGCGACGTCGTTTACGGGCTCGACGGCGACTTCACCGAGGAGCGGCTGATCGAACGCTATAACGCGGATCTGGCGAACGATCTGGGAAATCTGACCAGCCGAGTGCTCTCGATGGCGGCGCGGTATTTCGACGGCGAGGTCACTGCGCATCCGGCTTCAAATCGAGAGGATGCCGCGATATGCGAGGCGTTTGCCGGCGTCGCGCCGCGCTCCGACGCGATGCTGGAAACGCTGGCGTTTAACCGCGCGCTCGAAGTTATCTGGCAGGCGCTCGATGCCGCGAACAAGTATATTGTGGCGACCTCGCCGTTCACGCTCGCCAAAGATCCTGCAAAACTGCCGCGCGTGGCGGAGATTCTTGCGAATCTGCTTGAAGGATTGCGCGTCGTCGCGGATACGCTTGCGCCGTTCATGCCGGTAACCTCGCGCAAAATTCTCGACCTGCTCGCGATCGGCGAATCGATCGCACACGCGCCGTTTGGCCAGGGCCTTAAGCCGGGCCATCACGTAAAGCCCGCTACTCCGCTCTTCCCCCGCATCGACGCGAAGCGCAGCTAGCGTTCTGCGTCGGTGCGTATTGCAGGTGCCGTACGCTAAACCTAAATAAATGTTAATATTGATCTGGAATAGCACTTTGTAGCTATTTCCCAATCTTGCGTATTAAAGTCTCGCTACTAAAGTGGCTATTGCCGACAGAGCGGCACTTGCCGAGGACGCCAGACCAGGCGAGCAGCGGGTCTTCCACCCGGGAGTCGATTTTGCGGTTGCTCTAGGCCTGCTGCCGCTAATTATCTTCTTTTCATATCGCTTTCTCAGCTTTCGCCTCGCTCCATATGAGGACGCGGCGATCCTGATGCGCTATGCGCAGCACATCGCGGAAGGTTACGGAATAGTTTGGAACATCGGAGCCAAGCCGGTTGACGGAGGCACCGACTTCCTCCCGATGCTTTTGATGGCAGCGCTGATAAAGCTCGGTCTGACTGCCTCCGGCGCCGCCCGTCTTATCGGGATTGTCTCGCACCTGGCAACCAGTCTCATTATCTATCTTGCGGTCCGGCGCTACGGCGCAATGCCGATTTCAGTTTGTATTCTGTGCGCCGCTTTTTTCTTCGTTGGACCCGGTCTGCTGCTCGTTTCCGCGGCCTTTACAACTCCGATGTTCGTGATGCTCGCGGCGCTGACCTGGTATTTCGCTCTCGAAATCATATTGTCCCGGCAGCGCGTGCTCATCGAAACCCTGTTCGCATTTTCCGCTCTGGCAACGGGACTGGCGCGGCCTGAGGGCGTGTTTCTCAGCGGATTCATGGTGCTGGCGATCATGTACGCGAAGGGCATTCGTCCAAGTCTGCGGCTAGTGACTATTTTCGTATCGGTCTTTGCGGTTCTCGGCGGCGCCTATTTCATCTGGCGATGGCATTACTTTGGTCAGCCACTTCCGAACCCCTACTATAAGAAGGGCGGTTTCGCGCTTTATCCGCGCACTCTGCTGAAATCTGTTTTTCACGTATGTGAGCTCTGCTGGCCAACCCTACCCGCGTTCATTCTGGGCCTGCGCAAGTATGAGACCCGGAAGTTGGTAATCGCGACCGCGATTCCGATAGTTCTGTTTACGCTGATCTGGGTCCTGCTGTCCGACGAGATGAATTACATGATGCGCTTTCAGTTAGCCGTGTTCCCGATAGCGCTCATGAGTTGGCCGCTATTCATCAGAGGACTGGGATCGGAACTGAAGCTGACTGTGTCGGCATTTGACCGGCCCATGCGGCGCACGATCACGCTGCTGGCCGTTGCAGGCGCCGCATTCGCCTTTGCGATTATGTACAGGATCGAACAGCGTGGTATGGCGCCTGGCAACGATAACAGGTATGCCGTCGCGCAGGCCCTGAGCGGCTACGATCATCATTACGTAATCGCAAGCACCGAAGCGGGCCTCCTGCCTTTCTATTCGCAATGGATATCTCTCGATACATGGGGCCTCAATGATCAGTGGATCGCCCATCACGGTACTATCACGCTCGAATATCTCAATCGTTGGCAGCCGGAAGTAATAGCGCTTCATGAGCAGGTCGTTCACCGAGCCTGGTCATATTCCAATTGGGAGCCGTGGTTCAAAAATTGGGACGCGATGCTTAGCGTCGTAAATCGATACGCAAAACTGAAACATTACATTCTGGCTGCCGCAATCGGATCGTCTCCATTCGACGTGATGGTCTATTATGTGAAGCCCGGTAATGTTGATTCCGCTGCTATCGTTTCTTCCATTAAGGCTGCCGCGGCACAAAACGCAGCCAGAAACTCGGAAGTGGACTTCGCTTCATGGCAACCTGTGACGGCGTCGTCGCAAGCCGCCGCGCTCGACTCGCCGCCACGCTAGCAGCACAATTCGGTTGCGGGCCGGATATCGTGGCTGCAATCTTCATTTCCCCAAATTCACCATGACGCCGATCATCGATACCCACTGCCATCTGGCGGACCCGAAGTTCGAGTCCGACCTCGATGGCGTCCTGGCCCGCGCGCGCGAAGCCGCAATCGCACAAATCGTGACCGTAGGCGCGATCGGGCCGCTTGCGCGCGACCGCTTAAGCGTGCAAATCGCCGAGCAGCATGAGTGGATTTTCGCCGCCGTCGGAGTGCATCCGCATAACGCCCCCGATTGCGACGATCAGAGAATCGACGCGCTGCGCGGGCTTGCGAAATCCGCAAAGGTGGTCGCAATTGGCGAGACCGGGCTCGATTTTCATTATCTGCATTCGCCCGCGGATACGCAGGAGATGGCGCTCAGAAAGCATCTTGAGCTTGCGGGCGAACTCGACAAGCCGATCATCATCCACTGCCGCGATGCCGACGAGCGCCTTGCCGCAATCGTGCGCGAAACCGAGATGCCTCGCGCGGGCGGCGTGATCCACTGCTTCACCGGAGGGGTGGATGCGGCCGAATCGTTCCTAGCGCTCGGCTTTTATCTCTCATTTTCGGGAATTCTGACGTTCAAGAACGCCAGCGAGCCGCAGAAGGCGGCACAAATTATTCCCGAAGATCGCCTGATGGTCGAAACCGATGCGCCCTATCTCGCGCCGGTGCCGTATCGCGGCAAGCGCAATGAGCCGGCATTCGTGCGGCAGACGCTTGGCGCGCTCGCAAAGCTGCGCGATGCCGATTCCGAGCGCCTTGGCGCGGTCGCGGCGTGCAACGCGCGGCGCCTGTTCAGGCTGCCCGAAGCCTGTGGATAATAGTCTTTGTCGGCGGCGTTTCACGAAACCTACGCCGCGGGGTTTGAAAATTAAGATGGCTGACACGGAGAAAGTCCGGATTCCGCCGCCGTTCGAGGAGGCGATGAAATCGCTCGAGCGCGAAATCATGCGATTTATCCTGCGCTCGACCGCTGATCGCGAAGACAGCCTCGACCTGTTTCAGGAAACGTGGCTGCGCGCATATCGAGCCTATCCGAGCCTGCGATCGGCGGACGGACTGCGCCCGTGGGTGTTCAGTATCGCGGCGAATTTATGCCGCAATCGCGCGCGCGATCGGGCGCGGCGCGCGCGAGTGATCGCCGGCGGCGGACTTGAGGGCGATATTGCCGAGCGGATTCATCTGAGCGCCGGCGGATCGCCGGACGGCATGATCGGCCTCAAGCGCGATCTTCAAAATCTGCCCGGCAAACAGGGTCGCGCGCTCAGGATGCGAAAGATCGAAGGACTTGAGTACACGGAGATAGCGACCGCGCTCGACTGCTCGGCCGAAAGCGCGCGCGCAAGCGTTTACCAGGCAATGAAGAAGCTGAAGGCATCGCGATGACTCCCGCAAAAATTACCGCCGCCAACGAAATGAATCGGTCAGAGTTTAACGACCGCGAAGTCGACACGCTCATCCGGCGTGCGCGGCCCGCAATCCGCCGCGCGATGAGGCGGCTCAAGCGTCCTGAGGCGCGCGTCGGCGTAATCGCTTCTCCGCTGGGCCGCCTGCTGGTCACCGAAGGGCCTCGCGGTATCGCCAACGTTCATTTCCTGTGGAGCAAAAGCGCGGATCGTCCGCTTGAGATGCTGCGGCATAGGTTCGATCTGATCGAGAACGAAAACTGGCGCGCCGCCTTGGAGCGCGAGCTCGGGCGCTATTTTCATGGCGACTGTTCGGTGCTGGACCGCCGTGTGGACCTGACGCTGGTCGAAAGCGAGTTTCAGCGCCGCGCTCTAGGGCATCTCCGGTCGATTCCAAACGGCGCGGTCACCACCTATCAGGGCTTGGCGGCCGCTCTGGGTTATCCCGATGCGCAGCGCGCGATCGGAAATACGATGGCGTCGAATCCGGTGCCGCTCTTTGTGCCATGCCATCGCGTGATCCGGTCCGACGGTACAATCGGAAATTACGGTGGCGGAGTGGATCGCAAGCTGATGCTCTTGCGAGGCGAAGGCTTCAGGCTGAAGCGAGATCTGAAAGTGCCAGCCGAGGCCGTGCTGGGCCATCGCAAGACTCGAATTTATTGCAGGCCGCAGTGCAGCGCGGCCCGGCGCGCTAACCCGGTCAATGCTTTGATTTTCGCCGACCCCGCTCATGCTCGTGGCGCCGGCTTGCGGGCGTGCAAGCTCTGCAATCCGGGCTAAAGAAAAGCGCCACCCTCGTCAGGATGGCGCTTCGAAAATCTTACGCTATGTCGCTTGGTGCCGGCGAGTTCGCTACTCGGTCTCGTTCTGCTGCTGTAGCTGCTGGATCTGCTCGCGCTGCTGCTCGATTTGCTGCTGCTGCGATTGAATCTGCTGCTGGGTCTGCTTGTTCG
Organism: Candidatus Binataceae bacterium; assembly: GCA_030041155.1. Taxonomy (GTDB): domain Bacteria; phylum Desulfobacterota; class Binatia; order Binatales; family Binataceae; genus JBARDN01. Next base: position 5,461 of record JASHOJ010000211.1, on the reverse strand, counting down.
CGTTCTCGTTGTTCTGCATCTCGTTGCCGACTGCGTAGCCACCGACACCGCCGAGTCCGGCGCCGATCAAAGCGCCAGCGGCGGGATGTCCGACCGCGGCGCCCACGAGTGCGCCGCCAATTCCGCCAATTCCCGCGCCCCCCAATGTGCCTTCTTCGCGAGTGGAAAGGGGATCGCCCGAGCATCCCGCCATCGCGATTGCGGCGATCATCACCAACACCGCGATTATTCCCATCATTTTGTTCATCGACAGTCTCCTTGCCTGACTGGTCGGAATCTCAGTCTTAACTCCAACCCATGATACGAAATTCCAGCTATTCGGTTTCCTGAGACTGCTTGAGCTGCTGGATCTGCTCGCGTTGTTGCTCGATTTGCTGCTGTTGCGACTGGATCTGGGCCTGTGTCTGCTTGTTCGCGTCTTGTTCGTTCTGCATCGCGTTGCCGACCGCAAAGCCCGTCACGCCGCCCAGCGCGCCGCCGATAGCTGCGCCGATTCCGGGAGCTCCGACCGCAGCACCGATGATTGCACCGGTCGCGGCGCCAATGCCAGCGCCCCCCAACGTCCCTTCTTCGCGCGTCGACAGCGGATCACCGGAACATCCCGCGATCAGGAAAAGCGCCGCCAGAACGAGAACAATGGTCGCGACCGTCTTCCTCCCCATCGATACTGGCCTCCGCTCCCGCCAAATACTTTCCCGCGAGATACCCGAGCCCTACAATCTACTCCGTTTCGTTCTGCTGTTTAAGCTGTTGTAGCTGCTGGCGCTGTTGCTCGATCTGCTGTTGCTGTGATTGTAGCTGTGCCTGGGTCTGAGCATTCGCATTCTCAGAATTCTGCATCGAATTGCCGATCGCATAGCCGGTTACACCACCCAGCGCGCCGCCGATCGCGGCTCCCGCGCCCGGAGCCCCAACGGCGGCCCCGATAATCGCGCCCGCCGCGGCACCGATTCCCGCTCCGCCCAGGGTTCCTTTTTCGCGGGTTGACAATGGTTGACCGCTACACCCGGCCATCACAGCCAGAGCGATCGCAACAAAAAGTACGGTAAAAGCCTTGGTAAGAAACTGTGGCACTGGCGCCTCCATACGTTGTCGGGCTGGAGTTATGCCCGGTCTGAAAGCCTGAAATAGCTGATTTTTCGGTTCGAGTCTTCTACCTTCGACCGCCATGGTCAACCAGTCGCGATTTAAGTTAAGCATGAATCGATAGTCTGCTGCCACGACAGCCAGTGCGGAATCGCAAAGTATCGCGCCGGACCGCCAGTACCCTTGCCGATTTCATTTCCTCCGTTAGGGTCACCATCCGATGCACGCCGCGGGCATCACCGGCTCGGCCTGCCCGCGCGGGTCGCATCCGCCCTGCACCAGGCCGCGAGCTCGATCCACTGAGACCGCCAGCACGTGCCCCTCGCTCAGGGGACTGCGCACCTCGATCTTGTGGCCGCGCTCTGACAGGCGGTCACGCACGTCCTGAGGGATACGGGCCTCGACCCGCAACAAGCCCGGCTGGAAATTGTGCGGATAGAAGGTCGAGGGAAAGTGGCCGCTTGAGAATTTCGGCGCCTCAATAGCCTGCTGCAAGTCCATTCCGAAATCGACGACATTCAGAAAGAATTGGAAGGTCCATTGGTCCTGCTGATCACCGCCGGGCGTGCCGAACGCCATGTACGGTTCCCCGCCGCGCATCGCGATCGACGGCGATAGCGTCGTACGCGGCCGCTTGCCCGGTGCGAGCGCGTTTGGATGCGCCGGATCGAGATAAAACGTCTGCATTCTGGTGCCGAGCGGAAACCCGAGCGCGTCAATAACCGGCGAACTGGGAATCCATCCGCCGCTCGCCGTCACCGCGATCATGTTGCCCGCTCGATCGCATGCGGTTACGTGCACGGTGCCGCCACCCCATGAGCGCGGCGCAGCGCTTGCGCCGGCCCTAAGCGGGCGCATCGCGACCGGATCGCCCGGCCGCTGGTCCATCGAGGCGCGCGCCGGATCGATAAGCTCGCGCCTGAGCGCTCCGTACCGGTCTGACAGCAGTTCTTCCATTGGAACTGGCGTGAACTCCGGATCGGCGTAGTAGGCCTCGCGGTCGGCGAAGGCGAGCTTTGCCGATTCGGTGACCGTATGGATGTAATCGGCGCTGTTGTGCCCCATCGCATGAAGATCAAAGCCCTCAAGCATCCGCAATTGCTGCAGGAAGACAGGGCCTTGCGACCATGGACCGCACTTGAACATCCGCACCCCGCGATAGTCGGCGCTGACCGGATTCTCAATTCGCGTGGTGAAGCGAGCGAGATCCCGATCGCAGAGGAGTCCGCCTTGAGCATCTGACCACGCCACGATGTCGCGTGCGATATCGCCGGCATAAAAGCGCGTCCGCGCCGCTTCCAGAGCCGACACTCGTCCGTGCGATTTCGCGCCCGCCTCGGCATCCAGGAGGCGGCGAAAAAATCGCGCCAGTGCGGGATTCTTCAGAATTTGCCCCGGCTTCGGAACCTCACCGCCGGGCAAATATACTTGCGCGGACGACGGCCATTTGTTGCGAAAAGTATCCGCAAAACGCCTCAGCGTGGCGCCCGCGCCGGCGGGGAATTCATCGGCAACGATATTGTCCTCGCCGCAGAGCCCTATGTGCATCGGGAATCCGTCTTCGGCGAGCGTCAGCGCCGGCTGGAGCACGTCAGCCAGCGACCTCGTCCCAAACTCTGACAACGCGGCTATAAGCGCGCCGAGCGCCGCCGGCACTCCAGCCGCGAGAAGCCCGTAGGCGGGAATCAGCTCGATGCCGAGCGAGCGGAAATGTTCGATTGTCGCGCGAGCGGGAGCGGTCATGTTGCCGTTTATCGCCACCACCCGGCCGGCGTCCGCGCTGTAGATAAGCATCGGCGCTTCGCCGCCAATCGTATGCATATGCGGATTGACCACACCTTCGACGAATGTCGCAGCCACCGCCGCATCAATAGCGTTGCCGCCGCGAGCGAAAATCCGGGCGCCAGCGGCCGCTGAGAGGTAGTGCTCAGTCGCGATGACCGCCTCTCGCCCCATCACCAATGGATAACTGGTCGGCATAAGGAAACTGCCTCCGCTGAGATGACACGCAGTCATGCGCAATTCGCAAGTTGCGATGCGTTGCGCGACCGCGTCTAACAGGTGCCCGGAAACGGGCAGCAATGCAAGAGGAACAGAACAGTCATGATTTTCAATCGTCGTTTTGAATCGGAACGCGTGCGGCAAAAAAGCCGCGGGAATGAAAAGATTTCCACAAGCTGGGGAAAACGAATCAGGGGCGCGCTGGTACGTCTAAATTACAGGCGCGATGCTTGCTACAATCAATGGTGGCGGACGAGGAAACTTGGATTACCTGACTGGCGCTAAAGGACAAGAACAATGATGGCCAGCACAAACTTCGAGGCGGTGGTGGGACGAAATTGCCGATTACTGAGACCTGTGCGGGATCATGAGGGTCGCAGCCGATTTGGCGAAAAACCGCGCATTTTGCGCGAAATTAATAATCTGGACCGCCATATGTTTTTGGTCCAGTTCGAAGATGGAGCTACAACCTTTCTGTTCCCGGATGAACTGACCTTGGAGTAGCTTGGTTGCCCCATTAGCCGCGCGCACGTAGCACGCGCGCCACTTCTGATACGGCGGGAGCGGAATTCCGCCCGGACGATCGTCCTGGAAGATTCGCGGTCGAGTCATCACGCCGCGCCTTCATCCTTCACTCGCAAGAAATTCGCGCGCGCGGTACAACCCCGCGATACTCTTTGCGTCCACGATGTCGCCGCGCGCGATCATCGCGAATGCCTCATCCAAGGTGACCCGAGTTACCGTGATAACCTCGTCATGATCGAGGCAGCCGCTTCCCGGCGAAAGATCGCGCGCGAGGAATAGCTCGATTCGCTCGTCACAGAAGCTGGGTATCGTGACAATGCTCCCCAGCCGGTCCCATCTGGCAGCGGCGACACCCGCCTCTTCGCCGAGTTCCCGGCGGGCGCAGGCAAGCCAGTCTTCGCCCTCATTGCGGCATCCCGCCGGTATTTCCCATAGCCATCCGCCGACCGCGTGGCGCCATTGCCTGAGAATCGCGATTTTCCCATCCGCACCCAGGGCCACTATCGCGGCGGCGCCGGGATGCCTCACCACCGCCAGATCGACGGTTATTCCGTTGGGCAGGGCGGCGCTCTCCACTCCGAAATCGACGATGCCCAGCTTCAAGATTGGCTTGCGCTTTTGCTCCATGGCTTAAGATTCGTATTGCCGAAGGCCTTGCGCAACCGTTGGGATTTGCGCCTTTTCCACATGCGCGGCTAGACTTCCAAATCCGGCAGGATTTGAGCGTCAAGATGCCACGAGTCGTAGTGCCAATCTTTTTCGATTACGCGTCGACCCTCTGCTACGTCGCGTGGCGAATCGTAAGCGGCCTCGAGCGTGAGCTGAATTTCGAACCGCTATGGAAAGGCGTCCCGATAGCGCTTCGTGACCATCGCACACGCGCCGGCCGGGCGATTACCGAACAGGAGCGGCAGAAAGTCTTGATCGCGGCAGCCGAGACAGGTATCGCGGTGTCGCCGCCGTCCGTATGGATCGACTCCGCGGCGGCGCTGCAAGGCTCCGAGATCGCGCGCGATGCGGGTGTGTTTGGCCGCTACCACGAGGCGGTGTTTCGCGCTGCCTTTGAAGGCCGCGCGGATATCTCCGAGCCGGCCATACTGGGCGATATCGCCGCAGGCGCTGGCATGGATCGAGTCCGCTTCCATGATGAGCTTGCAAGCGGACGGATGGCGTCGCGGCTCATGGCGCACAAACGCGAAGCCGACCAGCATTCGGCGCTCGGCTATCCGACCTTCGTGCTCGGCGACTTCCCTATGATTGGAATCCAGCCGCCTGACACGATGCGGATGGTGCTGGCGCGCTTCATCGAGCAACGCGAAACCGAACCGCAAGGCTAAGCTTTAACGCGGGGGCGGGGGTTGGCTGAGCGACGCGATACAGTCTTCGCGGATGCGCCAGGCGGTGTCGAAATCGAGACCGTGCGGCGCACGTGGGGAAGCGATCCAATCGCGCAGATAACGCTGATGCATCGCGATCTTGTAGTCGCCGATCTGATCGGGGCTGATTTCCTCCTCGTGCAGAAATGCCGCGATCTCCTCCGGCGGCGCTTGCGTGACCGTTCGCGTCACATCGATTCGCTCACCCAGGAATCGAACGTAACAGTGCGCCTCGGGAATATAGCTTAGCCCGGCATTCGCCAGCACCGCGCCCACGCCCGGAGTGTTGCGGTCTGTCATCTCATAGATTCCGATCATCAGCGTGAGTTCGAGTTGCTGCTCGATCGCGAGCCGCTTTAGGAGCGCATGTTTGGTGCTGCATGTGCCGCATCGTTCGCGGATCACGATAAGCGGATCGGTGCGGCTCGAATTCCGCCCGTATGGCAGCGCGCCCAGAAAGCATGCGGCGGCGC
>JASHOJ010000210.1 GCA_030041155.1 Candidatus Binataceae bacterium | reverse complement strand
TGACGCCCGGGAGTGATTGCGCGGCGCAGATCGAGATTTGCGCCGACCAGGGGAGAGCGGCGCAGAGAGGCAAAAATACCGCCGTGAGGTGGAGCGGCGGCGGCAAGCGTCCGCGCGAGCGTCGCACGGATCGCTTGCGCCCGCGGGTCGCGCTGCGAAAGCCGCCGGGCGACGGCCCGGATCAGGTCGCGATCGACCTCGAGCCCTAGCACCTCGAAACGGGTCATGCCGTGCGCCGCGAGGCGCCGCCGATAGTTCCTTAGCGCTCTGTTCTGTGGCGTGATGGGCACGACGATTCCTCCTCGTATATTCCCGGTAATATATCCGGTAATGATGCGCTGCGCAAGACGGCGCCCCGGAGGCGGGTGTCCCGAAGTGGCGGCGTCGGCCACCCTACGCTCGGCCCTTCGGCAGCAGGTCTTCGTGAGCGTACGGCGTCTTCTGGGGAATGCGTTCGGGCGGGTAGTAGCGCCAGACGGTGCGCATCGCCAGGCATTGCATCGCGAGAACATGTCCCGGTTGCGACTCAGATCCGCCGCTGCCGCCGGAATTTCTGATAAGCCCCGAGCAACGCGCGCTCGAGGCGCTCCGGGCGCGCCGTGAGAGCAGCCGCGCCGGCCGCGCGCAGCGCGCGTACGTTCGCCGCGATGGTGTGCTGGTACTCAAGCGCGGCGGGCTTCGGCCGGCGCGTGCCCGGATTCAGGTCGGGGGCCGGCAGAACGGGATTCGGGAGAGCTTGAGGGACGGGCTGGCCACCCTGCGCTGTTCGGGAACACCCGTGGCGAGCGGCTTGCCGCACGCTTGAGCTCCCGAAGCACTGCGACGGCCTGCGGCACGAGAGGAATCAGATACTCTACGCCTGTCTTTGAAAGCTCGGGCGGTACCCGCCACAGCGGGGCATCGCCGCCGAGTTGAAAGTGATTCCACTGCGCAAGTCCGATCTCGCCGCGGCGGCATGCGGTATAGAGCATGATGCGGATGGCAGCGACGGTGCGTGGGGCGCGACTCATGACCTCGTCGATATTCGCGAGAAGCGCCGTGAGCTCCGGGTCGGTGAGCGCGCGGCTACGCGGTTTCTCTTCCCCACCGGGCGCATAAAGAAGCTGTACGGGGCTCGTTTCGATCAGCTGCCGATGCACTCCGTACTTGAACAGCTGCTTGAGAAGCGAATGCACCCGGTTCGCCATGACCGCGGACCCCCGGTCAACGATTCCATCGAGCAGCTCGAGCACGTCCCGGGGCTTGATCGTGCGGGCATCGCGACCACGCCAGGGGCCGAATACATCCTTCTTGAGCGTCCGGTGCACTTCGCCCGGATTTTTACGGGTGGGCATGATAAACCGCGCCATGAACTCCGTAGCCAGGGCTTCGATGGAGTAAGGCGCGGCGGCTGAGCCATTCGCGGTCACGGGGCCCGGTGTGCTGGCCTTGTGAGTCAGCCCCGCCTTGCGGGGGTCGATACCCCTTGCGATGAGTTCGCGGGCCTGGCGCGTGAGGTCGTGAGCAGTCGCAAAGTCACGTTTTAATAACTACTTATAGCAAGATTCGAGGTATGAGCAGGGAGTTACAAAAGCCGCTGGATTCTCATGGGGTGCAAGGGGTCCCGAGTTCAAATCTCGGCGCTCCGATCAATAGAATCAAATGATTGTGCACCAGCGGCGCAATAGAAGATTCTCGATGCGACCCTCCATTGCGCCGCTCTATAGGATCGTGAACACTTCGGCGCCGCGCCCCCGAAGTACCGGGCGAGCCTCATGGCCGTGTCGGCCGTAATACCGCGCCGCTCGCGAACGATGTCGTTGATACGCGGAGCCGGTATACGCAAGGCTTTCGCCAAGGCGTTCGCCGTCCAATCCCGCCGGGCGCAGAAAGTCCTCCCAAAGCAACCGTAGCCCGACTCCCGGCGATACTTAATGTTCACGCCCAAGCCAACTGCCGGTCCCTGGGGTCTACTGCCGGTCAGCCGATGCGAATCGGACCAAGGTCCCCTGCGCGCGGACCCGAATTTCGGGTACACCGACTACTCGCGGGCTATCCCCACGCTGCAGGGTCCTCACTTGGGATGACTCCCTATCCACACCGGAAAAGCGCACTTGCCGCACAGGTGACATGGGCATATAACACGCAGCCTTACTGTGATTCCAAGGACTTGAGTGAAATCAATTACTTAGGTCTTCTGCTGTCGCGAATGTCGCGGACTGCGAAAGTGTCGGATCATGATGCGTCGTCCTTTTCGAAATTCCGCCATTCCGCTCGGGTTCGAGCGCCTCGGATCGCACGGTTGCCTGATATGCGCTGGGCGCACGTCAATTGCGCTATCCTCTGCCGCGAAGGTGCAGGGTCATCCTTGAATACGAGGGATTGATGGCAATGAGAAGACAACATCGCTCGTTCCTTTTTGCGTTGCTCGTTCCAGCATTCCTCCTCGTCAGCGCATTCGACGTCGTTGCGGCGGCTCAGGAACAAGGATCGCACGTGGTCAAGCAGGAGCTCTGGTCCAATCCTGCCACCTGGCCAGACCGGAAGGTGCCCCGCGCGGGGGACACGGTCACCATTGCAAGAGGCAAGGATGTGCTCCTCGACGTGAGTACACCGTCGCTGGGCGGCCTGCAAATCGACGGCAAACTCAGCTTCTCGGACAAAGCCGACCTCGAGCTGACCACCGAGTCGATCCTCGTACACGGGGAACTGGAAATCGGCACCAAAGCCAAACCCCACACGCGCAAGGCGACCATCACCCTCACCGACAAGGTCCCTGGTAACGACCGCGGGATCGTGATCGCGGGCGGAACCCTGAACCTGCATGGTGACCGGACGAATTCCTGGACCAAGCTGGCGAGGACCGCCGAAGCAGGCAGCAGCTCGATCAAGGTGCTGGATGCCAAGGGTTGGCGGGTCGGTGACCAGATTGTCCTCGCGTCAACGGACTTCGATCCCCATCAGGCAGAGCGGCGAACCATCTCCGGCATCAGGGGCAATACGATCACGCTCGACCGGAAACTGGACTACATGCACTA
>JASHOJ010000209.1 GCA_030041155.1 Candidatus Binataceae bacterium | reverse complement strand
GGCCGCTTCCTCTTCAGCTACGGCGTCGGCGAGGACGAGAACAGCGGCGTGCAGCGGCGCGAGATTCTGGAGCAGTTATGCGCCGGGCGGGACATCACCGCGATCAGCCAGGTGCGCGGCTCCGGCGGGATGTTCGGACTTCAATCCCCGAAGTTGCCGAATTTAGGCGATAGCTGGCGACAGTTGCAGAAGCTCGGCTTCGCTCAGCGTGTGGCGGCGATCGACGACGCTGACCATTGCGCCCGACTGGTCGAAGAAGCGAAGCGCGCTGGTTCCAAATGGGTCGAGCTAAAATACATTTATTATCTTGGCGCGGGCGCGTCACCCGATTACACCGACGCGCCGGAGAACAATCTGATGGCTATTGCCGCGGCGGCCGGTGAGCACTGGTCGGAAACCTTCCTGCGGCTCTCGCGCGAGACCAGGGGCAAGGCTCTGTTTAACTTCATCATGCATAACCGCAGCCTCAAGGCCTTGCGGGAGGTGTTCAAGAGCGAGCACTGCCTACCTAGCCTCGGCGATGCGGGCGCGCATGTCTCGCAGATGATAGACGCGGGATGGCCGAGTTTCGTGCTCTCTTACTGGGTGCGGAAAACCCACCTTTATTCGATAGAAGAAGCTATCCGGCGCATGACCTCGGGTCCGGCGCGCGTGATCGGAGTTGAAGATCGCGGAACGCTGGCGGTAGGGATGCGCGCGGATGTGAACGTCTTCGATGCCGACAAGGTCGCCGAGTTGCAGCCGGAGCTGGTCTACGATTTTCCCGGCGGCGCGCCGCGATGGATCCAGCGATCGATCGGTTACAAGGTGACCATAGTCAATGGCGAGATCAACGTGCTCGAAGGACAGCATACAGGGACCCGTGCGGGCGAAGTTATCCGTCACGGCAAATAGTTAGAAGCGCACCGGCGGAAATTCCGATGCCTCGCAAATCGAGGGTTTGACAACATGGCCGCAGTAACATCCGCACAGGGTCCCGTCGCGGTCACCGGCGCCTCGGGGCAGATCGGTTCTCACGTCGTCGCCGCGCTGGTGAAGCACGGCTACTTGGTGCGCGCTTGTGTAAGGGACGAAGCTAATCCGGACAAGACCGCGCATCTGCTTGCCTTGAACAGCGGCGCGTATCCTGGACGCGTCGAGTTAAGGACCGCGAACCTGCTTGAGTCAGGCAGCTATGATGACGTGTTTGCGGACTGTATCGCGATTCTGCACGTTGGCACTCCGATGGGCTACGGCAATGCGAACAGTCCGCGTCAGGTACATGACGGCGCGCTGGTTGGCACCAGGAATGTTCTTGATTCAGTCAAGAAGGTTGGCAGTATTAAACGATTTGTTTACACCAGCTCTTTCTCCGCTATAGTGCATCCAGCACCCCCCGGATACGTCTTTACTGAAAAGGATTGGGCGTCGGACAATCGGAGCCGGGACCGCAACTGGTCGCTGGACCATATTGACGACAACGGCGACGTCGCATATGCGATGGGCAAAATCGCGAGTGAGAAAATGGCGTATGACGCCGCGTCCGAGGATGGCCGCTTCGACGCGATCTCCACGTGTCCCTGCGTCGGGATCGGGCCGCTCTTGTCGCGCGCTCACGAATTGCCGGGTTCGTGGCAATATTTCCTGGGCAGGATGCTGGCCGGTAAGCCGTGCGGGCGTGGTTGGCAGCATCTGTGGAATATCGTGGATGTACGCGACGTGGGCGAAGCGCATGCGTTGATAATCGAGAGTGACAGATGCGAGAATGGCGCGCGTTATCAATTAACTGCCGCTGATCGTTCCGCTGAGCTCAATGCCTTGGAGTTGCAGGCGCATCTGAGCCGCCTTTTTCCTCACATCGCGGTCGGCGGTCCGCCGGATGGTTATGCTGAAATGGTCGCGAAGTATGGCGGTCCTTACGACGCGCCTCGCGCCTACTGCGATCGAGCTCGTCAGGAGCTGGGACTAAAGACACGTCCAGTTGATGACACACTGTTCGAGACGGGCCGCACGATTATTGAGCTCGGTCTCGTCAGGCCGGCGCTCAAGTAATCTATATGTTTAAGGAACCTCCACAAGAGGCAGATTCCGGCGCAGAAAGGATCAGATGCAGTTGCGAAGCTGCGTGCAGCGCTCCCGCTGCGCAAATCGCGGACGAAAGATGCAGTAATGGCGGCTCTTCGCCGGCGGCATTGCGGTTGCTTTCACCGCGCTTAGCCACCCGCTAACAACTGTTCCGCAGGCTTGAACTAGAGAGGTCGATAAAGCGACAGAAACCGATTCGGTGTGGAGAAACCTGGTTCGTCAAAAAGGAGACTCGAGAACAAAAGATATGGCCAGGAAAGGAAGGCAGGCGAATATCAGTTCGACGTTTGAGAGAATCCGTTACGAAAATCCCGCGCCTTATGTCGCTCGTGTGGTGCTGGCGCGTGCCGAACGACGCAACGCGCAGGATCGCAAGATGCTTTACGAAATCGATCGCGCCTTTCGGATTGCCGTCGCGGATAACGATATCAAAGTCATCATCATAGCGGCCGAAGGACCTCATTTTTCATCCGGCCATGACCTGAGCGACCGTGACGATCTGAGCAACTTCGATACGGTGAGTCTCTGGGGCGGGTTCGACGAAGAGGGACAGGCGGGAATGATGAACGGCGAGGAGGAAATTTACCTCGGCTTCTGCTGGCGATGGCGAAACCTGCCCAAACCAACCATCGCACAAGTGCAGGGCAAGGTAATCGCCGGCGGACTGATGCTGGTATGGCCGTTCGATATCGTGGTTGCCAGCGACGATGCGACATTTTCCGATCCGGTAGTCGCCTTCGGCGTAAACGGTCACGAGTTTTTCACTCATACGTGGGAGCTTGGCGCGCGCAAAGCCAAGGAGATGCTCTTCACCGGCGCGGCCTTCAGCGCCGAAGAATGCCATCGCCTGGGCATGATCAACATGGTGGTGCCGCGAGCGGAACTCGAAACCGCCACGCTTGAACTCGCTGAGCGCATCGCGAAGCGGCCGATGGTCGGATTGCGCCTTGCCAAAATGGCGGTGAATCAGAGCCTCGACGCGCAAGGTCAGTGGACCGCGATTCAGTCGGCATTCGCGCTTCATCACGTCGGCCACGCGAACGCGAGAAGCAAATACGGCTACCCGGTTGAGCCGTCCGGCGCTGATTTGATTCGCAACGAAGCAAAAGAGTCGAAGCGAAGCTGAGGACAGGACAGACTCGATGGATCGAACGTATGTAGTGACCGGCGCCGCGTCTGGAATTGGAGCGGGGACAACACAGTACCTTCGGGAAAAAGGCGCCCGCGTTATCGCCTGCGACCTTCACGACGCGGATGTCGTCGCGGATTTGGCGACTGGCGAAGGACGCGCGCAATTGGTTGAAGGAGTGAAACGGCTCAGCGGCGGCAGGATCGACGCCATAGTCGCGAACGCGGGAGGCGGTCCGCCGCAGACCAGCATCCAGTTGAACTTCTTTGGCGCTGTGACCACTTTGGAGGGATTGCGTCCGCTGCTGGCGGGCAGCTCGGCGCCTCGCGCCGTAATGGTTTCCTCGATAGCTTCGTTTAGTCCGGTGGATTCAGACCTGGTCGAAGCTTGTCTAAGCCTGGACGAACCGGCGGCACTGGAGGTGGCAAGAAAATTCGCCGCGAAGTTTGGGCCTCGTGATGGAATGACTGCACAGCAAGTGATGAACGTGGGACTGGGTCTCTACAGTAATGCCAAACATGCGCTGAACTGCTGGTGTCGAAGAGCTGCGGTTACGCCGCAATGGGCCGGCGCCGGTATCCCGCTGAATGCGGTCGGTCCAGGATTCATCGACACGCCCGCTGCCGCCTATATCTTGTCGGATCCCGATCGAAGCGCGGCCATGAAACAGATGGTCCCGATGCGCGGAGCATATCCTGGTCGCCCGCGGGAAATGGCCGCGATCCTCGCCTGGTGCGTGAGTCAGGAAAATTCGCTGATGACGGGACAGGTCCTCTTTGTGGATGGCGGAGTCGCGTGCTCGCGTCGCGGAGAGCGGACTTGGTGAACAATTGGTGAACAATCAGTCCAAATCGGGACCTCCGCCGCTTAGCCTCTCGACCAACATCTATTATGGCGTCGGTTCGATCGCCTTTGGCGTGCACCAAGCCAGCCTGACGTCCGCGCTTCTGCTCTTCTTCAACCAGGTGATGGGACTGCCCGCGTCATGGGTCGGGGCGGCAATGATGGTGACGCTGATCTTTGACGCGATCTGCGATCCGCTGATCGGAGAATGGTCGGATCACACGCGCTCGCGATGGGGTCGGCGCCATCCGTTCATGTACGCCTCCGCGATTCCAGCTGCGGTCGCGTTTTACTTCCTGTTCGCTCCGCCGCGCGGATGGTCTCAGGATTACCTACTCATCTATATGGCGGTGATGCTGGTGGTCGTGCGGGTGCTGCTGAGCCTGTATGAGGTTCCGAGCTCGGCGCTCGGGCCGGAGCTGACTCTCGATTACGACGAGCGCACCACCCTGATGAGTTCGCGATTCTTCTTCGGAACCCTCGGCGGCGCGGGAATATCGATACTGTCTTTGCAGGTGTTCCTGCGCAAAGACGCGACCCATCCGCTCGGGCTGCTGAATCCGGTAGGCTATCGCGAGACTGCGGTGGTGGCGGGAATCGTGATCTTTCTCTCGATCATGATCTCGTGTCTCGGGACTCATCGCTTTATCGACACGATCGTCCATGAGCCGAGAGTGCGGACCACGTGGCGCGAGAAAATCTCGGAGCTCAGCGGCACCCTGGCCAACCGATCGTTTCTCGCGTTGATGATAGCGGGAATAGTCGGCGCGATTTCGGCGGGCCTAAGACAGGGCCTCGACTTCTACATCTCGGCCTACTTTTGGGAATTCACGCCCGCGCAAATGTCGTATCTCGCCATTGTCGGGCTTTTTGCAGCGTTCGCCGGGGTTGCTCTGGCGCCGGCAATCTCAAAAAGGTTCGGTAAAAAACCGGCGATGATCGGCGTGTTTTTCGCGTCGCTGTTCTCGGGTATAATTCCTATCACACTGCGCCTGTTCGGACTGGCTCCCGCAAACGGCACTCATGCGCTGCTGACGCTGGTAATCGCGTTCGCTTTTGTCTCCGCCACCTTGGGGCTTACCGGCTTTATCATCGCGAGCTCTATGATGGCGGACGTAGTCGAAGACGCGGCTATTTCCACCGGACAGCGATCCGAGGGTCTGCTTTTCGCCGCCAACGGACTTATCGCGAAGTGTGTCACGGGAGTGGGGACCTTCTTTTCCGGATTGCTCCTTGGATGGGTCAGCTTTCCGCGGCACGCGGTCCCCGGGCATGTCGATCCCGCTATCCTGCAGCATCTTGGCGTCGCATTCGTTCCCACAGTGGCGACGTTCAGCGGGATCGCGATCGTGATCCTGTTCTTCTATAACATTGACCGCTCTCGCCACGAGAAAAACGTCCAGCGGCTGGGAACCGAAGCTGTTGGCGAGCCAAATGGCAGCGAGGCGATGAGCGAGCTCGAATCTCCGAACGAAACCGCATCCGCGCGGCTATCGTGATACTCAAGCTGGCGCAGACCGAAAACGGATCCGCATCCAGAGGAATTTGAGGAAGGGAGCGTCGATGAATAGGCGAGCATTCTTGAAGACGATGGGATCGGCCGCATTGCTTATGCCGGTTTTGCCGCGGCGCCTTTGGGCAGCGTCAAGTTTTACTCGATGCCGTCCTTCCGATCCCTCGTGGCCGTCGAAGTCGGCATGGAAGCAGCTTAACGAAGCGGTTGGCGGCAATCTGATTCCGGTTGATTTTCCGCTTTCGATCCTCAAAACCGATCCAAATGGCTCGCAAGCCAAGCAGCTTAAGAAGCTGTTGAAGAATCCCTATTATATCGGCGATCAAGCGGGACTTACCGAGACCTTGGGATGGGTTGATGCATGGACTACCAAGCCGAGCGCCTATGCGGTCGCGGCGAGAAACGCGAATGACATCGCCGAGGCGGTTAATTTCGCGCGCAAGAATAATCTGCGGCTGGTAGTGAAGGGTGGCGGCCATAGCTATCAGGGAACCTCGAACGCGCCGGATTCGCTTCTGGTCTGGACTCGGCACATGCACGACATCGAGATGCATACCGCATTCGTTCCGCACGGATGCGAGCAGACCATTAAGCCGCTACCGGCTGTTACGATGGGTGCTGGAACAATCGATATCCAGGGTTACGATGCGGTCACGACCAAAGGCGGAAAATACGTCCAAGGCGGCGGATGTCTTACGGTAGGCTTTGCAGGACTTTTGCAGGGCGGCGGCTTCGGCAGCTTGTCGAAGCACTACGGCACAGCCGCCGGCAGCTTACTCGAGGCGGAAGTAATCACCGCTGACGGCAAGATACAGATAGCGAACGCATGTACCAATCCCGATCTATTCTGGGCGCTTAAGGGCGGTGGAGGCGGCACCTTCGGGGTGATGAGCAAGATGACGCTTCGTCTCCATGATCTTCCAGAGTTCTTTGGCACTGTTAATTTCAAGATTAAGGCCGACTCAGATGACTCCTATCGGCGGCTAATCAGGGAGTTCGTGAGCTTCTATCGCGAAAACCTGTTCAACGATCACTGGGGCGAACAGGCCCGCTTCAGTCCCAGCAACACGCTCGAAATCAGCATGCTTGCTCACGGAGTCGATTCTGGCCAGGCAAAAAAGGCGTTTCAGCCATTTCTGGATTGGGTGAAGCAATCGCCTCATGCATATTCGTTCGAGGGACGGACAACCATAGGCGCCATACCCGCGCGGCATTTCTGGGACATGCAATGGTGGAAGGGGCACTGGCCCGAAGTGGTGTTTCCGCGAAATGGCAATCCGCTCCACGCACTGCTCGACGATACGCTCATCCATGTAATTAAGGAGCCGGTCGTTGATTTCGATCCGCGGCCAGATGCTCCTGCCGATGACGCGTGGTGGACGGGAAACACTGGCGAGTGCGGCTGGTTCATTTGGGGTTATGAGTCGATGTGGCTGCCCGACTCGCTGTTAAACGATGCCTCGCAGCAGCGGCTGGCTGACGCAATGTTCGCTGCCACGCGCCACTTTGGATTCGAGATGCATTTCAATAAAGGGCTTGCCGGGGCGCCTCCCGAGGCGATCGCATGGGCCAAGGACACGGCGACCAATCCGGCAGTGCTCAGCGCGTTTGCTCTGGTCATCTCAGGCGACGGCCAACAACCAGCATATCCGGGCATTCCCGGCCATGAACCATCGATCGCGGACGGCCGCGAGGCAGCCAAGCGTATTCATCAGTGCATGGACCAGCTTCGCGCCCTGGTTCCAGACTACGGAGCCTATTTCAACGAGAGTAATTACTTCGAGGAGGGATTTCAGAAAGCGTACTGGGGCAGCAATTATCCGAGACTCGCGGAGATCAAGAAAAAATACGATCCCGACGGGCTGTTCTTCGTTCACAACGGAGTTGGATCTGAGGGATGGAGCCGCGACGGCTTCACGAAAGCATAAGAGCCGCTGCTGCCGGTCTTCTTGCGAATAGAATTCCGCTCGCCCGCGTAAGACTTCCGCCAAAGTTTGACCGGACCATCCGAACGGCGCAGATTGAGACAGGCTGAGATTGGCGACGGATGCGTCATTCGATCGCTGTGCTGGGTGGATGCGTTTGTGACGGGCGAATACGAGGTAAATCTCCGCTGTAGTCCATCGAAGAAGTCCAAGGCGGTGCGCGCCATTCGGGTATTTTTGCAGCGCGAGTGGGATAAGCTTCGCTTGGGATTCCGACTCGATGGAGACATTTCACGGGTCCGATTGCCTTCCGTCGGGACTCCTGCTCAGGATGCTGAACTCTGGCGTCACACTTGTTTTGAAGCATTTCTTTCGATAGACGGCGAATCCGCGTATCACGAGTTCAACTTCGCTCCGTCCGGGCAGTGGCAGGCCTATCGTTTCCGCGGCTATCGTGATGGCGGTCCGCTCTCGGACGACACCATTAGCTCCGATCTGCTCATACGCTCCACAGCCAGCGACTTTGAACTCGAGGCTGCGATTCGCCTCGGCGCTCTATCAAAGAATCATACGAATGCTCCGCTTCGAGTCGGGCTTTCGGCCGTGATCGAGGAAGATGAGAGCTATTCGTACTGGGCGCTTTATCATCCTTCTGACCGGCCGGATTTTCACGATGCGAGAGGGTTCACCCTCTTACTCGAGCGGTTAGTTCTCAAGCCGCAAGGCGTGCAAAAGGTGTGATCGACTAATGAAGGCGCTAACGCCGCGCGGACTTAGTCGCCATCGTATCGAGGAACTTCTCTCCAAGGCCGAGGTTCACCGCTCTATTGGAAGCCGTGTCGAGTTCTTCTCTCACCGATTTCTGGACTGCCCTTATAAGCCAAACCCGCTTATTGGGTCGGCTGAGCGGGCCGAAGCATTCACCGTGAGCCTTAATGGATTCGATTGCGTCACCTATATCGAGACAGTTTTAGCGCTTGCGCGCGCCAGCGGCGTTGCGGATTTCGTCAAATGGCTGCGAAAGATCAGGTATGAACGAGGCATCGTCCGATGGGATCGGCGAAATCACTACATGACCGGATGGATCCGCAACAACATTCGAGAAGGCATAGTCAGATCGCTTTCATTCCCGGCATACATGCTGACTCGCGATCGAGTGCTTAGCGTGGTGCCTGGACTTAGGATGCGGCATATTCATCTTAGATGCATCATGAAGCGGGCGATCTCCGGAATCTCAACTGAGTTGCAAACCGGTGACTTGATTTTCTTTGCGTCAACCCGCCGGAATCTTGACGTGTTTCATGCCGGAATTCTCGTGCACGAAGGCGGAAAAACCGTGATGCGCCACGCGTCGCGCAGTCGAGGTCTGGTGATCGAACAGGAACTGCGCGAATTCCTGGAGTCAAATCGGATGGCCGGAGTTATTTTGGCGCGGCCACGAGATAGATCCAGAAAGAAGATTGCGAAAACGAGACTCTCATCCGAAAGGGATGACGCCAAATCGCTTACAACGTGAATATCACTTATCCAAAGGACTATTCGTCAGCGAGCATTCAGAGCCTGCTCGATCGCGCTGATTCCGACGTTCTTCTTATCGGCGATCCGCGTATGCATATCGAGCCGGCGCCGTGGATGCTTGATCGGATGACTAGGCTTATCCGTGAAAGCGGCTGTGGATGGGTTTATGCCGACGCGGCGGAGAATCCGAAAATCAATTATCAACTCGGAAGCATTCGCGACACCTTCGACTTCGGGCCGCTCTTCGGCATCTCGGTTCGAGCCGCGCGCCAGTCGAGAATCGATAGCAGCTTGAAATGGGGCGGATTGTACGACCTGCGGCTCAGGATTTCGGAACAACACGCCGTTGTTCGGATTCCCGAGCCGCTGTACAGCGCAGTCCCTATTGATGCGCGTCCCGGCACTCCGAGTCAATTCGAGTACGTAGATCCGCGCAATCGCGAGTATCAGCTGGAGATGGAGCGTATTGCGTCGGCGCATCTCAAACGCATCGGCGCGCACCTGGAGCCGGTTTTTAACAAGCTCCCGCCCGCGGCTGAGAAATTTCCGGTCAAAGCCAGCATCATCATACCGGTTCGTAATCGCGAGCGGACAATTCTGGACGCTATCCAAAGTGCGCTCGCCCAGAGCGCTGACTTTGAGTTCAATGTGATCGTAGTCGATAACCACTCGAGCGATCGGACTACCGGCATCGTTCGCGGCATCGGTGACGCGCGGCTTAGACACATCATTCCCACACGTCGCGATCTGGGAATTGGTGGATGCTGGAACGAAGCAATCTACTCGAATGATTGCGGGCGATACGCGGTGCAGCTTGATTCCGATGACCTGCTAGCCGGCCGCGGTGTGCTTGATCGGATCGTATCGGAGCTGGAGCGTGGCCCTTATGCGATGGTTATAGGATCGTACATGTTGGTCGATTTCTCTTTGAAGGAGATTCCGCCCGGCCTTATAGATCATCGCGAGTGGAGCCGCGAGAATGGAAGGAACAATGCGCTGCGTGTAAACGGTCTCGGTGCTCCTCGCGCCTTTAATACCTCCATCCTGCGCCGAATCGGATTTCCGAACGTAAGCTATGGCGAAGACTATGCGGTCGCGCTGCGCATCAGCCGCGACTACGAGATAGGACGAATTTACGATCCGATTTATCTCTGCCGCCGATGGGAAGGCAACAGCGACAGCGCTCTTGCTCCTAAAGTCGCGAATAAATACGACGAGTATAAGGACTGGCTTCGAACCTGCGAGATCCGGGCGCGGATGCTGCGATGATCCGCGAAGTCGAAGAGCTATTCGAGCGGCAAACGCGCGCATGGCCGCTGCTCGCCAATGGAATCGAGGGGCTTGCGCGAGCAAAAACGCGCCCGGTCCGGATCGATTGGTTCGACGTATGGATTCGCCACATCCCTCATCGCATCGCTAGTACAAATGCGCGCGTCGATCCCGAGTCCATTGCAAAACGCGCCTGCTTCCTCTGCCCGGCAAACCTTCCTTCGGAAGAAGAGGGCATCAGCCTGGGCGAGGATTTCACGATCTACTGTAATCCGTTTCCGATCGTGGACCGTCATCTTACGATCGCTCACCGGGAGCATCGTGCGCAGAGAATCGAGACTCAGTTCGGAGCCATGCTGGATATCGCCGCCGCTCTTCCCAGCTACTTTGTCATCTACAACGGTCCCGAGTCCGGTGCCTCCGCGCCGGACCATCTGCATTTCCAGGCGGGTTCGCGAAAGCTGCTTCCAATCGAAAAAGATACCAGTGGATTGGCAGGCGTGCTGGTGCGCAACTATTGCAGAAACGTGCTGCTGTTTCATGGACACGAGAGAACCGATCTGATCGGCCGATTCCAGCGAGTGTTCGATCTGCTGGCGGAGATAACCCACAAACGGCCTGAGCCGCTAATCAACATTGCGTGCTTTCGTCAGGCGGATGAGTGGGTCGTATATGTGTTTCCGAGAGCTAAACACAGGCCGCGGGCCTTTTACACCGGAGAACTGACGGTCAGTCCGGCGGCAATCGACTTGTGCGGAATATTCGTCGTGCCGCTTGAGCGAGATTTCGAGCGCATCAGCGCGGATGCGGTCGAGGCAGTCTATCGAGAAGTAACTTTGCCTGACGATCAGGTTCTTGAGATTGTACAAAGGTTGGAGAGTAAGCGTTGAAAGTATCCGTGGGGCTGCTCGAAGGACGTGCCGCAGTTGAGGTCGAGCTGATCGGAGTCTTCACCGATCAGGGCGGCAAATACTACACGCCGGGCCGGCACCGGTTTGAGTCCGAGATTACACTTACGCCATCCGAGCCCGATTCGTGCGCGTTCGCGCTGGACGACGTTACAATCGGAATCGGATTTCACTGGGAGCGCAAGGAGCGCCAGGTGTTTCGAGGAACGCTCAAGCTTGTGCATCGGGAAACGGGATTGACCGCTATTAATGAGGTCGCGCTGGAGGAATATGTAGCCAGCGTGATCTCATCCGAGATGAGCGCCTCCTGTCCGTTGGAGCTGTTGAAGGCGCACGCGGTGATCTCGCGCAGTTGGCTATGGTTCCCGAAGGCAAACCCTTCCGCTGCCGCCGCTTCGGAGCGCGGACAGCATATCGGACCGCATGAGATCCGCCGCTGGTACGGACGCGGTGCGCATCGCGATTTCGATGTCTGCGCCGACGACCATTGTCAGCGTTATCAGGGAATCACAAAGTCCTTCTCTCCGGCCGTCGCCGAAGCGGTTCGCGCGACATCCGGCGAATTTCTTCGCTATCATGGCGGCATCTGCGACGCGCGGTTTTCAAAGTCCTGCGGCGGAAGAACCGAGCGTTATGCGACTGCTTGGGACGACCAGGACATTCCGTATTTGAGCTCCATAGATGATGCTCGCGAGCCGTCGCGTTCCCATTCGGCTGAAGAGTGGATTCGCTTGGCGCCGCCGGCCTATTGCAACACCTCGGACTCCGAACTCCTTGCGCGTCTTCTGCCCGGCTTTGATCAGGAGACGCGTGATTTCTATCGATGGCGGATCGAGTACGATCCCGAAGAACTCGGACACGTGATCGCGTCCAGGCTCGGCGTCAACCTGGGGGCGATCGTCGATATCGAGCCGCTCGCGCGCGGACCTTCCGGGCGCATTTGTCGGCTGAAGATCTCAGGCGCTCGCGACTATATAATCCTCGGCAAGGAATTGGAAATTCGCCGCGCGCTATCGCGAACCCATCTCTACAGCTCCGCGTTTGTCGTCGACAAGGAGGCCGGCCATTTTGTCCTGAGAGGCGCTGGATGGGGCCATGGCGTCGGTCTATGTCAGATCGGAGCCGCGGTGATGGCAAGCGGGGGCGCAACCTACACCGAGATACTGCAACACTACTATAGAGGCAGTACGATCAGCGCGTGATTATCCCCATTCGCTAACGGTGTCGGTGGACGTGAAGGTCATTTGCTTGCGAGGATCAACGGCGAAGGAGCGGGCGCGCGAATCGTCGTGATTGTGCGGAAGCCAGCCGCTTTGAGCCATCCGCGATAATCCGCCATCGTAAAAACGTCGCCCTCGGGAACATTGAGCAGCATGTTGAGACCGAAGAGCATCGGAAAGACCGGTCCGGTGCGATCGTCACGAGGAATCAACTCGGCAATCAGCAGCATCCCATGGGTGCGGAGCGCCTCAGCCGCGCGCTCGATGAGCCGGCGCCCGTGCTCTCGGCCTTCGCCATGAACGATGTGCCCAAGAATCACCAGGTCATAGCGATCGCGTCCAAAATCGAGATCGCGCAGATTCCCTTCCAGATAGTCGTAGCGATCGCCGACACCATAACGGGCAGCGTATTCCCGGGTTATCGATGTGACCTCAGGGAAATCCACGGCGGTAACGTGGGCACCCGCAATAGCTTCGGCAAAAGGGAGCGACCAGGCGCCTGAGCCCGCCGCAACGTCAAGGATCGCGCCTATACGGTTGCGCCTCGCCTTCGGTATTGCAGCGACGGCCGCTTTGGCCGCGGCATAGCTGCTGGGAAAGATACTGCGCACCAGCATCGGGAAGAACTCGCGCGCGCGCTGCTCCGAATCGGCGGGTGTGAGCGGGTGGCCCGTGCGCACGACCTCGGCTAGATGCGACCAGCTTTCCAGAAGGCCCATCTGCGCACTTTCGACGTAAAGCGGCTGGCCCCGCACCAGATAGGTCTC
>JASHOJ010000208.1 GCA_030041155.1 Candidatus Binataceae bacterium | reverse complement strand
TCAGAGGCGCGGATGCAGAACCGATTTGATCGTCGGCGCGAGAAGACCCGCGTCGATCTTCTGGAATCGGCCAAGCGGGTCATTGCCGCGAAGGGCTACCACAACACTCGGATCTCGGATATCGCGAGTGATGCCGATGTTGGCCTTGGCACGTTCTATCTGCACTTCAAGACCAAGAACGAAATCTTTATCGAACTTGTGGAGGAGGGCGCGGCTGACCTTCGACGCATGCTGATGGAGGCCAAGGCTGGAGTTAGCGATCCAGCGGACAAGCTCAGGATTACCATCGTCACGATTCTTGACGCGGCTGCCGAGAATCCCGAGAGCTTCCGAATCGTCTTCGGCCATAGTCCGGCGTTTCTTAACCTGATGGTGCAAGTGCACGAGACTTTTATCAGCGACCTGCGCGAGGACCTGGCGCCGGCGCTTGGTATAAGCGCGGACACCGTGGCGCATCTGGCAATTGGGATGCTGTCGCAGGCGATCACCTGGATGTTGGAGCGGAGCAACGTGCCTCTCGACGAACTGAAGCAGGCATCAGTTAATTTTGCATTGGGCGGGCTCGAACGCGCGGTGCGCGTCGATGGCCGCTAAAAATTCCGGAGGTTATTTCCGATGAACAACGATCGGACCGAAGTTCATAGCAATCTCGACAGCGTTTTCCACTGGGACTACGCGGTAAAGTTCCCGCAACTGGATCGTCTCTATGAAAACGCAAAACGTGATCAGTGGAACGTCTCGACCACGATCAATTGGGATCGGCCGATCGAGCGCGAGGTTCTGGACATGACGATGATGCCGATGTTCCAGACCGACCTCTATCGATCGCTCAGCGACGAGAACAAGCTCGCGCTGAATCGCAAGTTCGCGGCCTGGCGGCTTTCGCAGTTCCTGCACGGCGAGCAGGGCGCACTGATGGTGTGCGGGCAGTTGGTGGATGCGGTGCCCGATCTCGACGCGAAGATGAATGCGGCGGCGCAGGTTTTCGATGAGGCCCGCCATGTCGAGGGCTTCCGCAAATACATCACCAAACTCGACCGTATCTACCCGATCGATCCGACCCTTGATCGGCTGCTGCGCGCAATCATGGAGCATGATCGCTGGGAGCCGAAGTATGTCGGGATGCAGATCGTGGCCGAAGGGCTCGCGATCGCGGCATTCCGCTTCATGCAGCGCGAGACTAAGGACGATCTGCTGAAGGAACTGCTCGAATACATCATGAAGGATGAGTCGCGCCACGTCGGCTTTGGGATGCTGGCGCTCAGAGATGCGGTGCGGAAACTGAACGGCAAGGAGAAGAAGGATCTCGAGGAGTTTTCGTTCCTTGCCTGCGACATGATGGTCACCAAGGTTGAAAATGGTGTGCCGCGCGATGGTTTCCTGTCAGGCAACCAGGTGTTCGAGGAATGCGGCATCTCGATGAAAGACATCGAGGACGAGATGCATCGCAATCCCGCATGGGCAGAGGCGGAGAGCAACCTCGACCGTCAGTTCAATTCGTTTTTGTTCGTAGATACGATCATCCCGTGCCTGCGCCAGCTCGATCTGCTCAACGCTCATACCGAGCCCTGGTACAAGCAGCTTGGCGTGATGGAGATGGCCTCGGCGGCCTAAGCGTCGGCAAGCAGGCGAAATTCAGATGAAGTGGAAAGGCCGGCGAATTTCGCCGGCCTTTCTTTTTTTCGCCCGGCGCTTCACGCTATTTTCTCAGTCGATCGAGGGCGCCAGCGCGAAGGATGTAGTTGGGCTCGCCGAATTCCGAATCCACTCCGCCCGTCGGCTCGAAGCCGAGGCTCCGGTACAGCGCCTCGGCGTTCCGGTTGTCGCGAAAGCAGGTAAGCTGCACGCCGCGGCATCGCGGATAGCGCGCCAGAATCATCGCGACGGTCGCGCAGACCGCCGCGCGGCCGTATCCTTGTCCCTGATTTGCCGCATCGATCATGATGTCGTCGATCCAATAGTCATCGGCGCTGTTCGGATCGCAGGCGGTTGTGACGTATCCGACGATGCGAGTATCGGCGCAAATCAGATGCGGCAGATGCTCGAATGATTCGCCGAAAAGCCGCACGTAGCATCGCGCGAGGGTCCATCGGGGCGGCGTGACGAAACTCTCCTGCCCGGGCTTGAGTTGCATCCGAAACAGCGCGCGATAATTCCGCTTATCGATCGGCTCGAGAACGACGGCGCGCCAGGGCTTCATGATTGGACCTGCAGGAAGATGTCGCGCGCGCCTTTTTCGCTGAGCCGCGTGACGGAGGTGATGCGATCGGCGAACTGCGCCAGCGATGACGACTCGGACGATCCCACGTCCACCAGCACCGCGAAAATCGAAAACCCGAGCTTATCTTTGCGTTCCCGCAGATTTTTCAGCCATTCCGGCGAAACCTGGCATTCGCCATCGGTGATCATCACAAGGTCGCCGCGCTTGAGCTGGCGCTCTTCCAGCAGCGCCACGGCGGTATCGATTGGCTTCTCGAAATCGGTGCCGCCGCCGGAAAAATACTCGGCCATCTCGATCACCTTATGGAGATCGGGTTCGTAGCGCCGCTCGCGATTCAGGTCGATGACCTTCAGGCTGTCATCTCCCGAGGAAAACAGCACCGCTCTGAAAAGCCGTCGCCGCCGCCGCGCGATATCCATCAGCGTAAGCCCGACCGCCTTGGCCCACATTTCCTTCGGACCCTGCATCGAGCCGCTGACATCGATACACACGATCATCGGACCTTTGCCCTTCTGCTCATCCTGCCGCAGATGGTACTGGAGCAGCTCGCCTTCCAGCAGGCGGCGGCGAAAATCGCGCGAAAGCACCGGATGATGCATCGTGGTCAGCTCGGACGGGATCATCCTGCCGAGATCGGCGCCGCGCTCGATGTCGTAGGTCTCGGCAACCCCGCGTTCGAGGGTCTTGTGGCGGATCGCGCGTGCGTCCTGCTTCATGCGGCCGACCAGGCGCGCGAGTTCGCCAAGTTTAGGATTGCGCGCCAGATGGCGTCCGAGTTCCAGCCGCTCGCCAGCATTCATTTTTCCGCCCTGGCCGAATTCGCGGCTGAAGTCGTGGCTATCGTCGCTGGCGCGATCGATCTCGGAGGCTAGTTCGGCGGTCTTGAGTTGCATCCGGCGCAGTTCGGTCTGGTCGCTGTGCTTAAGCGAGTTTTCCACCTGCCGCGCCTTCTGATTTCGCCTCGCTTCCGATACTTGCGCGGCGCGCCGCGCCGCCTCGGTCATCGCGGCGATAGCCTTTTGCGCTTCATCGCCGTCTTTTTTGCGGCCGCCCTGCTGACCCTGATTTGGCTCGGCCTGCTGCGCCATTTGCTGAGCCGCCTTGAGCGCCTCAGCGCGCATCTCGAGGTCCTGCTCCTGATGTTCGAGGTCCCAGAGATCGAGCATCTCGCGGCGATTGATAAAGCGCTCCGACCGGATCATCTCCAGCGCTCGCTCGCTCATCACGATCGCGGCGATAGCGGCGCGGTCCTCCTCAAGGATGGTGCGCTCACGCAGCGCGTTGAACGCGGGCGACGAGAGCATCGAGTCCAGAATGACGCGATTAAGAGCCGCGGAGCTGCGCACCTGATCGGGTTTCAGCCAAAGTACGTTATATTTGAACAGCGCCAGGAAGAAATCCGCGACGAGCGCGTCGAACTGCGGCACTATAGCGCCGCCAGCCTCGGCGAGTTCCGCAAAAGCCGGAGTAGCGGCTACGATATCGCTCCATGCGCGCCGATCGTAGCGATCACTCTCAATCCAGCCGGCGCTGTGATTAACCGGCGGAATGCGGCCTGGAGCCGGTTTGACCAATTTGCCTTTTCGCGGCACCGTAGTGTTGTGGATGGTTATTATGGCCGGCGGCGTATAGTCATTGCGCGCGCCACCGGACTGATAATATCGATTAGCGGGGGACGAAACACGCGCGTGAGACTCTTGTGATGCGCGATCTGCTACTGAATGGCTGACCAGAGCGAAGCCACTTCGTTGTCCGCGCGGCGGCAGGCATTACTGCTCGCGACCGTGCAGGAATTTATCGTGACCGCCGAACCGGTCGGATCGCATCAGATTGTCGCGCGTCACCAGCTTGGCGTGCGCGGCGCGATGGTGCGGAACATGATGGCGGAGCTTGAGGATCAGGGCTATCTGCATCAGCCGCATACCTCGGCCGGTCGCGTGCCCACCGACAAGGCCTTTCGTTTTTATGTCGACAATCTGGTCCCGGCGCCGAGAATCGGCTTCGAGGATCGTGCTCAGATCGAGTTGCATTATTCTACGCGGAGGCTCGACGTCGAGGCCCTGATGCGCGACACGCCGCGCTTTCTCGCGCTGATGACCGGGCAGGCGGCGCTGGTGATGGCGCCGAGGCTCGAATCGATGATGATTGAGCGGGTCAGCTTCGTGCGGCTGCGAGAACGGCAGGTGTTGACGACTTTCGTCGCCGCGTCCTTCGGGGTGCAGAATCACGTCGTCGATTGCGACCGCGATCACAGCCAGGAAGAACTCGAGCGGATGGCGCGGTACCTGAACGAGTCGCTGGTTGGGCGCACTCTCGAAGAGGCGCGCCGATGGATCGAAGAGGAGCTGAGCCGCGAGCGCGCGCAATACGATCAGTTCGTGGCCGAGGCGCTGGCGCTCGGCGGTGTGGTCGCGGAGCACGCCGCCCATACCGAGCTTTACGTCGATGGCGGCCTGCGCGCGATCGAGCAACCGGAATTCGCCGATCCGGAGCGGATGAGAGAGCTTTTGCGCGCGCTCGACGACAAGACCGCGCTTCTGGATCTGCTCGAGCGGAGCTTTAAGCGGCGTGGCGCAAGCGTATCCATCGGATCGGAGAATTCCGACGCGCGGCTTGCGGGGCTTGCGGTCGTTTCAGCGCCGTATGTAACCGGCGAAACACCGGTCGGCAGCCTCGCGATCGTCGGCCCAGTCCGGATGGAATACGACCGGCTGATTCCGCTCGTGGAGTACACGGCCAACGCGCTCACCCGATTGCTCGAACACTGAATGCGGCGCTACGCGCGCCCGGCAAGCATGAAGTAATCGAACACGCATCGCGCCGAGTGCGCGATGGCGCGCTCGCAGGCCTCAGTCGCAGCTCCCATGCCTTTTACATACGCGGCGATCGGCGTTAAGAGCCGGTCTCGTATCCTTCGACGTGCCGCCGCGCTCGTCGCGCGCACTATCCGGCTTGAATCTTTGTGCATGCTCAATTAACTACTGCGCATTCGGCCTGACAGATATACATGAGAGCAATCAACGCGAATAGCCATTTGCTGCTGGTGTGTATGGCTGCAATCGCGGCGATTCTGGCTGCCAGCGGAGCGGCAAATTCAGGAATCGATCTATTTACTATCGATGGTCAGCCGGTAGTGCTCACCGCCTCCGAGCAGAATCGCGAAGAAGTCTGGAACTACTTTAATCCCGGATCGGTCAAGGGCGGTTTCAACGAGAATCAATACAATTTCCTGGGTAGCTGGCTCAGACTCGGCGCCGGATATCAACTCGATGGCATCAAGGGATATGCGGAGCTGATGGTGCCTTATTTGGTCAACCTGCCGGACAAGGCAATTGCCCCGTCGCCAAAAGGATTGCTCGGCCTTGGCGCGAATTATTACCAGCCGTATGGCAACGCGAATGACGCCAGCGTTTTCCTCAAGCAGGGTTACCTGGAATTCGGGCGCGAGTTGCTGGGCGGCTTTGAGCTGAAGGGCGGCAGGTTCGAGTTTTTTGACGGAGTGGAATTCGAGCCTGACGATCTCGATTCCGAGCTGAAATGGCTGCTCGACAATCGCATCAAGCAGAGGCTTATCGGCAATTTTGGATTCAGCGATGTCATGCGATCGTTTGACGGCGCTCTAGCTACCTACGGCGATGATCGATGGCAGGCAAGCGTTATGTACGGCGTCCCTACCAAAGGTGTCTTCGACATAAATGGAATGAACGAGATCAGCGACATGGATCTCGCCTACGCGTCGCTTAATGCCGGGCCAAAGATGTTCACCTCGCCGGCATGGGGAAACTCGCTCTTTCGCCTGTTCTACATCTACTATAGCGACACGCGAGGGTTGCCGCTGGTCGACAACCGCGAGCTCAAGGGATCGAGCGCGGATACCGGACCGGTTTCGATCGACACGGTCGGGGCGGACTATGTTCGCACGCTGCAGGCGGGTCCGGGTGTGATTGACCTCCTCGGATGGTGCGCGGGCCAGTTCGGGTCGTGGGGTACGTTGAGCCAGCGGGCGTATGCGGTGGTCGGCGAGGCCGGCTATCGTCTCGATAACATCGCGTGGAAGCCATGGATTCGAATTGGTTACACGGTCGGCTCCGGCGACGGAAACCCGAAAGACTCGACCCACGGGACCTTCTTTCAAATTCTGCCTACGCCCCGTCAGTATGCGTTCTTTCCTTTTTTCAACATGATGAATGTGGATGACGCGATGCTTCAGTTGATCCTGGAGCCGCACTCGGGAATGGAGATTCAATCGTCCATCCACGGACTTTGGCTCGATTCGAAGGAAGACCTCTGGTATTCGGGCGGCGGCGCCTATGACAATCGATTCTTCGGATATTCCGGACGGCCGAGCAACGGCAGCGACTATCTGGCTACGCTCGCCGATTGCCAGTTCACCTGGAGGATGAACGAGCACGTAACGCTTCAGCTCTACTATGGGCATGCCTTCGGCGGCAGCGTTATCGGATCTAATTTCCCGTCGGGTCGCGAAGCCGACTACGGTTTCATTCAGACGACATTTAAGCTTTGAAACCGCGGGAGCGGTGACTTCCGCAGCCCGAAAAATGCGGGTTCCACATTGCAAACTCCGAGTTCGTGGTTAGGTTCGTCGAGTGGCATGGTCAAAATGAGCAAGCATAGTCACAGAAATTCATCCGACGGGTATCCTGACGCGGAATCCGAGAACGCTGAAACCGACAAGTCTGACGGGGGCAGAGGCGAAAATTCCGGTGCCCAGCGCTCAGAGGCTCAGGATTTCGCCGCCGATCTCGCGTCCAAAGACCCTGCAGATCTGGCGAAGGCTCTTGCAGATAAGGAAAAAGAACTCGCGGAGCTCAAAGACAAATATCTGCGCGCACTTGCTGACGGCGAGAATGCACGAAAGCGGATTCGCCAGCAGAGCGAAGAATCTGTCCGTATTCAGCGGGAAAATTGGCTGCGCGATCTTCTGCCCATCGTCGATAATCTCGAGCGTGCACTGGCTGCGGCGCGCACCAGCGGCGCCACTGCCAAGGCGATAAGCGAGGGTATCGAGATGGTGCTGCGGTCGCTGCTCGACCTCCTCAAAGCTCAGGGAGTCACCCAAATCGAGTCGGTTGGGCAGTCTTTTGACCCCGTCCGACACGAGGCGGTCGACCACGTCGCCAGCGCCGAGCATCCTGCCAACGCGGTGGTTGAGGAATTCCATCACGGGTATCAGATCGGCGACCGTATTTTGCGGCCGGCGCGGGTCTCAGTCGCGAAAGGAACGCGCAGCGAAGAGCGAAGCGAAGGCGAAAATGACGGTTCCGACGTTGAAAATCGGTAAAGCGTGATTAGGTTCTATTCAGGCAAGTCTATTCAGGGAATTGTAACGGACAATGGCAAAAGTAATCGGAATTGATCTCGGTACGACCAATAGCTGCGTCGCAATCATGGAGGGCGGCGATCCGGTCGTGATCGCCAATTCGGAAGGTAGCCGAACCACCCCCTCAGTGGTTGCATTCACCGACTCAGGCGAGCGGCTGGTCGGCCAGATCGCGCGCCGGCAGGCGATCACGAATCCGACCAATACGGTGTTCGCGATCAAGCGCCTGATGGGTCGTCGGTACGACGACGCGGAGGTGGAAAAGGCGCGCAAAGTCCTGCCCTATTCGGTGGTCAAGAATGATGACGGCGCGGCGTGGGTTGAGATTCGCGGCAAGAAATACAGTCCGCCTGAGATTTCCGCATTTATCCTGCAGAAGATGAAGCAGACGGCGGAGGATTATCTCGGCGAGAAAGTCACCGAGGCGGTTATCACCGTTCCAGCTTATTTCAACGATAGCCAGCGCCAGGCGACCAAAGACGCCGGACGAATCGCCGGCCTTAATGTCCTTCGGATTATCAACGAGCCGACCGCGGCGTCGCTGGCTTACGGCCTTGACAAGAAGAAGGACGAAAAGATCGCGGTGTTCGATCTCGGCGGCGGCACCTTCGACATCTCGATTCTCGAACTTGGCGAAGGCGTGTTCGAGGTTAAGGCGACCAACGGCGACACCTTCCTGGGCGGTGAAGATTTCGACCAGCGCGTGATCGATTATCTGGCGGACGAGTTCCGGAAAGATCAGGGAATTGACCTGCGCAAAGATCGGATGGCTTTGCAGCGGCTGAAAGAGGCCGCCGAAAAGGCGAAGTGCGAGCTTTCGACGGTGCTGGAGACCGACATCAACCTGCCGTTTATCACCGCGGATCAATCCGGTCCCAAGCATCTCAATATCAAGCTGACCCGCGCCAAACTCGAGGCGCTATGCGCCGATCTTCTCGATCGTCTTGAAGGCCCCTGTATCACCGCGTTGCGCGACGCTGGACTCAAGGCGAGCGATATCAATGAAATCGTTCTGGTCGGCGGGATGACTCGGATGCCCGCGGCGCAGGAACGGGTCAAGAAGATCTTCGGCAAGGAAGGCCACAAGGGAGTCAATCCCGACGAAGTCGTCGCTATCGGCGCGGCGATTCAGGCGGGAGTGTTGAAGGGCGAGGTAAAGGACGTCCTGCTGCTCGACGTTACTCCGCTGTCACTCGGGATTGAGACGCTGGGCGGCGTGTTCACCAAACTTATCGAAAAGAACACGACTATACCGACCCGCAAGAGCCAGGTGTTCTCGACCGCGCAGGACAATCAAACCGCGGTAACGATCCGGGTCTTCCAGGGCGAGCGCGAGATGGCGTCCGACAACAAAATGCTCGGGCAGTTCGATCTGATCGGCATCCCGCCCGCTCCGCGTGGATTGCCGCAAGTCGAGGTGACCTTCGATATCGACGCGAACGGTATCGTGAACGTGCATGCAAAGGATCTCGGCACTAATAAGGAGCAGTCGATCCGCATCACGGCGTCATCGGGGCTCAGCGAGGAAGAAATCAAGAAGATGGTTCGTGAGGCGGAATCTCACGCATCGGAAGATCACAATCGCAGGATGCAGGCTGAGGCGCGCAACAAGCTCGACAACCTCATCTACATGACCGAGAAGACGCTGAAGGAGCATGGTGGCGAGCTCGACGAATCTTCGCGCAAGAGTATCGAGGAGGCGCTTTCGTCGGCCAAGGGCAAGCTCGAATCGAAGGATGCGGACGAGATGAATCGAGCCGCCGAAACTCTGCAGAACGCCTCGCACAAGCTCGCCGAAGCGATGTACGCGAAGACCCGCGCGCAGGGGGCGCAGCCGGGCGCCGAGGGAGCCGCGGGTGCCGACGGCGGAGAGCATCGCGCGCAGGGCGACGCTGGTCCTCAGAACGGCGAAGGCCAGGGCGGCGGTAAAGAGGACGTGGTCGACGCCGATTTTAAGGAAGTGAAGTAAAGATCCTCTGGCGGGCGGTGAAAAGCCGTCCGCCCAGCGCGTATAATGGCTTCCGGCGCCGCGATGATTTAGAATTGCAGGTCGATGCCGTCTGCTGCCAAACGGGATTATTACGAGGTTCTGGGCCTGAGCCGCGGAGCTTCTGAAGAGGAGCTCAAAAAAGCTTATCGCCGCCTCGCGATTCAGTTTCATCCCGATCGCAATCCCGGGAATAAGGAAGCCGAGGAGCGCTTCAAAGAGCTGAACGAAGCGTATCAGGTGCTCTCCGATCCCGAGCGGCGAGCGCAATACGATCGTTTCGGTCATGCCGCGTTCCAGAACGCGCACGGCCAGGGCCCGTTCGGCGGTTTCGATTTCTCACAAGGTTTCGAGGAAGTTTTCTCAGATATATTTGGCGATTTCTTCGGCACCGGCCGCGGACGCGCGCGTTCACGGACTCGGCGCGGCGACGACCTGCGCTATGACCTGGAGATCGAGTTCGAGGAAGCTGCGCGCGGTTCCGAAAAGACAATCAACTTTCAGCGCCTTACCCAGTGCGACCAGTGCAATGGCTCTCGCGCGCGCGGCGGTTCGACGGGCGTGCGTCAATGCCCAAACTGCCGCGGCACCGGCCAGGTTCGCACTCAGCAGGGCTTCTTTTCGATCTCCACCACCTGCGGTCAATGCCGCGGCGAAGGCATGATCATCTCCGACCCCTGCCCGAAGTGTCAGGGACAGGGAAGAATTCGCAAGCAGGAGTCGCTCTCGGTAAAGATTCCTCCCGGAGTCGATAACGGATCACGGCTCAAGCTGCGCGGCGAGGGTGAAGCCGGCTATTCGAGCGGTCCGGCGGGCGACCTGTACGTCGTCATTCACGTCAAAGAGCACGATCTATTCGTGCGCCAGGACAACGATATCGTCATCGAAGTGCCGATCAGCTTCCCGCAAGCGTCGCTCGGATGTGAGATCGACGTGCCGACGCTGGAAGGCAAGGTCAAGCTCAAGATTCCTTCGGGCACACAATCTGGCAAAGTCTTGCGCCTTAAGGGCAAGGGAATTGTCGACTTGCATGGTTACGGACGCGGCGATCAGTTGATTCGGGTAGTTGTCGAGACGCCGCGGAGCCTGACCGCGCGCCAGCGCGAGCTGCTCGAGGAATTCGCGAAACTGGATGGCAAGGCGGTGAATCATCCGCTCTCCAAGGGCTTCGTCGACAAGCTCAAAGAGATGTTTGGCTGAGCAGAGCCGCCCGGACTGCTCCAGTCTAGCATCATTTTCTCCCAGGTTCTTTCGATCTTGCCCGACAGCCGCATTTCCTGCCTATAGTTGCGTTCGAGATTCGAGCCGCAGGGAGCGCTGCCGATGAAACGCAAGCCGGCGAAGAAGGCGAGTGGGCGCAAGCCAGCAAGAAAGACATCCTCCAAAACGATCACGCCTGCAAAGACATCCGCGCGAAAAGCGCGAAGCGCGGTCGGCAATCGTGCACTTCAGTCGAAGAGGACAGATAGGAATATCGAACGGGATCGCGCTGAGATTCTGGCGGTCTCAAAGATGTGGTGGGATGCGAACCGCCGCTTCAGTATTCCGATGATGCGCGAGGCGTTTGTCGGTGGCGACAAGTTCCACGGGTTTAACCTCAACGGGCACACCTACTATGCGATCGACGAGTGGGTGCAGCTATGGGAATATCTGGCGCACGTGATGGGTCCGGCGGGCGACGGCGACACGGCGGTAGCCGAACCGCGTGAAGTGCGCCTGGTGATTCGCGGGGAAATGGCGTTCCTAACCTCGGAATCAACCTTCACCGTTAATGTTCTTCCGACATCGGATGCGCAGTCGGCCGCGCTGCCGCCGGCAGGGCAGACCGCGCGGATTCCGTTTCGCTCAACCGAGATTTTTGTGCGCGAGGATCACGAAGGAAATCCGGTCTGGAAGATGTGGCACTTCCATGCCTCGCCGCGCGCGCCTGAGAACGAGCGCCGGATGGCATTCTAGCGTTCCGCGGCGCGGCTGACCAAATTGCAGGCAGAGTCAAAATGGTTGACGACCTCATAATCTTTGGCGGCAGCGGGAGTCACAAGCTGACGCGAAAGATTTGTGAGTACCTGCGCGTTCCCGAGGGCACGGGCGAAGTTCTGCGCTTCTCCGAAGGAAATCTGTTCGTCCGGGTCAAGGACAACGTGCGCGGCCGCCACGTCTACATTGTGCAGTCAACAGTCTTTCCGGCCAACGACAACTTCATGGAGCTTCTGTTTTGGATCGATGCGCTCAAGCGTGCCAGCGCCGAATCGGTGACGGTCGTGATGCCGTACTTCAGCTATGCGAAAGGCGACAAGAAGGACGAGCCGCGAGTCTCGATTCGCGCGCGAGTCTGCGCCGACGCGATCGAGGTTGCGGGAGCGGACCGGGTGGTGACGCTGGACCTTCACGCGCCTCAGATCCAGGGCTTCTTCCACATTCCGGTGGACGATCTCTATGCGCTACCGGTGCTGTGCGACGCTGTGATCAGCAAGCGGCTCTCGGATCTGGTGGTGGTTTCACCCGATACCGGCTTCGCCAAACATGCCCGCAAGTTCGCTTCATTTCTTGGCACCTCTATCGCGATCGCGGACAAGCAGCGCAAGGCGCACGATGAGCGCGCGGAAGTTCTGGAGGTAATCGGAGAGGTCAGGGGCAAGACTGCGCTGATCGTCGATGATTTCACCATTTCGGCGGGCACGCTGACCAGCGCGGCCGCAAGGCTTATCGAGTGCGGTGCGAGCGAAGTCTACGCCGCGATCTCACACGGCGTGTTCAGCATAGGTTCGATGGAGCGCTTGGAGGCAAGCCCGATAAAGAAGCTGTTGGTTACCGATTCGATCGAGACTCAGCCGGTGAAGCTCTCGGCAAAAGTCGAGGTGGTTTCGATCGCGCCGCTGCTCGGCGAGGCGATCCATCGCATCCACAACCGCGAGAGCATCTCAAGCCTCTTCCCGGAGTGAGCCTGAATCACGAATCCCTTCCGAGCTTGAGGTTGAGCGCACGCCTCATCACGCCCGGCGGCGGCGCGACGCCATTGAAAAGCCGAAAAGCCAGCTCTCCTTGGGCAACCAGCATCCCGGCGCCATCGCTATAAGGCCGTCTAGCTCGCGCGGCGGGCGATAAGAAGGCAGTGAGCTTCGGCGCGTATAGAAGATCGTAGAAAAAGCAGTCGCGCGGCGTCGCCGCATAGTCGAGCGGCGCGAAATCGCGCGTCGTAAGTCCCATCGAGGTTGCGTTGATAACGCATGCAGCGTCGCGCAGCAGATCGCGATCCTGAAGCGCGTCGAGATCGCGCGCGTCGATCGCGATTGTCCGCAGCAGCTCGGAGAAGCGGCGCTTGAGCGCATGGCCGCGTGACGCGGTCCGGTTCACGATCGTGATTTCCACAGCTCTCACACGAATTGCCGCCAGCACCGCGGAAGCGGCCGCGCCGCCTGCGCCGATAACGATAACCCGTTGTTCCGCGAGGGCGCCTCCGATGCGCCGCAGATCGCGCTCCAGCCCGCGCGCGTCGGTATTATCGCCGAAGAGGCGCCCGCCGCGGCTGACTACGCAATTGACGGCGCCGAGCAGCCCGGCCTCGCGGCTCAGGTGCGGAATGATGCGCGCTGCGGCGATTTTGTGCGGCACCGTCAGGTTGATGCCGCGGATCCCGAGCGCGGGGATCGCGCGGAGCGCCGTCCGCAAGTTCTCCGGTGCAACTCGAAACGCGAGATAGCGTCGATCAAGCCCTAACTCCGCGTACGCCGCGTTGTGCATCGCGGGTGAGAGCGAATGCTCGACAGGATCGCCTAGGATCGCAGTGAACGACGTCGATCCACTGATAGTATCGAATGTCTCGCGCGGCACGAGTTACGCCCGTGCCCGCGCCGCCGCGCGAATTTCGTCACCGGTCACGATCCAATTGAACTTAAGACCTTCGCGCCTGAGCGCGTCGCCGCCGCCTTCGTCGCGATCGACCACGGTAAGCGCCGCAATCACATTTGCGCCCGCCTGCCGAACGCAGGCGAGCGCGTCGAGGGTCGAACCGCCGGTTGTGATCGCATCGTCAAGCACCGCGGTTTTGAGGCCGGGGCGGAATGCGCCTTCAATCCGCTGCTGCATCCCGTGCGCCTTCGTCTCCTTTCGGACGAAGAAGCCCCGCAGATCCACTCCGTGGCGATACGCGGCTGAAATAATGGCGTCGGTCACTGGAATCGCCGCAACCGCCATCCCGCCGATCTGATCGACGCCAGAGGCGGTTGCGAGCTCGAACATCAACTCGCCGATCAGGAACGCGGCTCGCGGAAGAAAGATCGCGCGGCGGCAATCCAGGTAGTAATCGGACTTTTTTCCGGACGACAGCGTCACCTCGCGTTCGAAATAACACTCGCGCACGAGGATATCGATCAATTCGGTGCGAAACTCCGCGTTCATGCTGGACGCGGATCATATCGGATGCGGCATGGCGCACAAAAGCGGCGCAACAGGAATGGAAGGCGCGAAGAAGCGGGCTGACGGGCGCGTTGTTGCGTGCGCCCGTCAGCCGCCAGTGAGGCTGACAGGTGGTCTTACTGGCCGTTATCCCTCAGTCCTGGCAGAGCATGCTGGAACGAGGAGCCGGCGACCGGCGTGACGTAATTGCCGGGGTTTCGCTGGATGTCTTCGCGGGCGTTTGGGTACTGATCGAGAAACTGCTGCAAAGCAGGATGCCTGCTAACATACGAGTTGTCCGCGACAATCTGCGGATTCCGGGCTATTTTTGCCGCGACCGCGGGATCGTCATTCGCTACTCTGCTGAACGCTCTGAGTTGCGCCATGTCCAGATCGGTATTGGAGCGTTCGAAGATAATCGTCCTGTTGCCGTTTTGAACTACTCCTGTTACCGCAGAACCGACTGTCATCGGAGCGACCTGCTGCGGTTGCGCCGTCGTCGACGATTCATGAGTCGTCACGGTAGTGGATTCCTGCTGTACCACGGTTCCTTGTGCGAATGCCGGCACTGACATTGACGCGGCAATCAGCAGTGCTGGCAAAACGGTTCCGAGCCGCTTCATAGAGGCTAACCTCCTGGATCGAAAGTCCATGTCCAATTGAGCGAAAGCTGTGCCATCGCGATGCTTCTGCTCACATCGAGCGATCTGGTAGTTCGGCGCGCAAAAATTACATCCTGAACTATTTCGGGTACTTGCTGAACGCTTGTTTCGCCATCCTTTCGCGCGCCTTCAAATCATTTCGCGGGAGTTCCCCGATTGGTATTATCACGTCCGTGCTGTTTGGACCCTTCCTTTTCCTCTACGCCGTCCTGTTTGTTCTGGTTCTTGGTTTTCTTTTCGCTCTGATTGAGATCCACGTCATCAACTATGTTTTCACCGCGCTCGGGCTTCCTCCCGGGCTTGCGCTAGTTGCGCTGCTGGTAAGCCTTATCGGCAGTTATCTAAACATTCCGATCACGAAGGTCGATGGCGGCCCGACGCATCAAGCGCGGATTGTTTCGCATTTCGGCATCCGATATCGGCTGCCGGCACGCTATACGAGCGAGTCGACCACGGTTGCGGTCAACGTCGGCGGCGCAATCGTGCCGCTTGGGATCTGTGCCTATGTCCTGTTTCATTTTCCAGGAACGATAGTTCCGGCGGTGATCGGCACGGCGATCGTGACCGTGGTGGTGTATCGCTTTGCGCGCCCGGTTCCTGGGATGGGAATTGCCACTCCGATGCTGGTGCCGCCGATTGTCGCCGCGATAGTCGCTTACGTTCTGAGCGCGTTGATGGGCGGGACAGCGCATCACGCGGACGTTGTCGCATACGTGAGCGGAGTTATCGGCACGCTGGTTGGTGCCGACCTCTTCAACTTGAACCGGCTCGGTGAGCTGGGTGCGCCGGTTGCATCGATCGGCGGCGCAGGCACCTTCGACGGCATCTTTCTGACCGGTATCGTCGCGGTCCTGCTCGCCTAGCAAAAGACACGAGGGACGCCGCAACTCAAGAATGAAAGTCCAACGCGCCGGCGCGTGGACTTAAGCGGGTTTGAACTTCACCAGCGTGTTATCAGGCGTCACGTCGTCGAAGTAGACAGCCACGGGCATATCGACTCGGACGCTCTCCGGCGGCGCGACGATATTAGTCGTCATTCGCGGGCCCTCTTCCAACTCCACGATCGCGAGCACATAAGGATCCATGAATGCACGATGCGACGCGCGTCGCACGACCGTGTAGCTGTAAACCTTGCCGCGGCCGCTGACGGGCTGCCATTCGAGCCGATCGCCCATGCAATAGGGACATCGCGTGCGCGGATAGTAGATGAACTTGTGGCATGCAGAGCAGCGCTGAAGCTTTAATTGATGGCGTCGCACCGAATCCCAGAAGGGGAGACTGGTCGGCGACGGTTTGGGAAGCGGTTTCAGATATTCGCTCATGATCGGCGCTCCAGCACCAAGCTTACCTGCTCGCTCATAATTCCGCCGTTACCGTTAACGTAACCGCGCGATGCGTCTTTGACTTGGCGTGCGCCGCCGCGGCCCATCAACTGGCGAATCGCTTCCGTTACATGGCTCATTCCGCCGGCCAGGCCGGGCTGTCCGAATGACAACTGGCCGCCATGCGTGTTGCATGGAAAGTCGCCTTTCCA
Organism: Candidatus Binataceae bacterium; assembly: GCA_030041155.1. GTDB lineage: Bacteria > Desulfobacterota > Binatia > Binatales > Binataceae > JBARDN01. The sequence goes on along the minus strand of JASHOJ010000208.1, from coordinate 9,355 downwards.
GGTAAGGTCGTGCTCTTCGATAAAGGGGCCGCCCTGACCCTTTTTGCAGAAGCCCGCATCCTCTAGCGTGACCAGCACGGTAATCGTGTAGCAATCGTAGGGGCACACGAAATCGACGTCTTTGCGTTCGAGTCCCGCCATCTTAAATGCGGCATCCGCCGCAATTTTGATCGGAGACTCGGTAAGCGACGGCGCGTAGGTGATGGTTGCATGATTGGCGTATTCGCCCGCGCCGATTAGCCAGATTGGCGGATTTTTGGCGCGCCGTGCGATTTCCGGCGAGGCCACAATCACCGCTGCGCCGCCCGTCACCGGGCTGACGATCTCGTACAGATGCAGCGGATCGACGATCATCCGGGAGCCGAGCACTTCGGCAATCGTAAGGGGCTTTTCGTTGAAGGTCGCAAGCGGATTCTTCAGCGCATTCGCACGCTGATCGACCGCTACCTTTGCCATCTGCTCGGGCCTGGTGCCGAACTCGAACATGTGGCGATTCGCGATCATCGCATAGCCGCAGTTCGCGCCGATATTTCCGTAGGGCGATTCAAATTCGCGCTGCACTGAGACGGTCGGTGGACGCTGGTCGCCCGCACGGTTCATGTCGGCAACCAGGCACAGCACCGCGTTGCACAGCCCGGCATCGATCGCAGCCGCTGCGCGCCAGATCATCCCGGCAGGACTCGCGCCGCCGATATCCACCACGTTGAGCATCCGCACTTCAAGCCCAAGCACCTCGGCGGCGCTGGCTGGGTAAATAAAACCCGGGTCGGAGAACGGCATCCCGACCAGAAGCCCGTCGATGTCTCTTTTGTCCAGACCCGAGTCGGCGATTGCCTCGGCCGTGACCTGCGCCATCAGGCCGAGCGCGGTCGTGGTGGGGCCGGGTTCTTTCATCGGCTTGAGTTCCCCGATTCCGATCGCCGCCGCTTTTCCTTTAAGGCTCATCGCGAAAACTCCCTCGCACGAAATTGCGATCTCAAAAAAGCCGCCGCCACGATGATTACCACAAATCCGCGCGTGCGCGTGAAGGCGTGCGCGGCGAATAATGACTCGCACGGCCGCGTTGGATAAAGTAACGGATTCAAGGAGCGTTCCTGATGGCATTCATTATCTGCGACGATCACAACCTCGATGTCGAAGCAGACGGCGTCGACGCGGCAGCGGCGAAACAGCTCATGCTGACCGATTCCAAATCGGATGCGAAATCGGATGAGAAGGCGGTCATCGAGTTCGGAAAAGTCCATCGCCACTGCAACATCCGGATTCTCGCCGGCTGAAGTTTGCTTCGGCTTGACGCTCGCGCGTTCTGTTACTATTTTCCGGCGCGGGAGAACCAGGCCGATGCGAATCTTTTTCATATTCCTGTTCCTGATCGCGATATTCGCCGCCTCTTTGGGAGCCGCAAACGCGGCCGAATCCGATCCATCCAGCGTGGCGGCGATAAAGGCGCTCGAGAAGAACTTTGTCGCCGGCGTCAATGCGAAGGATGTCGCGAAAATAATGTCCAACTACGAGCACAGTCCCAATCTGGTCGTGTTCGATGTTCTGCCGCCGCGCCAGTATGACGGTTGGGAGGCGTACAAGAAGGATTGGGAGGGCGTGCTTGCGGGATGCAGCGGCGCACCGAAGATGGAGATGACCGATCTTTCGATTCAGGCCGGCAAAGACTTTGGCTTCGGCCACAGCATCCAGCATCTGGCCTGCGTTCAGAAGAACGGCAAACCGATGGATCTCACAGTGCGGGTCAGCGATGGCTATCGGAAAATCGACGGCAAGTGGCTGATCGCGCACGAGCATGTTTCGGTGCCGGTCGATCTCGCAACCGGCAAAGCGGATCTGAATTCGCGCCGCTGACAGCACCGGCGCCAGACATTCTCTGTTGACCCGCTCGCGCACAGCCCCATAAAATGCGCGGGCGGGGTGGAGCAGTCTGGTAGCTCGCCGGGCTCATAACCCGGAGGTCGAAGGTTCAAATCCTTCCCCCGCAACCCTCCAGTTGTGCTTCGTCATATTCAATTCGACCGTAGAGTTTTGGAAGTTCTAAGCTTTGAAAATGTCCGGGTTCTGCGGCCCGGTCACCTCGATTTCAGCCATTGCTCCTTTGTTAAGCGCACGCGTCATTGCGTGGTCGACGATTTTAATCGTCTGCGGAACTGGCAGATCCATGTCGGCGATGATCGCATTTCCGGGCGGCACGGGAACGCTTTGCAAAAACCGCATCGGTGGCATGACGAGCTGCCCCATGATCCAGACCCGCGACCAGATGTTCCCGATGGGGTGGAGGCTTGAAAGCAGGTTAGGGCCGCCGTTGACCATGAACACCCGTACCGTCTCGCCGACTTTGGCGTGCATCGCACCAAATCGCTCAGTGGTCAGCGCGAGGAACGCACCGTTGAATACCACATAAGTTGCCTGCTCCTTGAGCAGGCGTATTGGATCAAAATCGCGCGGGCCGGGCTTCCCAGGCATCTGCTTGGTGTAAGTTTCGTTTTGACCGATGTAGAATTCGCGGTCGACTTTTGGAAGCCCTTCCTCGGGTTCCACCACGATCATTCCGTACATACCGCGCGCGATATGGACATCCATTTCGCCGGGCACGGCGCAGTGATAGGTGAAACCGCCCGGATACATCGCCTTGAAGGTGATGTTTTTGCTTTGACCGGGCAAAACCGTGAGCGGGTCCGCGCCACCGCCGGGTCCGTAAACGGCGTGGAGATCGACCGAATGCCACGTAGTGCTGCGCGCGCTGTTGTGCAAAGTCAAACTTACCGTGTCGCCGCGCCGCACCCGAATCATCGGCCCAGGCACTTGCCCGTTAAAAGTCATGTAAGAAAATTTCGCACCGGGCTCGATCTCGGAATCGACTTCACGCGCTTCAAGCGAGATTTCGTGATGAATAGAGTGGCTTCGTTGGATCGGCGGTGGCAGGTGAGTGGGATCGGCGACCACGCCTCGGACTGCCGAAGATGCCGCAACGGAAGCGGAGGCCGGCAAGTGGGGGTTGGCAGCGCTTGATTTCGTTGTGGACGCCGCAAGGGCACCAGCGCTCCCGATACCCATCAAGGCGGCGCCGGCACCGAGCACTCGGAAGAGCTCTCGCCGCGACATCAGTGATAGCATGGCTACTTACCTCCGACCGCGCTGATCGCGATTTTGATTACAAGTGTCTTCTTCCGGATAGGACGGACTACTTTGTCACGGTGACTTCTCCGATCATTCCATCCTTCTCGTGAGGTATGCATACGTACCGATACCGTCCCGGAACCGTGAACGTGTAGCTCCAGCTTGCGCCTGGGGGCATGAAACCGGAATCAAACGGTTTGGCCCCGGCTGGCACAGCCAAGTCACTCTTTTCCTGCGCCATAGACGGGTTGGTAGTTACATCGTGAAGTGTCTTTCCGGTATTTTTCCATTCTACAGTCGCACCCCTTTTGACCGTGAGCTTTGGAGGAACATAAGCCGGCGGTTCGTCGGTCATCGTGACAATTACGGTCTTGCTGGCAGCGTTGGCCCGTGGCGATTCGATCGCAAGGGTTAGCATTCCGATTGCTGCGATAACAACCAATATACAAAGGTTCGATCGTTTCAAGATTCCTGTTCTCCTCTTGGTTAGTTTCATAGTGGCCGCGTGGCAGCACGCGGAAAAGGTTCGATTGCAAAGCTCATTTTGATGGCTGCGAACTTTCTTCTAGCAAGGCGGGATCATAGCCAGCGCGGACCAGCGCACGCCGGCACGCGTTCAGAACCTTGATACTGTCGGCCCACGGCGACACTGGTACAGTCGGCGTGGCTTTGCACAGGTCGAGTAGGTTAGCGATCTCCGGGGCGGCGATTTCGTCACATTGTTGATAAACGCCGCCTGAACCTTCCTCAAGCGGATTGTGAGCAGCTAGCACTGTGCGGATAGCTCGAACCGTCGAAGCGGACGGCGGCAGCATCATCAGCGCGGCTAAGGCGCCATGATCCATTCTGAGCCTGCCAGCGAGTGGCAGCGGCGTACCGTCCCTAATTCGCTGCACCGCTGGCAGCAGGATCTTCTCTTCAATACTAATGTGCCCTAGCAGGCTCTTGCGGAATTCCTGATAGACTGCAACCTCAGTCGCACTGACATTGACAAGCAAGTTATCCAGGCACACATGCTCGCGCGTCATAAAGTCGTTGATGGTGCTGCAATCAGCCAGCCTTCGCTTCATCGATGGAATTTCTCCGCTTCGAACGATAGGTCGTATCTCACAGGTCGTTTTCTGGTCTTATTGTGACGAATGCCGTCATAGCCATCCATAGACACCAGCCACGACAATCGCGATTACGAATAAGCTCACGACCAGGATAATCCAATGCAAAGTTTGGATTCTGGTTAAAGCTTCGGCGGGGCGGGAGGCAAGCTCCCGCTCCAGATGCGGGGCGACGACCAATGGCTCCAACAGGAAGAGAACGAGACCAAACAACAGCCACAACGCCACCATCGCATCCATCCACCAGAAGTGAACGCTTGCAAACCACACCCATGCGTGGAGGGCTTCGACCATGTAGATCCCGCTTAAGCCTACGATCAGCCAGGCGATCCTCGCTTGCGGGCGGAAGCGATTCTCAAGCTGGGCAAACATCCAGACCTTCTGCTCCTTCGAGTCGAGATCGCGCATCGTCGGTAACATCACCGTGGTGACAGCCGCGATGCCGCCAATCCAGACGACAACCGCGATTATGTGCACCGCAAGAGCGATAACAAACCATCGGTAATTCACTAGCCCGGCCTCGAAGTGACCCTTGTCAAGTGCGGAATGCGTCGCGATCTACAATAATTCTCTTGTTCGGAATCACAGATTCACCGACTGACACCATGGACAACCGTTCCCAGCGTGAACCCGCGAGAGCGTGCTGCTTCGCGGGCAATTGCACGACCCGTGCTAATTACAAACAAAAGAATCGCGATCACGTTCAGCAAGCCTCCCCAGCGGTAGCCCGTATAAGATCCCGACAGATCGCTGGCCGCGCGCAGGAGCAGTGACAGGTGCAGAAGCACCGAATGAAGATAGAAGACTGGGCTGTAGGATACTGCTCGCCCTGTCACTGAGGGGAAGATGATTGGCGCGTGAGCAAAGATCATTGAAAATACGAAGCCGAGAAAGACTGTGTGCAACATCAAATCGTAATGAAAGGTGGTCAAATTGTCGCCGAACCAGAGCCACCCCAAGCCTCCAACGCCGAGCCAAAAATACCCCGCAAGCAGGTTGACCGCGATATAGCGAGTAAGGGTTTTCTGTCTTACCGTTCTACGAGCGAGATCGTAGCGCAACAGCCAGAGCGCCATCGCCAGCATGCCAAGACCCGCCATGCGAAGTCCCAACGCGGGTACCGGCAGCGCGATCGCGAGACCGATCAAAAACAGTCCTGTGCTCCCAATGAATGGCAGGCGGTTTCCGTCACCCAGCCCTGTGAGCCGGCTCAATTCCAGCCGCTCACCTACGATGGTCAGAACCAGGAACCCAGTCCACCAGAAGAACATCCGGATCACCGGTATCCCGGCGAGCCATAGGCAGTTGCCAACAAGCCACGCCACCGCGCCCAATGCCATTGTCACAGTGAACAACGCGGCCTGCCGGCGAATGATAGCGCCGAAGTTTACGACCAACCCAAGGCTACCGAGGGTAATTAAAGCGGCGCCGATGGAAGATCCGACCCCTGCGATAAGTGCGAACGCACCGACACCGCATAGTATCGGCGAGGTATAACTCCAACCCTTACCTAGCGCTACCGACCGTTCGATGCTTATCAACGTGCCGAGAAAGCCGCAGACCATGAGCGGCCCGTGAGCTGAGTAAAGTTCGGGCTGTAACGCCGGCAGGTCCCATCCCAGGCGCAGCAACCCGGCCCAAAGAGCAGCCAGCAGCGCAGCGATCGATAGCAGGAGCACGAGTGGCCGGATATATCCGACTTTGAGGCGCGCCGCCGAAAGAGTCTCACCCGCTGTGTCGCTCGCTGACGCTGAGGGTGTTCCCGTGCGGCTCATTTTTAGATTTGACTCACTCTATCGCGGTGATTAGCAGAACGATGCTTTCTTCGAGAGCTTCAAGTTCGTGGACAATCTCGCGGTCGAGGGCGGCAATGCTTCCTGGCGACAATTCCACGGCTTCGCTTCCCGCGTGAAAGCGGACTGCGCCGGAGAGAACGTGCACCGCGATAGGTCCTTTGGTCCGATGCTCCGCGAGCCGCGCGCCTTTCTTGAGCAGCATCAATAGGATGTTCAGCGCATCGACCTTCACCAGACTTACCGCCAGGCGATTGCCAGATATCCACTCTGGTTTTGTCTTGAGACCCTCAACACTGTCCATGATGTTGAGGGCGAGCATCGCACCAGCAGCCGGCCTGAGCGGCTGCCTGCCGCTTTCTTCGCTCATAGTCGAACCTCCATAAATGCGGACCCTCTCAATGCTTGGCACCGGAAACTTCCGGACAGCTCAACATGAAATGAATTATTCCCGCGCAAGTCGCGTAATTTACGATGCAGCCGCTCTTGGCGAGGACTGCGAGCATTCGGCTGTTGTCGCCGCGTACATCAGCCTCAAATCGAATGATTCCGCTTCTCTGAGCAATTCGGGCGAGATGCCGAATCAGCAGCAACCCAATCCCGGCACCCTGGTAATTATCAAGAACCGCCAACGCTACTTCCGCCCGTGACGGCGTTTGCTTGTGGACGTATCGAGCGACGCCAATGAAGCGCTCCCTGCCGGCCTGATGCAAAGTCGCGGCTATACCAACATGGCGCGCAAAGTCGAGCTCGGTGAAACGAACGAGATCCTGCCTGGTGAGCTCCCGCTTATGGCCGAAGAAACGGAAGTAACGGGCGTCCGCACTGAGACCCGTAAAGTGATCGGCCAGGCGCCTTTTGTCATCGGGTCGAATGGCGCGAATGTGGATTGTTTTGCCGTCATGCAGAATTTCATCGGCCGCATAACTGCAAGTCTCGTTTTGTTCTCCGATGACAACTGCAGGCATCGCATCTTCCTCCGTCACCCCGCAGCTTCATTGCCAGCCGAGTTGACGTTTCCCCTCTTCGGAGATCATCTTGGGTGACCACGGCGGATCCCAGACCAACTCCACGTGCACATCTTCCACTTCCTCGCATTGACTCAAAATTGCCGCTCGCACCTCTTGGGTCAGATAGGAGTGCATCGGGAAAGCCGGAGTTGTCATGGTCATCACAATACGCACCTGCCTCTCGCGAATTTCAGTGCTATACACGAGTCCGAGATCAACAATATTTACGCCTACCTCGGGATCGTTGACCCTGAGCAATGCTTGGAGCAGGTCTTCTTCGCTTGCCACGGCTATCTCTCCAGGCCCCGCGACCTCCGATGCCTCCCGTCCAGCCTATTGCTTGGCGGTGCGCCCGATCCGAACGCGCCAGACCTCAGGTCCTTCTTCGAGATAGCTCCAGGAAAATTGACCTGTGTGCTCCGCTTCAAACTGATAGTAAAGCGGGCGCGGATCGTGATCGTTGATCAGAACAAACTCTTCACCCGGTTTAAGCGCCATGAAGCTGTTGAAGATGAGCGTGTGACGGTCGCGCGGAATAACGTTGCGCACATCCAATGGTCGTTCGATGGGCATCTGCTTCTCTCCTATGATTTGTGAATCGCTTCCAAAATCCGATCTTGATCCGTCCGGCCAAGATACTTTTCGATCAATGGCAGATAGACCTGTTCTTCCTTGGCCAAATGAAGCTCAAAGACAGCGTCGAGCCGAAGCGACAATTCTCGGAGTTCACGCAGCAGCCGCGGCCGTTCGCTCTCGACGGCACTCTTTAGCCGCTGGATAACGACCTCGATCTTTGTCACGTAATCGTTGATGAATTCGTGATCAACCGCCATCGTAGCCGTCGGATTACCGTGCTCCCGAACTAATTTGTCGATTGTCGAATAGAGATGCCGCTCTTCGCCCCGTGCGTGAGGCAGCAAGTCGAATTTCAGAAACGCGGCGAACGACTCGCGCTCGGTTTGCGGCTCGCCGCCGCCCACCCCTCGCGCATGCGACCTCAGAGTACCGCCAAGATTTCGATGATGCCTCCGAATCGCCTCTGAGAGTGAGCTCGCACCTGCATCTCTATGCTTATTCCCTGGCTCCCTGATCGACTTCCGCCGTTTGATTGCGTGCATCATAAGATGTATTTAATATACATGTTTACGGCGGCCGGTCAAGAGCAATGTTCACGAAGAAGCAGTTGAAGGCTGTTGGATGGAAAGGTACGGCTCCGGAACTCGCGGTCCTCGATTTGGATGGGCTCTCCCAGCGCGAACGCTCACGCGCGCTCCAGGCTTTTCAACGCCTGGCGCCGGGCGGCTCGATTGAGGTATCCGCGAGGCGCGAACTCGGACGGCTTTTCCACGACCTGCGGGATCGGTTTGGTATAAGCTTTTATTGGTGGCCGCTGGAACGAGGACCGATGGTCTGGCGCGCACAGATAGCTGTACCCGCGCCGCACACGCCGCTGGAGGTAACAAGCGTCATGTATGCCGATTACAAACGGCTGCATCGACTCTGGGATGAATTCGAACGAGCAGTCGACCTTTGCCTGGTTGACAGGCTGCACTGTCAATTCAGTGATTTTTCGTTGGGGCTCAGGCGACACATCGATATCGAGGAAACAGTCTTGCTCCCTATGCTCGAACTGCAAATGGGATGGAGGCGCGACGAGTTCGGCGCAGCGGCGCACTTGGAGCATCGCTCGATGGAGGCCGCGCTCCGTCAATTCGACCAACTGCGATTAATGAACGATTGCGCTAGTATCTTGCAGATCTTCGACCAACCAATCGAACTGATGACACTTTTCGAGAGGCATTACCGAGATGAGGCATTCCTGTATATAGTTATGGATCGAGTCTTCAGCCGTTCGGAAGTGAAGAAGCTTGTAGCGGTTTTACAAGAATTCGAGATTTAGCCGGCATGCAGCTCACCTATCACACCGATTACTCCCTGCGAGTTCTTATGTATCTCGCCATTCGCCAGGACAAGATTGCCAATATATCGGAAATCGCCACGCGCTATCACATCTCTCGCAACCACCTTGTCAAAGTTGTCCACAATCTCGCGCGCGGCGGATTCATCGTGAGCCACCGCGGTAAGGGAGGCGGCATCGAACTGGCGCGGGCTCCGAGCAAGATTAACGTCGGCGAGGTCATTCGTTACACCGAGGGGCCGCTTAAACCCGTCGAATGTTTTAATCTTGAACGCAATCATTGCATCATTACCAACGCATGCGGCTTGGCCGACGTTATCCTCGAGGCTTGCGACAACTTCCTTGCCACCTTCGATCGATATTCTCTCGCCGATCTCGTAAGTCATCGTCGTCGGCTGA
>JASHOJ010000024.1 GCA_030041155.1 Candidatus Binataceae bacterium | reverse complement strand
TCGGCCGGCCAGAAGACGCGGGTATCGCTGGCCAAGTCGCTGATCAACAGTCCGGACGTGCTGTTGCTCGACGAGCCGACCGCGTCGCTCGATCCCGATACCGCCGACTGGGTGCGCGGCCATCTGGCGCGTTATGCCGAGATGCGCCGCGCCACCGTGCTGCTCGCCTCGCACAACATGGCCGAGGTCGAGCGGCTGTGCGACCGCGTCATCATCATGAAGCGCGGCCGCATCGAGGACGACGATACCCCGGCCAAGCTGTTGGCGCGCTACGGCCGCCGCACGCTCGAAGAGGTGTTTCTCGACGTGGCGCGCGGCGGCAGCCTCGCCGAGGTCTGATCCTGACTCGCGCCTGATCTATGATCGGGTAGCGCCCTGACCCGGGCTCCTGCTCAAGTCGGTCACCGCGCTTCTGCGCGGCAGCTCTGCCGTTTTCGACATGCGTTGCAACAGGAGCCGGTAACCGATATTCCGCGCTTCTTCCCTGATCTGCTCCTTCATCCGCTCGCCCTGTTCGGACCATCCGCGCGAGCGTTGTTCAGACCGTCCGCGCGAGAGGTGAACGTCGGCGAGCAGATTGCGATAGGCCAGCGCTCGCAGCGCCAGACCACTGAGCGTTGCGGTGCGAATGGCCCGCGTCGCTTCCCGGCCGGCCCGCGTGTGCTCGCCCTGCTTGAGCAAAATGATGGCGCGCGTGTAGGAGATTTCGCATCGCAGCAACGCGATATCCATCGCTTCAGCGTACTTTTCAGCTTCCTCCAGGCTGCGGATGATGGATGGGACGTCGCTCGTTTGGGCATTGGATGCGCGGAGACGCGCAATGCCGACAACGGCGAAGCGCGCCATGTCCTCGTAACCCGCTCGCCGCGCGAAATCGAGCGCCTCCTCCAGATCTTTTTCGGCACTCGACGGATCGTTGAGATGCCGGAACAATTCGGCGCGAAAGCACAGAAAAAGGCCGGTTGCCCGGGTGCGACCGATTTTTTTCAAGTCTACAATTGTCTCGTCGTATTTGCTCTTGGCCTCGGCGATCGAGCCCTCCACGTGGCAGATCAGAGCGAGGTAGCCGCGCGCAATGTACCTAATCGTCTCGTCGCATTCCTCGCGCTCCACACGATCGAACATCTGCCGCGCTCGTGGCAGCCGACCGCGGTTGATCTCGCACGCGCCGAGATTGGTCAGTATGCGCCGCCCGATCGGATCGACCTTGCCGCCTTCGATCTCTTTGGCTTTTTTCTCCGCGAACCTCAGCAAGCCGTGAGCGTCGAAGCACTGGCCTTGCGACAACGAGTACACGCCACATTCATTATAGAGCCAAACGATTTCGTCACGATAAAATGGCTTCGGGTCGTCGTATGATTCGGTCGGCTGCTCGGCCGGTTCCGCCTTCTTGGCAAATTCCTCCTTCCACGCATCCAATTTAGCAGCCCTCATTATCATCCACCGTAGAACCAAGCGGCGATGCTCGAAATAGCCGACCCGCGGCGGATGCGGGATTGTCACTTCGCCCAAATCCGCGAACCGCGCCACCACACCGATCGAAAACAGCGTGCGTGCAATGCCGAGCGCGGCGCGCAGGCAACGCGAGGCGTCAGTGAAATCAAACGGGTAATGTATCGTCTTTCCATCGCGTGAAGGATAGTCGATCAATTGATCGACCAGATCGCTGAGAAAGGCATAAGAATTGGCGCTCAGCGTCGGCAGATCGCGCGCTTGCGCCGCATAGAGCGACACCGAGAAAAAGAACGCATTCGCCGGCTCGACATTTTGCGAACCCAACCGACGATAGATATGGAGTTGCACCAGGCGATGCACCTGATAACGCTGAATCAGGGCCCACTCGGCGTCGCCCTCGGTTTTTCTTTTCTCGTACGGCGTGAAAAATCGGAACGCGAGGCCGCGCGAGCATAGGACGGCCAAAGCCAGTTCGATTACGTGGACGACTCTTTCCCATTCTTCTTGCGTTTTCTCGCGGCCGCATCGCGTTTCATCCACCTGAAGCCTGAGAGCGACGCGGGCGCGCCGCCTGACTTCATTCGATCGTGCCAGAACCCGGGCGTCGACCGGAACCGAGATAACGGCCAAGTGACGAATGATTACTTCCTGAAGGCTGAAGTCTTCGGCCGCCTTGAGGTCGCGAAGGAGGTCCTTCCGTGGTGATCCCTCGCCACCCAGACTTGCCCAAATATGCCTTTGCTCGAACTCGATTCGGTCGCCCTTCGGGAAAGGCCGCTCGCGCCAGTACGTAAGAACACAATGAATAATGTCATCATAAGATGGTTGGCCGCGAGAATGTGCAGACTGCTTAATGTAGTTTTTAAATTGTTCTCTACCGTGCCCGCTATCGTTCTGGTCTCCCTCAACCAGCTTATAGAGCGTCGCGAGAAAACGAACGTTCCCGACGGCGGCGGGCAACTCTGCCTTCTTCCGCCAGGGATCAAGCTTAAAAGGTTTGGTATGCGTCAGATTATTTATAATCCATGGAGGAGTTTCGCTCGCGCAGACCAAGACCCAGTCTATGTTGCATTGCTTAGCTTCAGCTATTGTTTTGAAAATCTCGGCTATTTCCGCTGTCTTTGGCGCTATCGCCGCTGTCTTTGGCGCGGCCTTGTCGAACAGCAGATCAACCGCGTGCAAAACAACCAGAAAGCGCGGTTCGACCTCAAAGCGCGCCTCCTGCTGATCTGTCTTACCTTCATCGAGTTTTGCCTTGACCGCTATCGCCCGGCCCCTCGCCTCGCCGAGCGCACGTCCCAAGCGGCCAATGCGACCAAGGCCGTCGTGAGGCCAACTTTCCATCGTCAGCTTCGATGTTTCCATGGGCGCCTGCAAAAACGCCGTCAGAGCATCCCAGACTGACGCTATCTCCGAGGAGAAACTAAAAGTGGCAGAAAACTGCGCGGCATATCGCGTTTCCGGGATTCTTTGTAAGGGCACCGGCTCGTCGAATCTGCTCGGATTTAGCAGAAAGTCGCCATATGTCGTGAGGTCCGAGAATGCCGTGCCCTTACCTTCGCCACGGTCGCCTGTGACGACAAAAAACCGCGGCCCCTCCACTAGGGGCAATTCCTTCTGCTTGATAAGACTTTTGATTCCTGCTTCGGCGAATTCCTTCACCACGTCCGTGATCGATGGCGGCTCGGCGAAAACTTGTCGATACCAGCGTGCCCGGTACAGCTCCCTTATCGGCGCCCACCGCGGGTCGTCTTTTGGACGCTTGAGTAAGTCGGCGTCATGGGGAAGAATGGGCGTGGTCCGCCCTGTGTTGTTCCACCTATCGCTGAGGCGCTCCTCTGGGGCCTTGAACCACAATTTAGACCACTCTTGCCATTGGGTCTCTATACTGCGCAGCCGTGCCGTCAAAGCATGCGTGAGTATCGCGTTTTTTGTGCGTGCCACCGCCCGACGCAGGATTTCGAGGATGCTCTTGGGATAGTCCTCGTCAAGGGTGGACGGATCGACAACGGCTAGGCTATTGAGGAGCTCGTAAATGATTTCAAGTAACGTCAGTTCGAACTTGACGGTGCATTGATCCCCGTCGCTGTTAAATGATTCGTCATGCAAACAGTTAGGCAGCAACTTTTGCTTTTCTTTGATCACGGCGCTTAGGCCAGCAATATCGTTTTTACGTTTATCAGAATGATCAGTCGGTAGAAGATGTTTTATCATATTGGACAATGAGTCGATAAATTCGTTGAGTGGCGCCAACCAGGAAGGATCGAATGGTTCGTTGCTATTCACTGGCTTAATCGGTTCACCATTCTGGTCGGTTTCAATGCCGTAATGCAGAACATAGAGGCGATGGCGAACATATTGCCCCAGCGTGAATGCATCGCGCTTCGCCTCGGCATCGATGGCCGGTTTGAGGGCGATGACCGATGTGTTCCTGCGGATATTGTCGGCGGCGAACTCGCGCAACGGCCGCATCACGTCGCCTTCGGACAGGCCCAGCCCCAGGAACACGACCGGGTTGCCACCGAACAGAATTTCAAAGCCTTCGCGCGCCGTGACGTGCCGGCGCTCCTCGCCGACGTAAGCGCGCTGATAGTCGCGCTCGGTAATGACGACCTCGTCGCCCTTCGTCGCGCGGCCATGGATGTGCAATACCTGAGCGTAATAGGGACCGTTGCCGGCGACGAAATCGATGAAATCGGCGCCGCTCTTGTCCTCCAGGACGATTTCGCGGGACCGGGTGCCGAGATTGCCGACTCGCTCGACCTCGTCCTCCGGCAGTTCGTCCTGCGCCGAATAGTGAGTGCGGCCAAATCCCAAATGCTCGAACAGACGCTCGATTTCCAGGTCGTAGTTGGTCGTGACGAACCGCTTGATCTTGAGGCTGTCCTGCACAATGAGTAGAGGGTCGTCACTCGGCGAAATGACGTCCTGGCGGCGAGAAAGCTCCTGGCAAGATTTTGGGTCTACCTTCAAAGCGTCGCTAATTGGCGCAAGCTCTTTCAGCTCCTCTCCGTGGCGGGCAAAACGCACGAGGTCAATCGCCAGGCCGACGGCGTAGTAATATATTGGTGGTATCGTCGCTAATTTTGTGAACTCTTTTTCAAGAAGCCGGGCGACTCTCGACGCAAGCTCTGCAGCTGATGTTCTTGCGTTGATGACGTCTTGAGGACAACTTCCACCGAATATTCCCTCATTGAGACAGATCTCGGTCTGGTCCGCTGCCGATCGAATAGCGTATGTGAGAGTTGGCACGCCCGAAAAAATCTTATGGACTTCGCGCGTCTTTCCGTCCGCCCGGAACCGTTGCAGATCAGGCGGATCAATGGCGCGAACGAACGCGTTTATCGGATCATCATCTTTGTAGCCCTTAAAGGTCCATGACAGGATGCGTTTGACGTGCATGGTTTCGTCATGCGTCTCCTGCATGATGATCTGGCGAAACCGCTTGGCGCCGTCGATCGGCGCGTCTGGTTTCCTGCTTTGTCCTTCGGGGCCTTTAAAATCGAATCGAGCGCTCAGCTTGCACAGGAGATCGCGGCCAGCCATGGCCCAGACCTGCTCCGCAAGCTGCATCGCCTGGGTGATGGTGTCGCCGTCCTCGTCGCGTACCCTTGGCTGGAAGCTCTTGAGGAGATCCACAAACCCTTTGACGTGCTTGAGGTCCGGGTCGTCAGGGTTTGCTTCGAAAAGAGGGCCGAATGTGTCCGCGATGCCCTCGATCTGCAGCGCGGCGAGTTCGCCCCATGACACCCGGCCGTAGGCGGCCGATACACCTGAGCCGACGAAGGCCACCGTGCGATCGATGTTCAGCGAGCGTTTGAGGAAAAACTCGCCTTGTTCGATGATGTCCTTGAGCTGCAACCGCTGCTCGGCGGCCTGGAAATCATACGGCCAGCGCATGTCGGGCGTAAAAGTACCTACTCGTGACTCACCCAAGTCCTCCTCCCCTCTCGCCTCGGTTGCACTATATCGAGGCCGGAGAAGTTGGGAAGCGGGACCGTCGTCGGTTATAAGGTCGCAGACCCTAAGTCATTGTAGCTACGAATGATACGTAAACCTCCGGCATATGCCGCCTCGACAACCGACCTGGCGTTTTCGCCACGCCGCGTCGCCGCGATGATGCTGCGCTACTGGTATCTGTTGCGCTCGTCGTGGCCGCGGCTGCTCGACCTCGTCTATTGGCCCACCGTGCAGATGCTGACCTGGGGCTTTTTGCAATACTACATCGCCGCCAATGCGGGCTTTTTCGCCCGCGCCGGCGGCACCTTCATCGGCGCCGTGCTGCTGTGGGACATCCTGTTCCGCGGCCAGCTCGGCTTCTCGATCTCGTTTCTCGAGGA
>JASHOJ010000207.1 GCA_030041155.1 Candidatus Binataceae bacterium | reverse complement strand
GCGACGTGCTCGGCACGCGGCAGAGCGGCGAGCCGGGCTTTCGCGTCGCCCGCATCGAGCGGCACGGCAAACTTCTCACCGCCGCGCGCGACGACGCCGCACTGGTGCTGTCGCGCGATCCGAAGCTCACGTCGCCGCGCGGCGAGGCGCTGCGCCATCTGCTCTATCTGTTCGCCCGCGACGAGGCGATCCGGCTGTTGGCGGCGGGGTAGCAAGCGCCGTGCGCTCAGTCGGAAAAGATCTCGTCAATATCCCTTCGACTATCCAAGATACGGACTATTTCGGGAACGTCGTTCGCAACTCGGTAGAAGACGACGTGTGGGGTTGCGGCAAGTGATCGAATTCCGGGCCGCAGCTCATCGCGTTTTCGGCCGGCGAATGGATGATCTTCCAAGGTGGCAATGACGTCGCTAATCTGTCGAACGATCTTCAGTGCTGTATTCCTTCCGGCGACGCGCTCGTAGTAAATCCAGATTTCGTCCAAGTCGGGGAGCGCTTCTGGCGACCAGATAGACGCGCCCCTGCCGCCAGCCACAGCTATTTGCTCTTCCGACGGATAAATTCCTCGATATCGAGCGTACTGCCTCGCTCCGCATCGAGGGAGCGAACGCCTTTATCGAGCTCCTCGCGCAGCCTGCGAAGCTTTTCGACGTGGGACAGCAATTGTCGGCCGATCTCCTCCTGGTCGGCGTCCGGCAATGCCGTCACTTCTGCAATTGCCCTGTCAAGTGTTTTGATCATTTCTAGTCGCTTCGGTCGCCTTCTCTCGTTGCCTTCGGCGTTCGTCGTATTGAGCTGACCATTCAAGTTGACGAGCGCCACGTTGTCTTTCTTCGTCTGCCATGAATGTGCGGAACATCCGAACGATATCGCCGCCGTGTGTTTCGAAGAATAACTGCGCGATTTCATCACGATTGAGTTCGACATGCATAAGATATCTGCCCCCTAAGCGGAGTTCCGTACTGGTCGATATACGAACAGTCGAACGACGGCTTTTTGGGTACTGAACCGCCAAATATGTCTTTCCGCGAGTGTAACGATCGAAGGTCTCCGTCTCCGCCTCAGCTAGGGCGGAGTTCATGATTTCTTTTTCCCCCTGATCCCGCCCCCAGCCTCTAACGGCAATCCGCATGTCGTCCTCTCGCTATATTCATTTTCAGTCAGATGCCCTATTCACAGCAAAACACCTTGTCAATATCGTTTTGATATTCTATTGTTCTCTGTTTGTACCCAGCCCCAGCCCCAGCACCCGCGGCAGCCACAATGACGGCTGCGGCCAATACGTCACCGGCATCAGTACGGCGAACATCACGGCGTAAAACGGCCAGATGCGGCGCAGCACCTGCTCGATCGTCACTTCGGGCCGGCCGCGCAGCCGACAAATAGAATGGCGCCGGCCGGCGGACGGCACGGTCCGCTGCCGGGATCGAGCGGCATCATCATGCCGAAAGGCACCGGGTCGACGCCGAGCTCGAGCACGACCGCAACGCGCCCAGCCTTGCAGCCCCTTCAGGGCGGCCATGCTCTTAATCGGATGTTTGGATCGCGGCGGCCAGAACGAGCAGCGCAACCGCTCCGACGACGCTCATTTTGCGCTTGACGCAACTTCACGTTTTATGCAACTTTACATTTAGTATTGTGCAAGCCTCGCGAGTCAGTCATGCGGACAGCGGATTTTGATTTCGATATCAGCTCGAGCACCGAACCAAGCGACCCCATCGAGCTACGCGGCAAGCGTCGCGACAGCGGCAGGATGATCGTGCTCAACCGTTCCGCCGCGACGATCGAACACGCGACGTTTTCGAAAATCTACGACCACCTTGGTGCCGGCGATCTGCTGGTGCTCAACGACAGCTACATGCTGGCCCATTGCCTGTCGTTCAAGTGCGGCCACGAACCGCTCCAGACGACCGTTCGCATTCACGGTCAGGACCCCGACGGCACGATGATCGTGAAAATCCTGCCCGCACCGCACGCCCGGCTCGGCATCACGCTGACGTCGGCGGACGACGGGCAACTCACCTGCACCTTGCTGGCGCCATACCCCGCCGACGAATTCGGCAAGGCGAAGTTCGAGCCCGCCGAACTCTGGAAGGCGAAGTTCGAGCCCGCCGAACGGCTGGTGCAGGCCCTCGACCGATACGGCTGGCGCTCCGAAAAGACGTATCGGCTCATGCTGACCAGGCCCGAGGCCTACCGCTCGATCTACGCCAAGGCGCCGGGCTCGTTTGAGATTCCTTCGGCGGGTCTCCACTTTTCCACCGCGCTCTTGAACCGTATCGCCGCAAAAGGAGTGGAGATCGCCTATCTGACGCTGCACGTGGGACCGACCGAGCTCTACTCGGTTCGTCATATCGAGGAGGCCGAGGTCGAGAATCACAAGGTGAGTCAGGAGTTTTTCGAAGTCAGTGCCGCGGCTGCCGCCCAAATCAACCGCGCCATGGCCGAGCGGCGCCGTATCATTGCGGTCGGCACGACGGTCATGCGCACGCTCGAAACGCTCGCGGTCGACAACGAGCCTGCCGCCCCGGTTCGCGGCCAGTCAGGATGGACCGGCCTATACATCTACCCTGGATTTCAGTTCAAGATCGTCAATGCATTGCTGACAAACCTGCACCAGCCGCGGTCCAGCCACATCGTGCTCACCGCGGCTTTCGCGGGCAAGGATTTGGTCATGCGCAGCTACGCCGAAATCATCGCGATGGGTGGATACGAGTTTGACCAATTTGGCGACAGCATGCTGATCGTGTAGCGAGCGTAGCGCGCGGGAGCGCAGCATCATGCGATTGCAGGCTCGCCCGGCGAGCCCGCAAATCGACATGATGCTCGACGACAAGACCGTGCACCTGAAGGCCGGCGACGTGGTGGTACAGCAGGCGACCAATCACGCCTGGATCAATCACGGCAAGGAGCCGTGCCGGATCATCTTCGTGCTGATGGATTCGAAAGAGCCATAAACGCAAAGCGTGGGCAAAATCGTCTGATGCGTCGTGAGCCGCGGACACGGCGCGCGCGATTTTGCCCAGGCCGAGATGGTCGAGCGCGTTTGCTGCGGGCGGTCGTTGCAAACGGCTGGGCCGACCGCCGCCGGCCCTTTGGCGGCGCGAATCGGCTATGGTTCGGTGATGCCGAATAACCCGCCGCGCAAGATCGCATTCGTCACCGTGGCGACCGATCACGGCACGCTGATCGTCAACCGTTTCGATCAGCACATCGTCGATCAGGCCACCGCATACGGGCTAGGCTATCAGCTGCTCGAAGCCAGCTGCTATGATCCCAGCGAGGTGGATCTGACCCTGAGGCTCCTCGACCTGCGACGGCAGCACTACGGCGACAGCGCGGTCGCGGTCGATTGCGGCGCCAATATCGGCGTCTTCACCGTTGAATGGGCCAAGCACATGAGCGGCTGGGGCGCGGTCCTGGCCTTCGAGGCGCAAGAGCGGCTCTACTACGCGCTCGCCGGCAACATTGCCATCAACAATTGCTTCAATGCCCGCGCCGTCCAAGCTGTGGTGGCAAGTCAGCTCGGCACGATGAAGATACCGACGCCCAATTATTTCGCACCGGGAAGCTTCGGCAGCCTGGAACTGAAACAACGCCCCGGCACGGAGTTCATCGGCCAGTTCATCGACTATTCCGAAGACAAGATGGTTGCCGTTCCAACCACGACGCTTGATTCATACAACTTTCCGCGCGTCGATCTGATCAAAATCGACGTCGAGGGCATGGAGCTCGATGTATTGGCAGGCGCCGGCGACTGCGTCGCCAGCAGGCACCCGATTCTGTTTATCGAGGCGTTCAAAGTCGACAGGGACGCGCTGCGCGCCTGGCTCGAACGCTTCGATTATGCGATGTTCGAAGTCGGCATGAACCTTCTGGCGCTGCACCGCGCCGATAAATGCTTGCCGTATGTCAAAGCCTAGACTAGGAACAAGCTCAGCCCAACAACGTGTCTGTTGAGTATCGTCGAAGGCGAACGGTCTGACTGAATTGCCAAGATGAGCCACCCAGATGACGGTTCGTGTTGCGCCTGCAGAGATCGTGGGTTTCTGGCGTGAGACCGGACCTGAGAAATGGTTCGCGCAGGACCAAAGCCTCGACCAAGTTATCCGATCGACGTTTCTCCCGACCTACGAGGCAGCCGCAAATGGCGAGCTTGCGGCCTGGGAAGAAAGCGTCGAGGGCGCGCTCGCACTGGTCCTTCTGCTCGATCAGTTTCCGCGCAACATGTTTCGTGGCAACGCGCGCGCCTTCGCGACCGATGCGC
>JASHOJ010000206.1 GCA_030041155.1 Candidatus Binataceae bacterium | reverse complement strand
CGCTGTGATCGATACGGCGTACTCGCCCGGATCGAGCGGAGCGCGCGGGATAACTACCGCCGCGCCCGAGCTGCGCAGCGCCCATCGCCCGTATTCCTGTCCGTCAGCGGACGGATTGCGGTAGCTGTGCGCGTCGAAGGCGCAGCTCTCGATCGTGTCCCCGTCATGGGTAAGCGAATGGGCGCTCAAATCGGCATTGACCAGCCGTCCAAGCTGAAGCGTGATTGGAAAACCGGCTGGCGCGCTGTAACCGGGGCATCCTGTGAGCGGGTCTGGCCACTCGATACCGTTCCATCGGATCGAAATCGATGAGCCGTCTGGAGGGAATTCCACCGCATGTGCGTACGGTTTCACTTCTTCGGGTCCGGGTGGAAGGCGGAGTGCAGCCACCCAGCATCCATTCATCCGCGCCTCGCCGAAGCCGGCCTGGCGTACCGCGGGATTTAGAATTTCGAACCGATCGAAAGGTCCGGCGATCCACTGCTCTAACTGCGCATCGATATCTCTTTGTCCGCATCCCCAGGCGATCTGGCTGTTGACAGCGATAGATTTGCCGGACGCGCTATAGCCTGGCCGCGCCGGATCTTCATCGTGATCGGCGTCGCCGAGCGGATCTCCAGCGCGAATCTTGCGCGGATAATTCGCCATCAGGTAATGCGCGTGCGCCGTCACCGCTGCGGTGAGCTGTGGATCCTCCTTCAGCGGCGGCAAGCTCGCGATCGCGCGATAATGGTTCAACAGCGGGAGCCATAGCGCGTCGGTCCGCGTGGCGGTTAAGATTGCGGGCGACGGCGCGGAGTAGGGCGATGCACTCGCCGCCGGCACGGGCTTTGGCGTGTGCGCGGCATTTGCCAGCCGTACGGCGGTTTCGTGATGGCGAGCAGTCACTGCGCTGCGCGGAGCAACTTCGGCGGAACTGGCCGCCGAAATCACGGACGGCGGCGATGGTGCAGGCGCCGCGGATGGCGACGGAATTGGCGCGCTTAGCGCGACCGATGGGCGAGCCGCAGCCGGGCGCGGCTCGTCAATTCGCAGCAAAGCGATCAGGTTTGTGGGCGACAGCGCGCCGCGATCGAAACCGGCTGCGTGCGCGATCAAGCCAGCCGTGACGATCACGACCAGCGTGGCGGCCTGGCATAGGCGGCGGTTGCGGCGCCGCTTGCCGGCGTCAGGATCGAGAAACCGGTAGTGCGACGCGTTGCTGAACGAGAGCCGATCGCCATGTTTCAAGCGATATCCGCGGCGCAGCGGACGACCATTTACACGCGTTGCGCCGCCGGCTTTCAGATCGATCAGGTAATAGCGGCCGCGTCGGTACAGGATCATCGCGTGGCGATCCGCGATGTCCGGAGACTCGAGGGTCAGCGAGCTGCCGGCGGCGCGTCCGATTGCCGCGTCATGCTTTCGCAGCAGGATCAGCCTTGGCTCCGGCATCGACTTCTCAGCCGCGAGCAGGCGCGCAGGCTGCGCCCTTAGCAACGATGCTTCCTTCGGCGCATCTTAGGGCGCGGCCGGTGCGGATGGAGTGCTGGTGCAATATGGCGCAGGGCCTGTCTCGCCATTTTGCTGGCGCTCGGCCAGCAACGTCTTCAGGTCAGCTTCACACTTGTTGTTGTTCGCGTCGTAGTAGCGATAACGATAAGTCCGCGAAGAACCGGAAGGCGGCTCGACCAGGACCGGCCCTCCAATTTTAGCCGCCTCTTCTGGCGTAAAGCCGGCTTGAGCGGGAGAAGGAATCGCCGGTGGAGCGCTCGATTTCCAGACCGGAACCCCCGGCAATCCGAACGACTCAAGATTACCCTGCGGACCTTCGGTGTACTGAAAGCATCCGGAGCAGCAGGCGCACACGAGAACGATTGCGCTTAATATCAGGCGTAACAAGGATCGCGGTCCCCCTCTTCCAACCGCCCAATCGTGGCGGCGTGCAACGCGTCCCTCGTTGACAGGCGGTTATTCGCGCAAACTATCGGAATGCCGCTCGTGTGGCAATCAGCGTAAGCGGCTCCCAAGGGCGGTCAATTTGAGAGCTTGCGAGCGGCCGGCCGATCAGAAATCGAGAGCGATAACGGTCGCGTCGGGATCGAGGAGCCGCTCGGGAACATCGATAATTAGTTCGCCGACTGGATCCTTGTTGAACACCGCGTCCATCGCGGAGACTCGCCGATGGACCTTCAGCGGCTCGGAAGACCCGAGCACAGTTGCCGATTTGAGTTGCCTGACGTGCACACCGCGGACCGAGACCGCTTCATACGGGCGCATCACGCAATGAAGATAGAGGCGCGAGCCGCGCCGCGTGCTCGGTCCGTAGAACTGCCATGGCTCGAGGCCGGGAATGGTACCGCTGATACTCTCGCCATTGCGATCGGTCCATCGCGCGAACGCTTCCAGCCTCTCGGCATGTTCGGGCGGCAGCGTGCCGTCACCGGTTGGGCTCACGTTAAGCAGCAAGTTTCCGCCCTTGCCGGCGACTTCCTCAAGGGTATGGATCAGGTTGCGTGCCGATTTGTAGTGCCGATCGGCTGGATTGTAGCCCCAGCTATGGTTCATCGTCATGCAGGTTTCCCACGCGCGAGCGGGAGCCGCCGCGGGAACCGCCTGTTCGGGGCTGTCGTAGTCGCCGCATCCCGGCAGGCGGTCATTGATCACGATCTCGGGCTGCAAGCCGCGAATCATCGTTTCGAGATCGCGGGCTTTCCATTCCTCCAGCGTGCGCTCCCACCCGCCGTCGAACCAGAGCAGATCAATCCTGCCGTAGTTGGTCATAAGCTCGCGAATCTGCGCGAACATCACGGTGACAAACCGTTCCCATCTTTCGGGAGACGACCGGCGCCAGTTGCCCCACGAATAGGGCTTGTCGGATTCGATGAACGCCGGATAGTCGGGATGATGCCAGTCGATAAGCGAGAAGTAGAATCCGACCCGCAGGCCCTCGGCGCGAAACGCGTCTGCGTACTGACTGACTATATCCAGTTTATACGGCGTGTGCGCGATTGAGTAATCCGAGGTCGCGGTGTGGAACATCGCGAAGCCGTCGTGATGCTTGGTGGTCAGCACGCCGTATTTCATTCCCGCCCGCTGCGCCATCCTTGCGATCGCGCGCGGATCGAAATTGACCGGATTAAAGGTGGCGGCGGTGGAGTGATATTCGTCCACCGGCACAACTTGTGCGTTGGGCAGCGAGTTAATCGAGCCGACCAGCGGCCACGACAACTCCCATCCGCGCTGCGAGCACGGGGCCCAGTGAATGAACATCCCGAAGCGAGCGGTATCGAACCATTTGTCCATGGCGAGCGGATTGTGGCGCGCCTTGACGGCGGTGTCTATCCGGGACGGGTCGGGCAACAAGAGCGGGAGAGGGAAAGCCGCAGCTTTTGGAATCCGCGCCAGTCGTGTTATTGAAAAGTTAGCGATGCGCCTGTCGCGGCGCAGGAGGCGCGAGTTTATGAAAATCTCGATGTTTCATCTTATGCCCTATCGCGAGCTGCCGGCGGATTTCGAGCAGCGTTACAACTCGGTGTGGGTCGATCCGCCGTACTGGGAGCTCGCCGATTCAAATAAGGTTGGGCAGTACTACAACTGGACTTTGGATGAACTGATTCACGCGGCCAATAACGGAATCGACGGGATCTGCGTCAACGAACATCATCAGAACGCCTATGGCTTCATGCCAAATCCCGACCTGATGGGATCGGTGCTGGCGCGCGCCACCAACGGCACCGACGTGGCGGTGGTGCAGATGGGATCGACGCTGCCGACCTCGAATCCGCCGATTCGGGTGGCCGAGGAATACTCGATGATTGATTGCATCTCGGGCGGAAGGCTGGTCGCCGGGATGCCGCTTGGCACTTCGCAGGACGTCAACCTTTGCTACGGCATTTCACCGATCGAGCAGCGCGAGCGCTACTACGAGGCGCATGACCTGATCCTTAAGGCATGGACGGCGAAGGAGATCTTCGCGTGGAACGGCAGGTACTTCAAATTGCCGATGGTGAACATATGGCCGCGGCCGATCCAGAAGCCGCATCCACCGGTCTGGATTCCCGGCAGCGGCAGCCTATCCACCTGGGATTTCTCGGCGCGCAACGATCATTGCTACTGCTTTCTGAGCTACTGGGGCAACAACTTCGGCAAGCGGGTGATGGACGGATGGTGGGATTTTGTGGCCAAGGGAAATCACGATCCGAATCCGTTCCGCGCCGGATTCCTGCAGCTCGTCGCCGTGTCGGATACCGACGCGAACGCCGAGAAGGAGTACTATCCGCACATTCGCTATTTCTACGACAAGTGCCTGCATATCCAGCCGGAGTACTTTCCGGTGCCCGGAAACCAGGATTACAAGAGCCTGGTCAACTCGGTCACCAAATTAAATCCGCAGATGTTCGACCTGATGGCGAAGATTCCGACCTGGAAATACAAGGACTTCGTCGATAATCAGTTTGTCATCGCGGGTTCGCCGAAGACTGTAACCGAGCAGTTGATGGAAGCGGTCAAGAAGCTTCGGGTCGGCAATCTGATGGTGCTGCTGCATATCGGATCGATGCCGCACGAGCTAACGCTCAAAAACGTCGAGTTATTTTGCAGGGACGTCATGCCGCACTTCCGCGATGTGTGGGAGGACGAGTGGGAGAATAAGTGGTGGCCCGATAAACTCCGCGGCGCACGCGGCACCAACAAATCGGCAAACGGCGGAAAGTCTTCGCACGCGCGAGCCTAGGCAATCGGGCAATCGCGACAGACTTTTGGCGACAACCTCAAGAGGCCGCCCAAGCGGCGGCCTCATTTTCACGCACATCAGGAAACTCAGGTAATGGCAAAAGAACAGAAAGTAAGCGTCTGGGGCGATAGGGTTCATCCCCGAGTGAATATTTCCGGCAGCGGTTCTCCGCTGGTTTATCTGCATGGTGGTTACGGACCGATCGAAACCGAGCTGGTCGAGGAGCTGTCGCGGCATCATACGGTGTATGCGCCGGATCACGTCGGGCTCACGCCCGGCGATGAAGACGCGATCAAGGCGCTCGATGATTTCTGGGATCTGGTGCTCTATTACTATGACCTGTTCGATAAGCTCGGGCTCAAGTCGCCGGCGGTCGCGGGACACTCGTTCGGCGCGATGGTTGCGGCGGAGATCGCGGCGACCGATCCGACCCGGGTATCGAAACTGGTCCTAATCAATGCGCTCGGCTTGTGGCGCCAGGACCGTCCGATACCCAATTCAATAATCACAGCGCAGACCGCGCTGCCGGAGTTGCTATTCCACGATCCGCATCATCCGGCGCTCAAGCGGATAATCCTCAATCCCGAAGACCAGGAGGGGTTCATCCGGATTACCTGGGCGCTGGGATGTACGAGCAAGTTTTATTGGCCGATTCCGGACAAGGGACTCAAGAAGCGGCTCCATCGAATCACCGCGCCGACCCTCCTGTTGTGGGGCAAGGATGACCGAGTTACACCGCCGATCTATGCGGAGGAATTTAAGAAGCTGATTCCCAACGCAAAGGTCGAGCTGATAGGGGACGGGGCGCATATGATGCCGCTGGAAGAGCCGGCCAAGGTCGCCTTGGCAATTACGAAGTTTTTGAAGTAAGAGGCCTGTTCATCGCGAGCGGCGACGGCACAGCCTTGAGCATTGACTGCTTGCGCAAATGCGCCGCGTCGAATAGTCAAGAATATCCGCTCATTGCAATGAAAATCGGCAAATGAAAATCGGAGAGAAGGAATGAAGTATCGGCGGCTATCCTGTCTTGCCGCAATTTTGGCGATTCTGGTCGTCGCCTCGGCGTGCAACGGATCAACGGATGGATTACCAGTGAGAAATACCGGACACTACGCAATTGTAACCACGGAGCGCGGCACCTTCGTGATAGAACTTTACCCCAAGGTCGCGCCCAAAACCGTCGAAAACTTCGAGACTCTGGTCAAAAAGGGCTTCTATAACGGGCTGACGTTCCATCGCGTGGTGCCTGGCTTCGTGGTGCAGGGCGGAGACCCCGACGGCACTGGAATGGGTGGTCCCGGCTACACGGTTCCGGCGGAGATCGATCCAAAGGAGCATCATCTGCGGGGAACCGTTGCGATGGCGCGGACTTCGGACAGTGTGAATCCGACCCGCGCCTCATCGGGCAGCCAGTTCTACATATGCCTGGCGCCGCAGCCGAGCCTCGACGGGCAGTACACGATTTTCGGCGGAGTCATCAAAGGGATGGATGTGGTCGATAAGATCCAGAAGGGCGACCATATGAAGACGATCACTCTGGCCAGCGAGCCGCCCAAATAGCCGAAAACCTCGCGATGGCTTCCATCCGAAGCGGGCACCCGCGTGGGCCCTACTTCAGCGTCGATCTTCATCTCCATACGAACCGCGGCAGTTCGGATTCGAATCTGGCGGTTGCCGATCTGGCCGAGCGATCGCGCGCGATCGGAATCGGCGCGGTCTGCATCACCGAGCATGACACGATGTGGGAGCTGCGCGAGGCGCCCGCCCTTGCGCAGGCGGGCGGCGTCGTGTTCCTGCGCGGTATGGAAGTAACAACCGATATGGGGCACGTCGGAGTATTCGGGCTCGACCGCTACGTGGGTGGTATCTACAAGCTTTCCGAGCTGCGCAGGGTCGCCGACAGCACCGGGGCGCTGCTGGTCGCCAACCATCCATTTCGTTACAAGCTTGACCCGCGGTTTTCATTCATCAACCCCGATCATGAGCCGATCGATCCGGCTTATCCCGAGCGCGCCGCGAAGCTTGCGATTTTCAAGCTGGTCGATGCGATCGAAGTGCTGAACGGCGCGTGCTCCGAAGAGGAAAATCTGTTCGCGCTCAAAGTCGCGCGATGCCTTGGGATGCCTGAGGTGGCAGGCTCCGACTCGCATTCGATGAACTCAGTTGGATGCGTCACGACGCTGTTCGATCAGCCAATCGGCGACGAACGTGCGCTTATAGCGGCGGTCAAGTCGCGCCGATGCCGCCCGGGAAGGGGCCTTTTGCAGAAATCGCTGGCTCCTTTCGATCTGCCATCCTGAAAAAAGGCTCGCACTGGCGTCCTGAGCTCTCGCTTTGTTGTTTGAACATCGATCGGTGCGATAGAATTCCCGCGCTTGCTCGAGTGATCCAGCTCTATGCCGGCTAGCCGCGACAGCTTTGCCCTGATCGAAGAGATTTCCACCATCGGTGGCGAGGACCATCAGGATCTCCGCGAAGCGCTGGATCGAATCGTGTCGGCGATTGCGGAAGGAATGCAGGCCGAGGTCTGCTCGCTGTATCTGTTCGACCCGCAGCGCGAGCGTCTGGTTCTGCGGGCGACGATAGGGCTCGATCGCGATTCGGTCGGCAAAGTCTCGATGCGTCCGTCGGAGGGCCTGGTGGGTCTGGTGATTGAGAGCGACGAGCCGGTGATGGTCCCCGACGCGATTAGTCATCCGCGCTACAAATATTTTCCCGAGACCGGCGAGGAGCGCTACCACAGCTTTCTTGGCGTGCCGGTGCAGGAGGCGCGCCGCCAGCCAATCGGGGTGATGGTGGCGCAGACATTATCGCGCCGCAAATTCACGCGCACCGAAGCCCGCCTGCTGCGCACCGCGGCGACTCAGCTTGCACAAATTCTGTCGCATTTTCGACTCCGTGAGACTCTTGCGACCACAGAGAAGGAACGCGCCGAATATCGGCGCCGGATGATCGAGGCCAACCGCCAGCTAAAGGACTACGAGAAGGTCGGGGGCAAGGCGCGGCTGAAAACGCCGCTTAAGATTCGCCGCCCGCGCCTGGTCGGTCTTCCCGCCGCGCCCGGATTCGCGCAAGGAAACGCGCACGTGGTGGGCACGTTCCTGAGCACTATCGATCGTAATCAGCGCGCCCGTGATATCAAAGCGGAACGAAAGCGCCTTGACGAGGCCCTGGAAAGGTCGCGATCCGAACTCGATGTGCTGAAGACGCGGATGACGCCGCTGATGCCGGAGCAAGACCTGAAGATCTTCGACGGCCATCGGCTGATTCTCCAGGACGAAGAGTTCATCGGCCGAATCCGCGACACCGTGGAGAAGGGATACTCGGCCGAAAGCGCCCTGTTTCGAGTGATCGATGAGCTGAGCGCTCAGATGCTCGCGGTCGCGGACGGTTACCTGCGGGAGCGCGCGACCGACTTCCGCGATGTAGGGCATCGCGTGCTGCGCCATCTGCGCCAGGAGGATCGCAAGGGCGCGTTCAGCCGGGCGACGGTGCTTATTGCCGAGGAGCTGACACTGTCGCAGTTGACGCTGGTCTCGCATGAGAACCTGGCCGCAATTGCTCTGCAATCTGGCGGAGTCACGTCGCACGCCGCAATCCTCGCGCGATCATTTGAAATTCCTACCGTGGTCGGCGTCGAGCACCTGATGGAATCCGTCGTCGAAGGCGATCACCTGGTGGTGGATGGCAATTCCGGCGTGGTTTACGTCAATGCCTCGCCGGAGGTGGAGAAGGATTACCAGGGTCTGGCCCGACGCTACGAGGCGTTCAAGCGCGAATTGATGGAAGCCGCCGATCAACCCGCCGCCACCCGCGACGGCCATCGCGTAACGATGCTCGCGAACATCGCGCTGCAAGCCGATGTAAATCTCGCGATGCGATATGGCGCGGAGGGAATCGGGCTTTTGCGGTCGGAGTTCTCGTTCCTGACCTACGAGGATTTCCCTGATGAGGCGCAGCAGGTCGCCCTGTACAATCGCATTCTCAATCCGGCCGGTCCGCGCCGGCCGGTGACGATTCGTACTCTCGATATTGGAGCGGACAAATATCCGCCCTACATGCGCGTTCCGCGCGAGGAAAATCCGTTTCTCGGCTGGCGATCGATTCGAATTTCGCTGGAAATGCCGGGCCTGTTTAAGGTCCAACTGCGCGCGATCCTGCGCGTTGCCGCGAAGTTCAATGTCCGCATCCTGTTTCCGATGATCTCGTCGCTCGAAGAGCTGCGACGTGCCAAGGAACTGCTCGAAGAATCACAGCACGAGCTGTTCAAAGAAGGAATCGAGCACAACCCGAAAGTCGAGCTCGGAATAATGGTTGAAGTGCCATCCGCGGTGTGGCTGGCGCCGCAGCTTGCGCGCGAAGTAGACTTTTTCTCGATTGGCACCAACGATCTGATCCAATATTTGCTTGCCGCCGATCGCAATAATCCCAAGGTCGCGCACCTGTATGAGCCGTTTCATCCGGCGGTCATCTCCGCGATCTCGGAGGTCGTCAACGTGGCGCGCGCCGCCGACAAGGAAGTCGGCATCTGCGGCGAGATGGCCAGCGATCCGCTCGCGACGCTTCTGCTGATAGGCCTCGGTCTCGACGAACTGAGCCTGTCGCCGCTGTTTATCCCGGTGGTGCGGAAGCTGGTGCGCGAGGTCGATTATCAGACGGCGCGGCTGGTTGCACGCGAAACATTGCAGATGGATTCGGTGCAGGAGATCAAAGGCTACCTGGTCGAGCGCTATCGCGACCTGGGTCTTATCAATTTGGTTGAAATGTATCGTTAGCCAATTTGTTGCCGAGAACCGTGACTCGCTGATGACAACGGCTGTCGTTCAGGTCGAAATCATCCGAAAAATGCTGGATTGGTTTTTTCTGGCACGTTAACATGTGTCTAGTAGCGCCGGTCCTCGGCGCCAAGTTAGAAAAGACCCATAAAATGGTTGACTTCGCCGGTCGGGATTAGTTTACTCTGACCGGCCGGTTAGAGCGTGGAAAGTATGAAGTTTGAGCCTGGGGCTGGGGATTTGGAGAGGAATCATAGATGGTATTGATCTTGGTAGCACTTGCAGCTTTTTTCACCGTCTCTACGGTACTTCTCTACATGCTGCTCGGGCGCAATCGCTACGGCGGCAAGCAGCCCGCAGTTCCTTTGCAACTTACCGCAAGCGCCGGCGCTCTGGCGGCGGGCGCGCTGCATCCTGAGCCGTGCCGGACCGTACGCGTCTATTTCATCAAACCTTCGCGCTACAATGACGAGGGTTACGTTCAGTTCTTCCGGTTCGGGGTCCAACCCAACAACACGCTTACCGTTCTTGCGGCTCTGAACGCGGCATTCAACCGCAAATATGCGGCCGAGCGCAACGTGCAGCTCGAAACCGTTATCTGGGACGAGATTTGCGATGGCGTAATCAGCCCCGAGACCATCAAGGCGATCAAGGAAAAGGCCCACGGAGATGGAGTCGAGTTGCTGATCGGCCTTTCCGGAGTGCAGTCGAACCAGTACCCGCGCGGCCGAGACATCGCACTCCAGTTCAAGGCCCTTGGTGTGCCGGTGATGATGGGCGGGTTTCATGTCAGCGGATATCCCGATTCGGTGAAGTTCCTGAACGAGTGCGGCATCACCACGATCGTCGGCGAAGCGGAAAATCTATGGGGCGGGATCGTCGAAGATTTTCTGCGCGGTGAACTGAAGCTCAACTATTCGGTGACGGAGGGAATCCGCGCCAAGACCGGGCGCGACGACATTATCGTTCCGCTTATCACCGATGCGCTGCTGCCCGTGCTTGACGATCGGTATCTGACCCGGTTTTTCAACACCCGGATGACCACTATCGACACTTCGCGTGGATGCCCTTTCACCTGCTCCTACTGCAGCGTGAAGAACGTGATGGGCCGTACCATGAGATCGCGGGAGCCGGATGCGGTGGTAACCTGGGTGCGCGACGCCTGCCGCAATCACTCAATCGAATCGTTGTTCCTGGTTGACGACGATTTTTTCCGATCGCCGCGATGGGAAGAAATCCTGACCGGACTGGTAGACGTCAAAAAGGAATATCCGAAATTTTCCTTCATGATGCAGGTTGACGTTGACGCGTCCTGCTATGCGAACCTGGCGCCGGGCGAGACCGAAACCGCCAAGCATCGGCGCAGCAAGCGCTTCACCGAACTCGCGGCCGCCGCGGGATGCTATCAGGCATTTGTCGGGATCGAGTCGCTGAATCCCGACAACCTGAACTTCGCGACCAAATACCAGAACACCGACGACCGCCAGCACAAGATGAAGCTCGAGGAAGCGCGCGCGCGGGTAATCGATAAGTACCGCCGTGTGGTCAACAACTGGCATCGGGTCGGCGTGTCGGTGCACGCGGGATATATGCTGGGCTTCCCTTTTGACGGCGCGGATTGCGGACGGGTAGCGGCTGCAACGCTCAAGAAGATCGGATTCGACATCGTTTCGTTCTTCATCATGACTCCCCTGCCCGGCACCGAGGATCAGGTCCGCTACACGAAGGACGGCTCCATAATCGATTGGGATTTCAACAACCTTGATTCCCAGCACGTCACGCTCAAGCACGACCGGCTCGACACCGCTGCGTGGATGCAGGCATATCGCGACGCGTTCAAGGGTTTCTATTCCATCCCGCGGATGCTGCACACGATTTTCACCGTGGCCGGCGGACGGGGACTTGCCGCGGAGTCACGCCGATCGACCCTGCGCCAGTTCATGTATTACTTCTTCTCCTACCGGCAGGGGCGGCATCCGATGGTTGGGGGCATATGGCCGATTCTGCGGCGAGACGTTCGCCGCGCCGCCGTCACCGATGATGAGGCGCGCCGTCAGTATCTTGGGGGGATGCGTTTCGACGCGATTTTGCGCGGCGATGGCGCGGGATTCGCAGCCGCTCCGGCTTGAAGGCCACTTGCCGCCGACCAAATCGTCAGTATTCGCGCCGGTTCGACTACGCTGCGCATATCGCCTACTCTGAGAGTCGGCTAAACACGGCTGCGGAGTACCCTGCGGAGGTCTGACCGTGCAAAATTCTGATCCCTACAGCATCACAACTGTCGAGCAACTTAGGGCGCGCCTCCATGACCCGCATCCCGCCACTCCGAAAAAGCTGCTGACCGCCCTTGACGAACAGGCGATCGAATTTATTGGACGCTCGCCATTCCTGGTGATTGGCACCGCCGATGCCGAAGGGAATCAGGACGTTTCGCCCAAAGGCGATCCGGCGGGCTTTGTTGCGATCCTCGACAGCCACACTCTTCTGATCCCGGAGCGCAAGGGCAACCGGCTGGCGTTTGGCTTCAGGAACATCCTTGCGAATCCTCACGTCGGGCTGATCTTCATGGTTCCGGATACCGACGAAACTCTGCGCGTAAATGGCGTTGCGGAGCTGACCGTAGATCCGGCCGTTCTGGAGCGCTTGTCCGCGCGCGGAGCGCCAGCGATTATGGCGATGCGGGTTCACGTGCGCGAATGTTTCTTCCATTGCGGCAAGGCCCTTATCCGTTCGGCGCTGTGGCAGCCGCAATCATGGCCGGCACGGGGGCGCATTTCTTTTGGCCGATATATCGCGCCCGGCAAGGAAACCGAGCAGAAATTGGATAAGCTCATCGAGCAGGATTACAAAAACAACCTGTAGAGGAGCGGCGCGGCGTCAAAGCGGATGGGTTCGCAACCGGTAAAGCCGCCCGCCTTGCGACCGGGAGACACGGTGGGCGTGGTGGCGCCCGCCGCCGCTATCGATCGCGAGTACCTGGAGCGCGGCGTTGGCGCACTCAGCGCGATGGGGTTTCGAGTCAAGGTTTCCGAGCGCGCGCTGGCGCGTTCGGGAATACTGGCCGGTGAGGATCGTGACCGCGCCCGGGAATTGCTGAACTATTTCGCCGACAATGATGTCCGCGCGATTTTCGCGGCGCGAGGCGGCTATGGATGCGGGCGGCTGCTGCCGCTGCTCGATTTCGATGCTATAGCACGTTCGCCCAAGCCGTTGGTCGGAT
This sequence comes from Candidatus Binataceae bacterium, assembly GCA_030041155.1. Classification (GTDB taxonomy): domain Bacteria; phylum Desulfobacterota; class Binatia; order Binatales; family Binataceae; genus JBARDN01. The sequence continues at coordinate 6,107 of JASHOJ010000206.1, read as the reverse complement.
TTTCCGACGAGACATTCCTTCTGAACGCGGTAGTGGCGCGCGCGCGCATCACCACAATCCACGGACCGATGGTCGCGATGGATTTTGCCCGCGGGCTCAGCGCGCGCTCATTCGACCATCTGCGCCGCCTGCTCATCGGAGAGCTTGGCGCCTTCGAGCTTCACGGCCGCGACCGAATTCATACCGGGGTCGCGGAAGGCGAGCTGGCGGGTGGATGCCTGTCGGTGCTGGTTGCGATGCTGGCGACACCGTACGCGCCGGATCTGCGCGGCAAGATCATTTTTCTTGAGGATGTCGGTGAGCGCGCTTACCGGATCGATCGGATGCTGGTGCAGTTGCGGCAAGGGGGAATTCTCGGCGCTGCCGCTGGAATCGTGTTCGGCGCGATTCGACCGCCGGAAGGCAGCGAGGCCGAAGCAAAGTTGATCGCGCGCTTCATCGCCGAGGAAACCGAAGACTTGGGCATCCCGGTGCTCGCGGGTATCGAAGCGGGGCACGGCACCGAGAACTTCGCGCTGCCGTTCGGTGTGCGCGCGCAGGTTGACGCCGACGCGCGCACGCTCCGCATCATCGAGTCGGCGGTCACGGACTGACGCGCTTAAACTTACGCGCGATCGGTCTGGCGGCGCGGCTTGTTTACGCGCGTGCTCTTATGTAGTTGCAGGCGCTTCGATCTCGCCACATATTTGAGGAACGAAGCGAAGCGTCCGGCGGGGCGCGAGGAGTCGAGGACTGATCTCTTTTGGGATGGACTGAGGTCGAGCGAGCGTTTGGCGAGGCGATAGAGCGCGGGGCGATTCCCGGCGCAGCCGTGATCGTTCGGGTCGGCGCGAACATCGTGTTTGAAGGCGCGTTTGGCTTTCGATCGATCGTCCCGCAGCGCACCCCGATGGCAATCGACACCGTGTTCGATCTTTCGTCGTTGACTAAGCCGCTTGCGACCACTACCGCGGTGATGATGCTGGCGCGCGAGGGCAAGCTGCGCCTTGACGATCGGGTCACCCGTTTTTTTCACAATTTCGGCGTGCACGGCAAAACCGGCATCACTTTTCGCAATCTGTTGGCGCATTGCTCGGGACTTGCGCCGTGGCGGCCGTTCTATGAGCGAGTGGCCGAGGCTGAACGCACCGGCAGCAAGGTCAATTTTATGGCGAGTTACGGCGCCAAGGAATTTGTCTACGAGGAAATCCATCGCGAAAAGCCCGATGCACCGCCGACCGCGAGAGCTATCTATTCGGATCTGAATTTCATGCTGCTCGGCGAAACGGTTGAGAAAATCAGCTCCATGCCGCTTAACCGCTTCTGCCGGGAGCGGATATTCCGCCCGCTTGGGATGCGGGCGACCGACTTTATCGATATCGCGCTGGTGCGATCGCGCCGGCTCGAGCCAGTCACCAATATGTTTGCGCCGACCGAGATCTGTCCGTCGCGCAAACGGCTGCTGGTCGGCGAAGTCGACGATGAGAACGCGTATGCAATGGGCGGAGTGGCGGGGCACGCCGGGCTTTTCGCTCCCGTTCGCGAGGTGGACCGAATTGTGCGCGAGCTAATCGCCTGCTGGGGCCGCCGTTCCGATTTCCTGCCGCAGAAAATTGTGCGCGAATTCTGGAGCCGGGATACCGCGACCGCCGGATCAACCTGGGCGCTTGGATGGGACACGCCGTCGCCGGTCGGGTCGAGTTCCGGCAGCCGCTTCTCGACCGAAGCGGTGGGGCATCTCGGTTTCACCGGAACCTCGATTTGGATCGAGCCCTCGCGCGGAATCGCGGTTTCGATATTGACCAACCGGGTGCATCCGCGCCGCGAGAATCAGGGGATCCGCGAGTTTCGTCCGCGAATCCACGACCTCATCATGGAAGCGATCGATGGCGCCTGATGCGGCAAGCGCGGCGCGGCTGGCCAGCGTCCCGAAGAATATCGCGCGAGTGCATCTGATTGGAATCGCCGGCACCGCGATGACGGCTCTTGCCGGAATGCTTGTCGAACGCGGCTTCAAGGTCAGCGGCTCGGATAATCAGTTCTATGAACCGGCGGCGGGTTTGCTGCGCAAGCTCAATGTACGGCTCTTTCATAGCTTTGCCGCGGCGAATCTGAATCCCGCTCCCGATATCGCGATCGTCGGCAACGTGATTCCGCGCGTCAATCCAGAGGCCGTGGCTTTACTCGCCTCGCGGATACCTTATCTCTCGATGCCCGAGGCGTTGTGGCATTTTTTCCTGTCCGATCGCCGAGTTTTGATGGTCGCGGGAACGCACGGCAAGACAACCTCGACCGCGATGATGGCGCAGGTGCTTGCGGCGGCGGGACGCGATCCCTCGATGCTGGTGGGCGGGCTAGCAAACAATTTCGGCTCGAATTATCGGCTCGGCGCGGGATGGGACTTCGTGATCGAGGGCGACGAGTACGACACCGCTTTCTTCGATAAAGGGCCGAAGTTTCTTCATTATGGCGCGCATGGCGCGATAATTACCGCGGTCGAATTCGACCATGCCGACATATATCGCGACCTCGACCACGTGAAATCGAGTTTCGTTAAGCTCGCCAAAGAGCTGGACGAGGATCGCGTGCTTGCCGTGTGCGCCGACTTCCCGCACGCAATCGCCGCTTGCCGCGATACCGCGGCGCATCGCGTGACATTTGGCCTTCACGCGGGCGACTTTCGCGCGGAAGCTCTGCGAATCGGAACAGACGGCGCGCATTTCGCGATTGTTCACGGTGACAAGCCTATAGCCCGCGAAATACATCTGCCGATCGGCGGCCGGATGAACGTCGCCAACGCGCTCGGCGTAGCGGCTCTGCTGATCGAATGCGGAATCCCGATCGGCGACATCGCCGGCGGCCTGAAATCGTTTACTGGCGTCGCGCGGCGGCAGCAGGTGATCGGAGAGGCGGCGGGAATAACCGTGGTGGATGATTTCGCGCATCATCCGACCGCGATCGGTGTGACACTTTTGGCGATTGCCGAGCGTTTTGCGGGACGCAGGATTCTGGCCGCTTTCGAGCCGCGTTCAAATACCGCGCGCCGCAATGTGTTTCAGGATGCGTTCGCGTCCGCGTTCGATTGCGCCGCGCGCGTCTATCTCGGGCCGGTCTACTTCAAAGAAAACGACCCGATCGCCGAGAGCGAAAGGCTCGACGTTGGAATGCTTGCCCGCGCGATTTCGGCGCGCGGTCCCGTAGCCGCCGCGTGCGCATCCAGTGACGAAATCCTGACTCGGATGACCGCCGATGCACGCGCAGGCGACGTCGCGGTATTCATGTCCAACGGACCATTCGACGACCTCAAAACCCGATTTCTGGAAAAGATGCGGACACGCGGTTAAACGCGGCCGGCAAAAAAATCTAGTAGCCCTGCGCCGGGTCAACGCGATTCAGCAGCGGATCGCCCAATTGAAATCGGCGCAGATTTTCGGCGAACAGCTCGCACGCCATGTCCATGTACCCGCGGAAATCACCTGACATATGCGGCGTCAGAATCGCGTGTTCGAGGTCCCACAGCGGACTTTCCGCTTCCAGTGGTTCGCGCTCGAAAACGTCGAGTCCGGCCCCGCCTATTTTCCCGGCGCTTAGCGCATCGGCGAGCGCTGACTCATCGATGACCGCTCCGCGCCCGATATTGACGATGTACGCGCCCGGCTTCATCGCGGCAATTTCGCGCGCGCCGATGAATTTGCGTGTGTAATCGGTAAGCGGCAGGGTCACGCTGATATAGTCGCTTTCGGCCAGCAACGCGGCGCGATCCTCAGCGCCAAACCATTTGGCGGGAATCCGTCCACCCGGGTCGCCGAGACCGGTTGGAGTCCATCCGGCATCGCGATGCTCCTGTGGGTTGCGCTTGAGTGCGAGCACGCGCATCCCGAATGCCTCCGCCAGCCGCGCTGTCTCGCGCCCAATCGATCCATAGCCCACGATGCCGAGGGTCTTGCCGCGAATAACGTCGAGGCTCGAAAGCATCACGCGCCGGGCCCATTCATGGCGTGACTGCGCGCGAATCGCGATATGCAGGCGTCGCGCATACACGAGCATCGAGCACAGCGTGTATTCCGCGATTGGAGTCGAGTGCACGCCGCTTGCAGTGGTAATCGGAATCGCCGCGTCCCTGAGCGGTCCGGAAAGCGCGTGATCGGCGCCAGCACTGAGCAACTGAACCCATTTGAGGCCGGGAAGGCGCCTAAGAAGGTCCGGCGGCATACGAAACGTGAGCATCACGTCGCATCCGCCAGAGATCATCTCGGTTATTTCGTCAATTGAGCGGCACGCGCGGTCGAACAGCTCGGCGCGCGGGATAGCTCCGGCAATCATCTCGCGCTGGTTAGGTGAAAGCGCGACGGTGGACACGATTTTCATGGCGAATGAAGGAAATTTCGCATGCGCCGCGGCTTTCATCAAGCGCAGGAAGACAGGGGAAGATTAGCTTGAGCATCGCCGCGCGCGAGCCTATGATCCGAGCGACCGATTGTAGCGGATAGGTCAGATGATCAGAGCCCGGTACATTGTGGCAGTAGTGTTCGTAGCGGCGCTGATAGCAGCGACCTCATTCACGGCAACCGAATTCGCCGCCGCCCAGAACGGTGGCTCTGATACGCAGTCGCAATTGCAGGAGTCCGCGCCGTCCGCTCCCGCGCTCGGGTCCCAAGGCCAGAGCGGAGACGACTCGACGTTGGAAATAGCGCCGCAAACCTCGGTCACTCCGCCGAATGCCGGAAGCGAGGTCATTCCCGGCGGGCGGAGTTTCCGTCCTGGTGAGAACACGACCTCGATCAATCCGAACTACTATCCGAATACCGAAAACGGCGATTCCAGCACACTCAATGGGAGTCGTCCGAATCCGAATCCGATGCTGCGGCATCAGAAGCCCTACATTGGGATAACCGTCACCGAGACCACTAAGTGCTACAAGGGCGCGGAGGAGCACGGGCTCGAAGTGCTGAAGGTTGATCCTAATAGTCCGGCATGGGCCGCTGGCGTGCAGGCGCCTTCCAGTGCGAGCGCACTCGGTGCGACCGGCGCGACTCTGGGCGACCTGATTCCGATCGTCGGCACGGTGGTTGAGTCGGCGCTTTCAAAGCACGGTGATCTGGGATTATCAGGCGACTTGATCGTCGCGGTCGATGATAATCGGGTCCGGACCGAACAGGAGCTCGACGATGAAATCGCCAAGCTTAAGCCCGGCGACACGATGTATCTGACCGTGCTTCGCCAGCTTCCGGGCGGCGGCCATGCGACCAAGAAGATCGCGGTCCACGTTGGGCAGTACGGACAGCCGGTGGCCAACGCCGATCCCGCGGCGCTGCCAGACCCGGGCGCGAACTCACTTCGCTGACATCCGAATTTTTGCGATCAAACTTGGCGATCAAATTTGGTGGGCAAACCTGCCCACGAACCGGATCTCTGTTATAATGCCGGGAACCGCCGCTCGCGTGGATTATTCTTTTCACCGCGAGAAGGCGAATTTGCGTTCAAAGCGTGTTTCGAAGCCTCAGAGAAGCGGCTGCGGAAATCGTTTCCCGCCTGGAAGCGGGAAACGAGCGCCGCTTTCCGCTCCTCGGATTGAAGGGCGCAGCCGCCGCGCTCGCGCTGCGTCAGGTGGCGCTTGGATTGGAGCGTCCGATTGTCGCGATCACCGCGCAGGCGAAAGAGGCGGAGTCGCTGGCGCACGAGCTCAAGTTTTTCCTCGACGAGCCCGGCGAGCGCGACACTCCCGGCAGCCGTGTGCATCATCTGCCGGCATGGGAGTTCAAACCCTTTGCGAATCTTTCGCCGCCCGCGGACACTCAGGCCGCGCAGATAGCGGCGCTGTTCGCGCTGCGCCGGACCGCATCGCCAATCGTGGTCACCTCGATTGAGGCGCTGATGATGCGCATGATCCCGCGCGCGCGCCTTGACGAATCGATAATTCGCATCGCTGCCGGTGAGCGGCTCGATATGGAGCTGCTGGAGGCCGAGCTTGCGCGCGCGGGCTATCAGCGTCTGCCGCAAACCGAGGAACCGGGAGACTTCAGCGTTCGCGGAGGAATAATTGACGTGTTCTCGCCGCTCTATCGCGAACCGGTCCGGATCGAGATGGAAGACGACATGGTCATGTCGATTCGCCGCTTTGATGCTTC
>JASHOJ010000205.1 GCA_030041155.1 Candidatus Binataceae bacterium | reverse complement strand
TAGAGCGCGCCCGCGCCGGCAAGTCCGCCAAGCTTATGAGCGCTGAGCGTCATCAGATCGCATCTCAGTTTTGTTACGTCGATTGGAATTCTGCCCGCCGCCTGCGCGGCATCGAGATGAAACACAGCCCCCGCGCGCCGCGCATCGCGCGCAATATGACCGAGGCTCAGGATGCTGCCGACTTCCGCGTTGACCAGGCCGACACTGACCAGCGCGGTCGCCTTGTCTATCGCGTCCATGATCGCTTGCGGCGGGACTCTCCCGTCGCAATCGGGCGGGATTCTCACTATCTCACAGCCGCGAGCTTCGAGGTCGCGAAGCGGCTCAAGAATCGACGAATGTTCGACAAGTGTCGTCACTATGCGGCGTCGCTGACCTGACTTCTGAAGAGTTCCCGCAATGGCGAGGTTGTTTGCCTCAGTGCCGCCGCTGGTGAACACTATTTCGCCAGGCGCAGCCCCGATAAGGCCCGCGACGCGGGCGCGAGCGTTCTCCAAGGCGCGGCGCGCGCGCTGGCCCGCGCGATGCACCGACGCGGGATTCCCCTCCGAATCGTCGAGCGCGCCCAGTATCGCGGCGCGAGCTTCAGAACGAATCGGCGCGCCCGCATTATGGTCGAGGTATATTGACATCAGCCGCCTAATGATTCCTTCGCGAACTTATTAATCTATATTACCGGCGACTGCCGATAAAAGCCGCCTCCATTGATAAACATGCGGTATTAGCACGCAGAGAGATTAGCCAATGCCGGAGCATACTGGTCAATCCGCCGCAGTCGGCGGCGCGGCAGTGATAGTAGTCGGCGCAGGGGTCGTCGGCTGTAGTCTCGCCTTTCATCTCGCACGCGCGGGCGCGGCGGTCACGGTATTCGACAAGGCGGAGATTTGCTCCGGAATGTCGTCTCGGTCGGGTGCGCTGGTGCGGATGCATTACACATTCGCGCCGGAAGCGGACCTTGCCTGGAAGAGCCTCAAGTATTTCGAAAACTGGGATTCGATGGTCGGTGGGCGATGCGGTTTCAAACGGACCGGCTTCGCCGTGCTGGCCGGATCTGAGAATGTCGAGAAGCTGCGCTCGAATGTCGCGATGCTGAAGGCAATCGGAGTCGATACCGATCTTATGAGTATCGATCAATTTCGCGCGATCGAACCGGCTCTTCGCGTCGACGATCTGGCATTGGCGGCCTATGAGCCGCGCAGCGGATACGCGGACCCGGTCGAGACGACACGCGCGTTCGCCGATGCGGCCAGGGCGCAAGGCGCGGCATTTGTCCTGAAGACGCCGATTGCGGCGCTCGCGACCGACGCCGGGCGATGCGCCGGAGTGACCGACGCTTCCGGCAAGACTCATGGCGCGGACTTCGTCTGCCTCGCGACCGGACCCTGGACCGATCCGCTGCTCGGGCCGTTTGGCACCAGAATCGGAATCAGGCCTGAGCGCGCGCAGATTGCATTCTTTCGTCGGCCCGCAGAACTCCGGCATTGCGCGATAATCGACACCGTGGCGGGCTTTTATTTTCGCCCGGACGGAGACGATCTGACGATGGCTGGGATGGGCGCGCTTGCGCCTGACGAGAACTCCGACCCCGACCATTTTCGGCAGGAAAACGACCCGCGGTTTATCGAGGAGACGGCAAAGCGTCTCGCGCATCGGATGCCGCCGATGAGCGGCGCGGCGTATGTTCGCGGTCATGCGGGAATCTATGACGTAAGCCCCGACTCTCGCGCGGCAATCGGCCCGATTGCGGCGGTGCCCGGCCTTTATGTAGCGGCAGGCTTCAGCGGAACCGGATTCAAGACCGCTCCGGCGCTCGGCGCGGCGTTAGCCGAGCTGATCCTTGAGGGAAAGAGCAGGACCGCCGACTTGGGGGCTTTTTCGTGCGATCGGTTTGCGGCCGGTAACCTGATTCGCGCCGCCAACGAATATACGATGCGCGCGGAATTCGGCCACGTCCTTTAAGCCGAATCAACGCGCGGATGACCGCGCGAGATCCTTCGCTACCGCTCAGGATGACCTGTTGGAGTGACGCCGCTTGGCGATGACGGCGATTTGGAAATACCCTCGCCCGCCGAGAGAGGGAGAGCGGCGCGATTCCTGCGCTCCTTTGTCGCAGCAATCGTGACGCGAGGGTGAGGGCGCACGCCTGGCGTCTCATCCCGGGCGAGCGCTGCGCGAATCAAGCAATTCCGAAAATCTATCGATCCTTGCCGAGCGCGGATGCGCGGTCCGCCGGATGATGCTCACTCACCTTGTCTTCCAGGCAGTCTTGGCGCTCCTCGATTTCTTCGAGCCGCACCCCGAGCCGATTGAGCTTTTCCACCAGCGAGTTCATCGCGCGAGCCACCGGATCGGGCAGCTTTCCATGTTCGAGCTCCGCCACGTCGTGGCGCGCGCTCTCGCCCTCGATCACCTTGCCCGGAATTCCGACGATCGTTGAGTACGGCGGCGCCGAAGAGACGACCACCGCGCCCGCCCCGATTCGGCTGCCGCGGCCGATCCGCACCGGCCCGATCACCGATGCGCCGGCGCTGATCATCACGTGATCCTCTATCGTGGGATGCCGTTTCTCCTTCTTGAGGCTGGTGCCGCCGAGCGTGACTCCCTGATAGATCAGCACGTCATCGCCAATTTCGGCGGTCTCGCCGACCACCACGCCCATCCCGTGATCGATGAACAAGCGGCGGCCGATTTGAGCGCCCGGATGGATCTCAATTCCGGTAATGAGCCGCGAAAGCTCGCTGACCAGCCGCGCAACCAGCTTCAATCGATGAATCCAGAACCAGTGCGCCGCCCGATGAAACCAGATCGCGTGCAGCCCCGGATACGCGAGGACAACTTCAAGCGTGCTCCTTGCCGCCGGATCGCGATCGAAGACGACTCCGATGTCTTCGCGCGTGCGGCTTAAGAGGCCCATCTGAGATTCTCCCGCGGCGGATTTTCCGATTGTCAGCCCTTGGCTGCGCCTGAACCTTCGGTCGCGCTCGCGCGGCCAGAGCGCGGCGCGGCGCCATTGGCCCTGATTTGCGGCCGCTGCCGAGGCTTCAAGTTATCCTTGTGCAGCTTGTACTCGACCGAGTCAACCAATGCCTGCCAGCTCGCTTCAACCACGTTGTCGGACAGGCCAACCGTGCCCCAGCGGCGCTTTCCGTCAGTCGATTCGATAAGCACCCGCACCCGCGCGGCGGTGCCGCGCCCGTTGTCGAGCACGCGAACCTTGTAATCCGCCAGATGCATCGGCTGCAGGTTCGGATAGTACGGTATGAGCGCGCTGCGCAGCGCGGAATCGAGCGCGTTCACCGGACCATTGCCAATCGCCGCGTTGCGGGTGCGCACACCGTCGGGTCCTTCGATCACGACCACCGCCTCGCTGAACGGCGCGTGATCCTCGTGCCACTTGTCGTCTAGCACCCGAAAGCTCACGAACCCGAAATGATCCTTCGCGAGTCCGAGCGTGCGCAGCATCAACAACTCGAACGACGCGTCCGCGCCGTCGAAAGCATAGCCCTCGCCCTCCAGCCGCTTTAATTCATCGAGCAGCGGCTGAATCTTGTCGCTGGATGCGTCGATATCGATGCCGAACTCGCGCGCCTTGTAAACCAGGTTGGCGCGGCCCGACAGCTCCGACAACAGCACGCGGCGATCGTTGCCGACGCTTGCCGGATCGAGATGCTCATAAGTGCGCGAGTTGCGCTGGAGTCCCGAGACGTGCAGCCCCGCCTTGTGCGCGAACGCGCTGCGTCCGACATACGGTTGCCGCGCGAACGGAGTGATATTCGCAAGCTCGTACACCAGCATCGCGACTTCGCGCAGTTGCTTCAGGCGTGCCGTGGGAACGCAGTTGTACCCGAGTTTTAATTGCAGGTCCGCGATAATCGAGACCAGGTTCGCGTTGCCGCATCGCTCGCCGACCCCGTTGATTGTTCCCTGCACCTGCGACGCGCCGGCGGCGACCGCCGCCAGAGTATTCGCCACCGCCAGTTCGGCGTCATTATGGCAATGAATCGCGATCGGACAGCTCACCGTGGCGCGCGCCGCCCTGACGCCCGCCTCGATCTCGCCGGGCAGCCGCCCGCCATTGGTGTCGCACAGGCAAATCAGATGAGCGCCCGCGCTATCGGCGGCTTTCAGGCATTCCAGCGCGTAATCCGGGTTTGACAGATAGCCGTCGAAGAAATGCTCGGCATCGAAGATCGCCTCGTCAACGTTCTTTGCAAGAAACGCGATCGTGTCGTTCAGGATTTCCAGATTCGCGGCCAGCGGAATTCTGAGCGCCTCGCGAACATGAAAATCCCAGGTCTTGCCGACCACGGTCGCGACCGGCGTCTCGGCGCGGAGCAGCAGTTCGAGATTTCGATCTTTCGCGGCGCGAATTCCAGCGCGCCGGGTCGCGCCGAAGGCCGCGATTTTTGCATGCTGGAGCCGCGCTCTTTTGATCGCGCGAAAAAATTCCGCATCGCGATCGTTCGAACCCGGCCATCCGCCCTCTATATAGTCGAAGCCCATCCGATCGAGCGCCACCGCGATCTCGACCTTGTCGTCCACCGTCAGCGACATGTCTTCGGACTGGCACCCGTCGCGCAGCGTGGTGTCGTAAACCTGGATATGCTTTGCAACCGCCATCGTTTACACAGTCTCCGCCGAACTGACCGCCGCACCGCCGTTTACAAACGCGTCGTGCAACGATCGCATCGCGAGCTCGCCGTACTTTGAGTTGACGACAACCGAGACCTTGATCTCCGAGGTCGCGATCATTTCGATATTGATCCGCTCCGCCGCCAGCACGTTGAACATCTTTGCCGCGACTCCCGCATGGGTCCGCATCCCCACCCCGACGATCGATACCTTCGCGACCTGCGCCTCGTGCCGGACGCCCGCCGCGCCGATATCCGCCGCAATCGAGCGCATCAACTCGAGCGCCCGCTTCAAGTCGTCGCGAGCGACGGTAAACGTCATGTCGGTATGCCCGTCGGCGCTTGCGTTCTGAATAATCATGTCGATCACGATTCCCGCCGCGGCAATCGGGCCGAAAATCTTCGCCGCCAATCCCGGACTGTCTTCCACTCCGGCAATCGTAATCTTGCTCTGGTTCTGATCGAGCGTTACTCCCGAAACCAGCACGTCCTCCATTGATCGATCCTCTTTGCCGACCCAGGTTCCTTCCGAGTCGGAGAAGCTTGAAAGCACAACCAACGGCACATTATAGCGCCGCGCCAGCTCTACCGAGCGGCCCTGCAGAACCTTGGCGCCCAGCGCCGCCATCTCCAGCATCTCGTCGTAGGAGACGCGCCTGAGTTTCCTGGCGCGCGGGCAGAGATTGGGATCGGCGGTGTAAACGCCGTCAACGTCGGTGTAGATTTCGCACGCGTCAGCTTTCAGAGCCGCCGCCAGCGCAACCGCGGTCAAATCCGAGGCGCCGCGTCCAAGGGTCGTGATGTTTCCGTTCGCGTCCACGCCCTGATATCCCGCTACTACCACTATCCTGCCGCGTTCCAGCTCCTTCACCACCCGATCGCATTCAACCGACTTGATTCGCGCCCGCCCGTGGTTCGAGTCGGTCGCGATTTTCAATTGATCGGCCACAAACGAGATCGCTGGAACTCCGAGCGATTGCAGGCGTATCGAAAGCAGCGCCGCCGACACTTGCTCGCCGGTAGAAACCAGTGCGTCGGTCTCGCGCAGATCGGGCGTGTCGCTCAGTTCCGACGCAAGCTTGAAAAGTCGATTCGTCTCGCCCGCCATCGCGGAGACGACGACCACCATCTTCCGGCCCGCTTGGCGTCCGCGCGCGACGCGCTCGGCAACCGCCTTGATTCGGTCAACCGATCCGACCGAAGTTCCGCCGTATTTCTGTACGATCAGGGACAAGACGCGTTCCCGCCCACAACGGACGAGGTAAATGTTGATTATGGGCGGATTTCAGGCCTCAAACCAGCCCCCGCTAGGGAGAACTGACGCGACTGCGCAGGCCTAGCCGAAGTGGCGCTTGAGAGCCGCGATAACGCCGCGATGGCGCTCGTCGGACGCGCTGAACTCGATTATCCGCTCGCTTGCGCCGGAATAGACAATCCTGATCTCGAGATGCTCCAGCGCCGAGTAGTCGTTCAGGCGCTCGAACCATTCAACCGCCGCGACACCTTCAGAGAACAGGTATTCGCGCAGGCCAAGGTCCTCCAGACCGGCGCTCTCCAGCCGGTAAAGATCGATATGAAAAAACGGGAAGCGCCCGTGATGCTCCTGAATCATCGTGAAGGTCGGGCTTAGGATTTCCTCTTCGCTCAGCCTGAGCCCGCGCGCAAGCCCCTTGATAAAGCAGGTCTTGCCCGCTCCGAGCTCGCCGATAAGGCCGAGCAATTCTCCTCCTTCCAGCACCGAGGCGAGACGGCGGCCCCATGCCTTGGTTTCGTGAGCGGAATGGCTTTCCACTCTCAAGACGGCGGCCGCGGATCCCTCCTTATGTTGTTCTCGCCTATGATGTTCGCCCGTGCTCATCAACTTAGCGCCTGCTCAGCGCCGTTATTATAGGCCTGCACCTCGATTGAGTCTCGCGGTTAACGCGGTGCTGCCGGCGCGATTAGCGCTTCGCGCGCGGCGGGCAATTCCTCGATCACGTCGCCGGCAAGAAAGCCGACCTGGCCCCTTCGCGCCGCAACCCGATCCGCCGCGTATCCGTGCAGGAAAACTCCGAGCGCCAGCGCCTCGAACGGACGCATCCCCGACGCCAGCAGCGCGCCCACGATTCCCGACAGCGCGTCACCCATTCCCGGCGTCGCCATCCCCGGATTTCCGCTGGAATTCACATAGATGTCGCCATCCGCATTGGCGACCACCGATCGCGAGCCCTTCAGCAGCACACTCGCGCCGGTAAGCCGGGCAAGATTGCGCGCCGCGCTGATTCGATCGGCGTTAACCTCGCGCACACTGGAATTGAGCAACCGCGCCATCTCGCCCGGATGCGGCGTCATCACGAGCGGCCCGCGCGCGGATATAGCCTTGGCGCAGCCTTCCGCCGCAAGCGCATTTAGTCCGTCCGCATCTATAAGCACCGGCCGCGACGGCGCCGCGCCCTCGCGCAATATCCATCCGAGCAGCTCCCGCGTATCGTCGTTCATCCCGACTCCCGGTCCGAAGACGATCGCGCTCTTTCCTTCCGCAAGATGAGCCAGAAATTCGACCGCGGCGG
>JASHOJ010000204.1 GCA_030041155.1 Candidatus Binataceae bacterium | reverse complement strand
CCGTTGTAGAGCCGGAGCTTGGTCATCAGGTCGCACTTGGAGGTGGGCTCAAGCCGCGACAGGATCGCGAACATCGAGGCGAGTTCCAGCGTGTGCGGAGCCACGTGCGCGCGGAAGTCCGAGTTGCGGATGATCTTCTGGTAAATCTTGACTTCCTCGGACAGGCGCAGGTTGTATGGGACCTTCACCACGACGATACGGTCGAGAATCGCTTCGTTGGTGTGGTCAGCCTTGAATTTCTGCCACTCCGCCTCGTTCGAGTGCGCCACGATAGTGGTGTCCACGTAGACCATCCCATGGCGTCCGGGCGCCGGGATGACCTTTTCCTGCGTGGCGGTGATCATCGCGTGCAGATACTCGGTTTCGTTCTTGAAAACCTCGATAAACTCAACGATTCCGCGGTTCCCGACGTTCAGCGCGCCGTTGAGCTCTAGCACTCGCGGGTCGCCTTCGGAATACTGGTCCAGCTTGGAAATATCCTCGCTGCCGATCAGCACCGAGGTGTCCTGATTATTCGGATCGACCGGCGGCACCACCCCAACTCCGACGCGATTGCGTTTTGAGAAGCTGCGCGTCTCGATCGGGAATTCCTCGTAGTGCTGATTGTGGTCGACCTTCAGCCGATAGCGGCACACCGGGCACAGATCGCCCTCGATATGCACGCCCAGCATCTTTTCGAATTCGCGTCGCAGATGCCGCGGAATGAGATGCAGCGGCTCCTCGTGCATCGGGCATCCCTGGATCGTGTAGACGACAGGCATTTGCTCCAGCCCGCGCTGAATTCTCTCAACCAAAGACGATTTGCCTGATCCGACCGGGCCCATCAGGTAGAGCACCTGCCGCGATTCTTCGCCCTTCAGCGACGCAGAATGGAAATAGCGCACAATTTGCGAAATCGTCCGCTCGATTCCGAAAAACTCATCGGAGAAAAATCCAAACACTTTTACCGGCTCGTCTTTGTAGAGCCGCTTGGTGCGCGGGTCGTCGCTCTCCTGGATTGAGCGAGCGCCCGCCACCATCATCATGTCGTAGATTCGCGCGTGGGACAGTTTGGTAAGAGTAGGATCGGCTTTGACAAGCTCCAAATACTCAAGGAGTGTTCCGCTCCATTTTTCTGCTTCGCGAGCGGCCCGATCTTCCTTGATGACGCGCTCGAAATGATTCACTTCTGCCATCGGCCAACTCCTTGGGTTACGGGCGTTTGAAAAGGAGGAGGACAGGCGGCGGTCGAGGCGAAAGCTGTGCTATTTTTCAAGCTCAGCACGCTAATAGTATAACAAAGCCTGCGCGCCGCGACAAGTCAGCTAATTTGCAGGTCATCGTGAGTCCGGATCCAGCAAGACTCGCGCCGAATCGCGCGCTCGACCCATTGCCAGATGCGCTCCGCTCAGCGGCAGATCGTGACGAGAAGTCATCCATCCAACCCTTCAGAAACCATCACTCCGTTTGTAAGGACGAGACGACCGGCGTCGTTCTTCACCCGCGCCGCGAAGACATGATCGTCGTGCGCGAAGGATACCCAGGTGCGCTCAGCCACCGCGCGGCCTAGATACAGAGCCTTCTTTTTCATGGTCGTCAGAGCATCGAGGTCGTAGGCCTGATTCCACGGTCCGCGCATGTGTGACCGGGTAGGGACGATATCGGCAAGATGCGCTAATGCATCACCACCGTCCTCGATGATGCAAATTTGATGATCGCGAGTATGGCCGCCGGTCGGCATCGCGGTGACGCCGCCGATTATCGAAGCTGGCCCCTCGATTGCCTCGATTCGGCTGGCGACTGGCGCGAGTATCTCGCCGATATGGCGGTACGCGGCATGGAGTCGTTCGTTGCGGGTGTTGCTCGCGACCTCAAGCTCGCCTTTCTGCACAAAAATCCGCGCGTTCGGAAAAGCCGCCTCCAGGAGGCCCGAGTTTCGCCGCCGCACGATTCCGCCGACGTGGTCGAAATGCAGATGGGAGCAAACCACTGCTGTGACATCGCCCGGTTCCATCCCGAGGGCCTGAATATGGTCAGGCAGCCATCCGTCACGATGGTCGAAAATCCTGCGCTCAACGTCGCTCAACCGGTTGCCGATTCCGGTGTCGATCAGGATTGCGTCGCGTCCGCGGATGATTAGGGGGCATGTGAGGTTGAGCCGAATCCGGTTGAGTTCGTCCGGCGGATGGTCCTTCTTCCACAACTCGCGCGGCACCACGCCGAACATGCAGCCGCCGTCGTTGCGCCACAGGCCGTCGGTCAGGAACGCCACCGTAAAGGAACCGATCTGAATGCGTGGAGGAGGCTGCGTCATCACCATCTGGCCTGAGTTCCCGGTTTAGTTTTCCGTGCGCACGAATTCATCCAGATGGTCAGCCTCGCACCACGGCTCGCCATCGAACCGGCCGTTTTCGTGATCTGTGCACTGCATGCGATTGCCGTCAACGCGGCAGGTAAAATCGTGGGTTTCGTCTATCACTCCGCCGCCGCCCAGCGCGCCGAAGAACGGGATTACCGGCCCGGCGCTCCCGCCATGATGGAGGAGGAAGCGCATCCGCGCCGTGCTTACGCCGTCGGTCGAAAGAACCTCCAGCCGCGACCACTGGTCGCCCATATTTCCATACAGGCCGGGATTTATCCTGAGCGACGAAAAAGTGGGCTCAAATTTTCCGGCCGCGTCGCGCTTATAGCAAAATCCGCCCGAATCCTGCGTATATTCGCATCCGACATTCGCGCCGCCCGGCACCAGTTCTACCGGTCCGGCCTGCGTATCGCGCACAAGCTGCCAACATCCCTGAAAGATAGTCGGCAGCTCCAGCTCTCCGCCTTGATTCGCCGGCATCGGAGCGCGCGAGGCCAGGCTCGGCACGACTTGAATCTGGTTTTGAATCGCCAGTTCGGCATTACCAACAAACTTGCGCGCCTTTGCCGCCGCATCCTGTTTGCCGAATGCGGTTGCGACCTGGCCTGACAATACGATCGACGTAGCTCGTCCGGCGGCATCGCTGAAGACCTGCGCGGTGACGAATGGCAGTCGCCTCGTGCGCAGATAGTCGGTTGCCTTGCGACTGAGCGCCGGATTGGGCGTGGGCGGCGAGACTTGGGGGATTTGCAATTGATTTTCCGACGGTGGAGGCGCCTGAGGTGCGGGTGGGAGTGGCGCGGGGCTGTTCTGAGTGGGATTTGCCTGGTTCTGCGACGAGAGCACGTTGAAAGCGGATATCGGCGGCGCGGCGGCAAAAATCATTATCAGAATGATCGCGGCGCCGAACATCGGCGCACCGAATATCGAGACAACTTTCGCTGACCGCTTCACGTCATGATCCCATCAGCCAGAGGCCCAACAGGAGTGCGATACCCCCCATCACCGCGATTGCTCCATGGACCCAGAGCGTCCGTTTTGTGCTGCGCGCGATCTCCGGCGCCGGCGGCTTGCTTGCGGCGCCGGAAGCTCGCAGTGATGCGGTGATTCGCATCGCGCGTCCCATCGCCAGCGCCATCGCGATAAACAAGATCACCTTTGCGCCGAGAATCAATCCGAACTGGCCCGAGAATCGGAAATTGCGCGTGATGCCGGCCAGCGCGAGATTGATACCGCCGGTGACGAGCAAGATCGCGGCTGCGATAAGGTTGAACGCGTCGATTTTCGGAGCCGCGATGAGCGCGAAGTTTGCCTGCTCCTCACCACCCGCAACGATCGCGAGTCCCGCGATAACGAAGCATCCGCACGCGGCCACCCACGCCGCGCCGGATAGGGCGTGTATCCAGAGAATCACCGTGCGTGCTTCCATCGCGCAACTCGAATCTTACTCGCTTAGCGCACGAGCGCCTTGCGAGCGCATAAGAAGATTAGCGCGCATGGTCCAGGTGTGCGATTGCGGCCGCTTTTCTGGCGCATCCGCATTTGGCGCTCGCACTGAATTTGGGCTAACAAGCACGGTGTCCGGCGGCGCGAATCCGCCGAGCCGCAATTAGTGACGCGGCAAAGGTGATGCTGCAAGGAGAGTCACGATGCAACTGAATCCATACATGGACGCGATTGAACTGCGCGACCTGGTTCTTGGCGGACAGATCAGGCCGCGCGAAGTTGCGGAGTTTTTTGTCGCGCGCGCGCAGAAACTCAATTCGAAGCTCGGCGCTTTCATGACGCTTACGCCCGAGCGCGCCTTTGCCGACGCCGAGCGGCTTGAGAAGCTCGGCGATGCCGAACGGCGCAAGTGCCTGATGTTCGGAGTGCCGTACTCGATCAAGGATCTCAACTGGACCAGCGACGTCCGCACCACGATGGGCTCGCGAAACTACGAGAATTTCCGCCCGGCGGCTGACGACGAAATAGTCGTGCGAATGCGCAATGCGGGTGGAATCTTGATCGGAAAAACCTCCACCCCGGAGTTTGGAGCGCGACCGACCACCGAAGGCGGTCTGTGCCCACCCGCCCGTAATCCGTGGAATCTGGAGCATACCACCGGCGGCTCCAGCGGAGGCGCTGCCGGCGCGGTCGCGGCGGGACTGGGACCGATTGCGCAAGGCAGCGACGGTGGCGGATCGATTCGCATCCCGTCCGCATGCTGCGGGATTGTTGGGCTTAAACCCGCGCGCGGACGAATCACTCTCGCGCCGGTTGCGGGAGAAGCGTGGGCGGGATTTGCAACATACGGTCCGATGGCGCGCAGTGTGCGTGATATCGGGATGTTCATGGATGTGCTGAGCGGCGCGGTTCTTGGCGATCCCTACTGGGCGCCCGACCCGGTGGCGTCGTTTCGATCGGCGGTCAAGATAGCGCCGCGAAACCTGAAGATCGCGATGCTGCCGAAGAGTGCGATTACGCGCGGCGACGCCGAATCCGAGGCGGCATGCGAACAGGGGGCGAAAGTCCTTGAAGACCTGGGCCATCGCGTGGAGCCGGTGAAAATCGATCCGGGCGCGATGCTTCGCGACGTATGCATGAAGCTGATCGTCGCCGGCATCAGTACCATCGCGGTCAAAAATCCTGAGTTGATGGATCCGGTCGTTCGATTCGCATGGGAACAGGGCCGCAAACTAAGCGCATGCGATTACATCCTGACCGTCGCCTCGATGCACAACATTTCACGCGAGATAGTACAGGCGCTGGGCGCTTACGACGCGATAATTTCGCCGACTCTTGCGCGGCCAGCGGTCAAGATCGGCACGCTGCCGTCGCGCCCGGATAACTACCTCGAAGAGCTGCCCGAATGGATCCCCTATACCTTTCCGTTCAATGCAACCGGCCAGCCGGCATTCTCGCTGCCAAACGGATTCAACAAGGCGGGACTCCCGATCGGATTTCAAATCGTCGGAAGGCCAGCCGATGAGGTCACGATCATCGGGCTCGCGCAGCAGTTCGAGGAAGCTCGCCCATGGAAGGACAAGCATCCGCCGCTCGACTGATGTGACGGCGCGTCGCTGCGAACCGGGCATAAAATCGAAGGCAAATCAGAGGGAGTCGCGATGCTGAATCCGTATATCGAAGCATGGGAACTGCGCGAGCTGGTGCGCAAGAAGGAAATCGCTCCGCGCGAAGTTGCTGATTTCTATCTC
>JASHOJ010000203.1 GCA_030041155.1 Candidatus Binataceae bacterium | reverse complement strand
GGCGAGAGCACGGCGTCGCCAGCGTCCGGCGGAAGCAGGCCGAGGCGATCGAGCACCGCCTTTTGGCTGATGCTGAGACCGCGATCGACGAGTTCCGCGATTATATCCGCGAACTCTTTCACGTCCTCGTCGTCCGGCAATCCGAGCACGAGCTGCGGGTATCGCCTTCGCGGCCCGAGGTTCAAGTCCACGATCGGCCGGACCAGGTCGCGATTCAGCGTCGCCTGAAGCCGCCGCGCGTCCGCGGCCAGGATGTCGCGGCGCACCGAGTCGTGCACCTCCGCCGCCGCGCGCGATCCGCCGCTTGACGGCATCTCGGTGGTCAGCGTCTGCCCCAGCACCGCCTTCGATACCTGCGCGTCCAGGTACTCGCAGAACGATCGGTAAAGTTCCGAGCTGCCGCCCTGATGCGCCTCGGTGAATTCAATCAGCATCGATTCCGGAATTATCGCCGCCGCATCGGTGCCGATTCGCGAGACCGCGCGCAAAAGCAACTGCTTGTCGGTCTCGGTCGCGCCCGGATGATATTTGCCAATCCTGAGCGGCTGCCCGAACACCTCGGTGAACGTGACCCAATCCTTGAGCACGTAATTTTTGAACAGGTATGCCCAGCCCGCCGCGCGCGCCAGCCCGCCGCGAATCGGCAGTCCGGATTTGGCGAGCGAAAGATGGGTGATGAACTTGTAGGGCGCAAGCGGCGCGGTCATCGGCTGGATACCACCCTGAAATCCGCTGACGAGTCCGTTGCCTGAAAAGTGCGCGGTGCCGTTTTGACGGTCTCCCGTCAGAGTTGATGGATCCGACTGCGCGCCCGATTCGGTGCGCAGCGTGCGGACCAGAACCTGTTCGCCGGAAATCCAGTCGAACATGAACCATCGGGGGTCGCGCCACTTGAGCTCGAGCACGCTCCACTGCGGTCCCGATCGATCCCAGATGATCTCGGTCGCGGAGAATCCTTTTCCGATCGCGTCGAGAATCGGCGTCATCGCGAGATCGAGCGAGAAGCTGCCGCCGAATAACATCTCGCGCACCATCGCGGCGGCGCGTTCATCTTCGGCGGAAGACGACGCCGATCTGACAATCGGATCGAGTCCCGCCACCGCCTGCTTGCGGGTGTTCAGCACCGCCAGATAGTGCAGATCCTTCTCCTCCATCTCTTCGGCGAGTTCGAGATACAAAAACGGATCGCCGAACTCCGCCTCGCGCAAAATCGCCGCCAGTTTTTCCGGCGTCAGGCCGACCGACGGATGCATCACGGAAAAGATGTTGCGGATTCCCGCCATCGTGGGCGCCGCCTGCTCGGTCTCCAGCCGTCCGGTATCCACTTCGCGCCCGTATGCGTCGTAAAGAGTCACCGTTCACCTCACTGGCGCGTCGTCGATATGCGCGCCGTCGCGGTCGCGATCGCTTTCGCCGATTTTGCGGAACCACAGGCCGCCGCACCGGTAACATGGCTCGGGCATCCGCATCGTGGTGAGCCAGAATTCAAATCCACATCGCTCGCACTGCCATCGCCAATGCTCCGCCATCGATAACTCTCACCATGCGCCCGCCGCGAAGAAGATTCCGCTCCGCGCGCGGGGCGCGGGCGTGTATGCGATCTCGTAAGGCTCAGCGCGCGAGGCCGCGTATGCAAGCGCGGCGGCGATTGCGCTGTCGCCATGCCGCGGCATCCCGTCGCTGCCGCGCGCGCGAACCTCGCCGATTTTCGCGATTCCGCCGTCGAGCACCAGCGCGCGATGATCGCTTAGAATGTCAGCATCGCGCGGCAGCTCGATCGTGCCGTCCTCGAACGCGGCTTTGTAGCGCGGCATGTGCTCGCGGTACCAGTTCTCCGACAGCATCACCTGCGCGATTCTCGCGCCGTAGCGATAAGCCGCCGTCTCGGCGAGGTATTGGCCGTTGCCGCGCGCGTCCATCGCGCCGGCGCGCAGCTTCGGCATCCGATCGGCGACGTAAAAGAGGATCTGCTCCTGCTGCCGAAACGGCAGATTGCGCAGTTCGACCACCAGCACGGTGCGGCGCGTGAGATCGTGCGCGACTTGCAGGCACCAAATCACGGTCAGGTCGCCGCTGCGGCCGAAATCTTCGCCGAAGCAGGTTTCGCATCCGGGATCGAGCGCGGCAAGAATCGGCGCGAGATTCTCTTCGCACCATGCGTCGGTTTCGGATCGGCGCGCGTCATCAGATCGGGTGGAGAATTCGTCCGCCGCCGACCACCGGACGATCGGAATCCCCGCGCGCATCCGCGCCTCGATTTGGAGCGCCGACAGAAACACTCCCGACGACGCCCGGGGAATGCACATCAGCTCTTCGCCCGCGTTATCCGCGTAAAAGGAGAAGATCTCGCGCCGCCACTGGTCCTCCGCTTCCCGCGACCACGTTTGCCCGAGCCGCCGGCAGATTTTTTTGTACAACCCCTCGGCCAGCGCGTCGTCGAACGTCACGCGATGAAGCGAGTAGGGCAGGCGGCCGGCGCGGATATCGCCGACGAGCTCGTTGAAGGGACTGGCCGCTCCGTTATGAGTCGAGATGACGCGCACCAGCCCGCCCCACATCGTGAACGCGAGTGCCGCTTTAAGAAGTCCGCCAAGATCGTCGTGGAAGGCCGCCTCGTCGATCACCGCGCATCCCTGCTTACCGCGCAAATTCGACGGCCTGGACGACAGCGCGACGATCTTGTGTCCTGACGCGAAGCGAATCCGGTATGCGAGAATATCGCGCGATTCGTCTGCGATCGCGATTTCCTCAAGCCCGCCGGCCGCCTTGTTGAAACCGCGCGCCCACTCGGCCGCGGTCTCGATAAATTCGAGCGCCATGTCCTTGTTGTAGCCGATATACCAGCCGTCCATTCCGTCGGGGCCGCCGGTGGCAGCGGACAGCGCGCGATCGCACGCCTCCGTCCAGGTAAGGCCGATTCGGCGCGACTTCTCCGCGACTTTCACCTTGCTCGTGTCGGCAATCCATCGCGCCTGGTATGGGAGCAGGAGCGAAAGTTGATCGCCGGCTTGCAAATCGTGAGGCCGTTTCATAATTCCGTCCGCGCGCGCATCGCGGCGACCTGCCGCATCGTTTCGTAAAGGCGTTCGGCGTGTTCTTCCAGAGCCTGCTCGACGGCGCGCGCGATCTCGCGCTCGTTGCTGTCGGGTGATCCGCTCAAGTTGATCGTGATCGCGGGCGCGGAGTTGATTGTGATCGGAGGCGGCGCAGCGCCGCGACCGCGATAATCGGCGCGAGTTCGCGCCATCAAAGCGCTCGGAGCCGCGCCCGTCTGCGGATGCGTCGCGGCGTTTGCCGCGCGCACTCCTGCCAGGCGCGTGGCGCTGAGTGCGCGCGCGCCCGACGTGTGCGCCATCGCGTCGATTTGCCTGCCCGGCGAGCCGGCGCGCGCGAGCACGCTCGCGCCGACTCGCCGATGCTCGCGCAGCATTCGATGCGCCGCCGCGAGCGGCGCGAAATCGCGGGCTTCGCTCCGCTCGCGAGTCGTCGCGCCATCATCGAGCGACGCGTGCCGCCACTGGACGGCGCGTCCCGAATGCGATGCCAACGCGATGCTGGATGCCGAGGGCGCGGCGAGAGCCGCGGCCGCATGCCGCGTCCGCCGCGTCATCTGGATCATCCGCGTCATCTGCATGATCGGCATCACGGGCATGACGGGCGATCCGAGCGCGTCCGCTTGCGATCCGAGCCGCGCGCGCCGCGCTAAGCGCGCACTCCCCGATTCATTCGATCGCGCGGCGAGCGAGGTCGAGCGGTATGCGGTGCCGATTGTGCTCGTTGCGCTCGATTCCGCGCCAAGCAGGGATCGGGCGCGCGCTTCGATACGATTCAGATCCGCGATTTTCCCAAGCGATGCGCCAGCGGGACCTGCGGCGTCCGATCGGGGCGCGAATCGATGCGAGGCGGCGAGTCTTCCCAATGCCGGAGCGGCCGCGCGCGGAGATTTGCGTCCGCCGAATATCGGATTGTCGTCACGGAGTCCCGCGATCGTCGGGGTAGCTGGCGGGCGTGCGGCGCGCTCAATTTGGGCGCTGAACGCCGCGGCGCGCGCGACCTCTCGCATCGCCCGCGCGGCGCTCGCGGTGCGAAGCGCGCGTGGCAGCGCGGCGGCGGCGCGTTTTCTCTCATGCTCAGTCATCGGTGCTCTCTTTTGGAACTTCCTGCGCGGTCTTTTCCTGTGCCGTGTCGTCCTGGGTTCTCTCTTGCCCCGCAGCCCGCGGCGTTTGAGGCTCGTCTGGCTGCGCGACTGGCGGTGGCGGAAGATACGCGGGCTCGGACGCGCCGCCGCTTGTGATCTCCAGCAGCGCGTCGCGGATCTCTTCGGCGGCGGTGTGCGACAGCCCCAGCGCGCGAGCGCGATCGATCTGCTCGGTTGCGCTGCTTATGCGGGTTCGCACCAGCGCGCGCTGCTCCGCGCTCCATCTGGCGGTCTCGATAAAGCTCTTGCCGAAGGTGCACATGGTTTTCGCGATCGCGTGGAAGCGGCTGAGCGCCGCGTCGTCGAGCGATCCTTCCTCTACCAGCGCGCATACCGCCTCGAACGCGTATTTCTGCAGGAGCTTCATCAGCTCGCGCTGCATCAGAAGGTCGTCACCGGCGGTCTCGGCGAATGCGGCGCGCGCATCGGCAAGCGCCATATGCAGGTTGTCGAGCGAGCTGGTGAACTCGCGCCGGGTCTTGCGCGCTGCCGCCTGCTTCGACACGCGCGCGCGCCGCCGCGACATTGGCAGCTTCGATTTCGCCGCTTCCGATCCTGCGGTATGGGGCTGTTCATCGGATGACATCGCGCCCTCACCAATATTTTCGCGGGCGTGCGATTCCGGCCGGCGCCGTCTGGTTATATTCGACTACATCCACTCCCGACGCGGTCAGCCGCGCGAACCAGGTCACGCTGTCCTCGCCTTCGAGCTCGACCAGGCCGAGGTCGCGCAGGTACGCAAGCTCGCGGCGCAGCTCGTTGAGCGAGAGCGCGATTCGGATGTCGGCCAGCACGCGCCAGATGATCTGTTCGGAGACGACGCTGGGCCGCCCGGCGTCGACCACGCGCAGGATCCGCCATCGTGCTTCCTCGCGCTGCTTTTGTTCGAGATCAATTCCGTCAGCCATAGAGTCTTTCCTTCAAGATCGCGATCTCTTCGCGCATTTCCTCGCGCATCGCATCCAGCTTCGCGTCCAGCGTTCCGCTGAATCGGATCCAGTCCTCGCGGCGCACGTACTCGAGCGGCAGCGACGCGCGCAGCTCATACAGTCCGCGCTCGATCTCGCTCCATCTTGCGCCGTCGCGCAGGATCGCCTGCTGATGGCGCTCGAGCAGCCACTTGAGCGCGCCGATATTCAGGCCCGCGAGCGTGATAATCGCGCTCGCCAGTCCCGCAATCGCTTCCCAGCTCATGCTTGCCTCTCATCACGGGCGTTGATTTCGCGCGCGATCGTCAAGGGCATGATTGCCTGCGCGGTCGTCGTCGGCGCGATCTTCGTCAGTGTGATCCTGTCGGCCGGCTTCGCGCGCGGGCGGATCGGGCTCGGTGGTGCGCTTGATCGCGCACGCACCGGCCATCGCGAGCAGCACCAGCCCGAGTCCGCGGCCATACGCGTCCGCCTCGACCGCGCCGAAGTGCCGCGACGTCGCGACCTGAAAGCACCAGAACGCGACGTAGGCGAATGCGCCCAGCACGCCGACCACGCGGGCGGCGTCATAGGTCAGATTGTCCTTGCCGGTCAGGATATCGCTGAGAAGTTTCATTGCACCGCCGCGGTTGGTTTCGATCCCGTTTTTGCATCGACGCCGTGTTTGGTCGGCGGCGCGCACGCGGTGAGGAGCTGCTCGCGTTCGATTACCGCCGCCTTGAGCATCACGACCGATGCGGCGTACGCGCGCGCGGTGTCGGCTGGCGCCGAGCTATCGGTCAGCTTCGCGATCGGCAGCGCGGGATGCGGCGGGATTGTGATCGAGCAATAGATCGGAGTCGGAATCGGCACCCGCACGTCCATCGGCTGGACGATCGGAGCGGACGCGCGGGCGCATCCGATAAGAGCGCCCGCCGCGAGCATCGCGAGCGCAAGCGGCGCGCCCGCCTCGGACTGTTTGCGCGTCACCATGTGCTTAGCTCCTTGGCTTCGCCGTTCGCCCATTTGATTGCGGCGTCGCATCCGGCGCCGACCGGCGCTTTTGCGATCGCGGCCGCTTGCTTGTCGGCTTGCGCGTCCGCTTTGAGAGCGGCGGTCGCGAGCGCGCTCTGGCTCGACTTCGCGTTTAGCGCGGCCTGTGCCGCGGTTTTGCGCATCGCCTCCACCGCGGCGTTTTGCTTCGCGACCGCGGCCTCGCACGCGGCGGTTTGAGCGCGCGCCGCCGCGAGCTGAGCGGTGAGTGCCGCAGCCTGCGCGCGAGCGGCGTTGCGCTGATGCACCAGCAGGGCGACCCCCGTGGCTATCGCGCCGAGCACGACGACGATCGCGATCGGGCGCCAGTTCTCGGCCATGAATGCGGCAAGCATCGTCATCGCGGTCTACTTCGCCGCCGATTTGGCGGATGTCGCGGAGACCGCCGCGCTTGAAGCGAGCGCGCTTGCGAGCTTCTCCGTCGCCTTGGCGTGATGCTCGATGGCGGCAGCGTGCTGAGCTGTCGCCGCGGTCTGAGCCGAGACCGCCGCGGTGCTCGAAGAGCCGGAGGCGGTACTCGAAGAGCCGGAGGCGGTGCTCGAAGACGAGCTGAAGCCGAACAGCGACGACTCAATCGCCGAAACCCGAGCCTCCAGCGCGCGCACGATCGCAGCGAGATCGGACTTGAGCGTTCGGCCGAAGATCGCGCCGAGCACGAACGCGGCCAGAAATGCGATCGCGGCCATCGCGTATGCGGTCAATCCCAGTGAAGCAAACATCGTAGAACCTCCGTGGGCCGCGCCTTTGCGCGCCCGTTATTCGTACGCACGGTTAAGCCATCCGGCCAGAAACTCGCGGTCGCCATCGGGACGTGCGGCGCGCGCGAGCGCCGCGATTGTGCGGTAATAGCCGGCCGCTTCCGATCTGAGTGCCGCCATCGCGGCGGCGCCGCACGCGGCGTGCGCGGCGGCGGACGTTTCAGCACCGATCACGCCGTCTTCGGCCACCGGATGGCCGGCGGCGCGTAGCGCGCGCTGAAGGCATTTCGATGCGTGACTGGGACCGATATTCACCGCGAGGTCGAAAACCTTGGCAGCCAGTGCGGGCGGCAGGAGCGCATAGTTGAAGCGCTGCCAAAAGTCGCGAAAGTAGATCGCGATCGCGCCGTCGCGAGTCAGGCTTGCGATATCGAGCGAAGGATACTCGTGCGAAGAGATTCCATAGCGGGTGAGGCCGCCGGGATCGCCGGCAATTCGCACCAGGCCGCCTTCATCGCCGAGCACCCGGTTTACCGCCGCGACGAACGCGCTCGGATAGGGCGGCGGCGACGAGTTGGCGGGCGCGGAACCGATAGCGTTGTCCACGGGCACACCTGATGCGGGCAACGCGGGCGTGAAAGCGGCGGCCGATTCCGCCGCTTGAGGGCGCGGGCTTTCAGGTACTCACGTCACTCGTCAATCCGGCGCGACGCGAGCACCTTGTACACGTAGCGCTCGGTGCATCCGGTTCTGCGGGCGATTCGCGAGACGCTGACCCCGTTCATCCTAAGCGCGATAATCTGCGCGGCGCGCAGCGCGCGGTCGGGATGAGCAGGAAACATCACCCGGTCGCCGCCGTAGCGGCTCGCGAGCCGAACCGCGGCGGCAAGGCCGATCGAGCGCGCAATCTGATCGCGGCGCGACGGCGTGCTCGGGATGTAAACGCGGCGGCCGCCGAAATCGCGGGTGAGATTCGCGACCGCATCGATGCCGATCAGGCGCACGATGTCGACAATCAGCGACATCCGCGCAAGTCTGAAGCCCTCGCGCTCAGGCACCCGCGCCACTTTGGCGAGGGTTTGGAATAGGCGCGCGGCGGCGGTATTCACGTTCATAGCTGGTACGAGTCGCGCAAGTTCCGCGGAATTTCGCCAATCCGCCGCTCGCGGTCGTAAACCTCGCGCCAGCTCAATTCGGCGATCTCGGCCCGGCATAGCGGGCAGATGCCGTGATGCTTTGCGGCCAATGGAACGGGCAAGGCGGCGTGACACCACAGGCACTTGCTCATTAGCGGGACCGAATTCGAGCGGGATTTGCGGGCGCGATCTGCTTGCGCGCGCATGGCACTCACCGGGCGGCATTCGCCGTGAGACTCGGGCGTGAGCGAGCGCCAGCGTAGATAGTTCCGGAGCGGGAAGAGTCCGGGCCGGCGCCTCGATTCGGGGGCCGCCGGTGTTCATTGCTATGTTGCCCCCGTTCATTCTCTGTAGACTTATTACACAGATTGTTTAGCATGTCAACAGGTAGGTAAGATAAAATAAGCAAGCAGTCACGTTGTTGGTGTTTGAGCAAATCGCTGCGCGCCGATCCCCTTCGACAGGCTCAGGGCAGGCTCTCGGATCGCGCAGCGCTCGCTCGGGATGACACGCGCGATGCGGCGGAAGTCCGATAACTTGAAGCGCGACGCGCGCGGCGCGATCAGCGGGGCGTGTGGCGCAGAGCGGCTTTGAGGCGCGCGCGCAGCGCGCGCCGGCGATGCTTCAGCGCGAGAAAGATGTCGTCATAGACGAGCTTGCGCGCGGCGAACGCGGCGCCGCCCGGCGTTGCCGCGCGCGATCCTTCGATACGCCGGTAACGGTAGACTTGGATACCGTTCCACCAGGTGGGATGGTGGTTGCGCGGAGTTCTAAGGTCGAGCACCAGCTCAAGTCCCGGCACCTGGCGCGCGGCGAGCCGATTGGCGGCGCGCGCGGCGCGTTTGTTGGTGTCGTCGATTATTATTGCCGCGTCATCGGAGAAGTGCGGCAGAGCGGCGCAAATTCCGTCGTACTGATCGGCAAACGAGTGGCCTCCGTCATAGAAGTACGCGCCGATTCTGGCGGGACGCCATGGCGCGCGCGTCATGAAGGAGCGAAAATCGAGATCGAAAAACTCGACCTGGCCGGGCGCGGTGTTCGCGTCGAGGGTTGCGCGCAAAGCGGCGGCGGCGCCGTCGAATTGCGAGAAGTTGTCGCAAGCG
The DNA here is from genome assembly GCA_030041155.1 of Candidatus Binataceae bacterium. Classification (GTDB taxonomy): domain Bacteria; phylum Desulfobacterota; class Binatia; order Binatales; family Binataceae; genus JBARDN01. The sequence goes on along the minus strand of JASHOJ010000203.1, from coordinate 5,617 downwards.
AAAATGCGCGCGGACGGATTTCCGGCAGCCGCGCCGACCAGACTGAGGCCTTTGTAGCATCCGACCTCGACGTAGACCTCGTCCGGCGTAAGCGCCGCGGCAGCCAGATTCAGCAGCATCAGCTTGTTCTCGGTCGCCATCCCGGGAATTCGCGACGGCAACTCCATTAGCGCGCGCGAGAGCGGATGGCGCGACGAGGCGAGACGGCGGCGATCGCCGAACTCGGGCCATTCGGCGCGGCATCGATCGATAAACTCGTGGAAACGCATTTGCGGCGCGCGGCGCCGGCGCGCGGTCAGAAGGCGTAGAAGCCGGGTCCGACGTATCCGAGGCCGCCGTATGGATTGAACATCTCCATCTGCATATCCATCTCCTCTTCCTGGGCGGCGGCCAGATTATCCTCGGCGGACTCGTTTTCCTTTTGTTCGAATTTCTCCTGCATCCGCATCTGCTCGTAACGCTGGTAGGCCTGCTCATTGCCAAGATACAGGCACTTGCAGAACTTGGGATCCGCCATCCAGTAATGCAGCTTGCCGGTGCGGCCGACGTAATAGGAGACGGTAAGCGGCGGCAGGGTGGATAGCTGATCCATCCGCGCCGGCGTATCCGCCGGCAGCATCGCGAAGCCCGCCGCGGAGAGCATCGGCTCGAGCTGCTGGGCGCGCTCTTGCGGAGTCGGCTTGCCGATTTTGCTGAGCGATGCGCATCCGACTATCGAGAGCGCGGCGGTTGCCAAGAGCACCGCGGTTGCCAATAGCGCCGCGTTTGCGAAGAGCGCCGCACGAGTCGCGCGCGAGGTCATCAGTTTGGAATGGCAATTGGGTTTGAAGCAATAATCGATTCGCCGAGCCACCTTCCACACCACCTTCCGCGAGAGTACCCGCGGCTCAGGCGCGCGGCACGGCGATTGCGACCAAAGAGCAATCGCCGCGCCGCGCCCGCAAGTCCACCGCCGTTAGAACAACTGGCCGCCGGTTGCTTTTCCATTCGCGTCGAAGGTGGTGAGCGATCCAGCTCCGTCGGAATTGAGGGTCAGAGTCGCGCGGGTGATCCCGTTGGTGCCAAGCAGCGCCATCCCGGGAATTCCGTCCGGCGTCACGTCCAGGCCAAGCCGGGTGCCGTTGGCGTCGGCGAGCCGCAGCGTGGGCGCGCCGGTGGTTGCGACCTCAAGCGAGGCGCGGGTGCGTCCCTGGTTGTCGTTGAGGGTGAGGGCTGGCTGCCCCTGCGCGGTTGCGCCGAAGGCGGCGACCGTGCGCCCGTCTGGATTGAAGAAGCGCAGGCGCGAGACATGATTCGACAGCGCCAGTTCGATTCGCGTCTGCCCGCTGGTGCTGTAAATCGCGAGTCCGGGCGCGCCATTGTGCGCGACGCCGATGCCGGCGCGGATGTGGCCCTGATCGTCAAACAGCGCCAGCTCGACCACGCCATGGCTTGAGACGTCCAGCTTGGCGCGGGTGCGACCCGCGTTATCGACTATCACGAACTTGCGCGCGGTGATTTGTCTCGGCGTGGCGGCTGCGTTTACCGACGCCGCGCTGATATAACCGCCGATTGCTCCGCCGCCCAGTGCGGCCAACGCTACGATCCCGAGGATCCCGAATCGCTCTCTGATGCTCATGACTTGCGGTCTCCTTTTTTCGGCCCCGAATTGCGCGAGAGTGTAGCATCGCGATGGCGGCAGGTTCAAAGCAGGTCGGGCGTGCGTCCGGGTGGAATACCGCATTACTGGGACGAGTCGCGATCCACGTGTTCAGATCGCGCTACTCATCCGTTCGCCAGCATCAGGACGGCTAAACACCGGCATGGCTTGATCGAAATGTTGCCCTTCTGCTACTGCTGCCAACAAATTTGCAAATTTCGCAAAATGCGACAGGCTGCTTAGAGTATGGTACTAGATGAAGTTCAGGGTTACTGATGTTTTCGGAAAACTTGTCATTGGCTCGTTCTCTGCTTGGGATCACATCACAAAGCGTCATCCAGAAATGGCTGGACGCGAAAATGAAGTGAAGGCGGCAATAGAACGTCCAATGAGTGTTCACGAAGGCAACACTCCTGCTGATTCACTTTTCTATGGTGATGTAATCGCCTCTGGTTTCTGGAAGGATAATTCTCCGGTCGTTGTTGTTCACTACACTGCCGGTGGAGCGGGATTCGTCAGAACAGCCTATCTAGTCAATCGTCCTCCGCTCGGGCCAATAAAATGGCAAAAGAAATAGAGCTCTCCATCGATTACGACTCTTCTGCCGACGTGCTGTATGTATCGTTAGGACAGCCGCGCGCTGCGACCAGTTACGATGCTGGCGAAGGGGTTCTCATTCGAAAGGATCCCAATTCGGGCGAACTCATCGCAGTCACGGTGATCAACTATGAAAGCCGCTTCCGTCAGTTGCCAGACACATCGTGGCTGACCAGGTTGAACCTGCCTGCCCGATTCGAGCACCTTCTTCAGGAACGTCCAAAATTCGACTGATCCATCGCTTACTCTAGTGAAGTCCAAATCCTTGGCCGAATACAGCGCCGACGCGCTGCAGGGCCTGTGGATTGTGGATCGTCGTAGCCGTTCGGTTAAGGCGGCTCTTCAAATTTGACTATTAGTCAGCTATAAGTAGCAGAACGTTGCTGATTCGGGCGCTCGCGTCGGACACTCCGATGCGGCGCCGCACTTGGATCAAAAGGGGGGTCGATGGCTTTGCGCGCGCGCTCATCTGCGCGGATGGCGCCGGAGCTGGCGCTGGCTATCGTGGCGAGTATCACGCTCGCGGTTGTCGCGAACGCCGGAATCGAGACCGTGGCCGACCTGGTCTTCGGCCAGGCCGATTTCTACCATCGCGCCCCCAATCGCGTCGGCGCGGGCGGCCTATGGTCGCCGAGGGCGATCGCTATCGACGCCGCGAACCACCTCTGGGTTGCCGATACCGCGAACAACCGGGTCTTCGGGTGGGCGCTAGCGGCGTCGTTTGTCAACGGAGCGGACGCCGACGTGGTTGTCGGGCAGCCGGACTTTATCTCCTCGGATGCGAATCAGGGCGCGAATGCTCCCGCGGTGTACACGCTCGACGCTCCGGCGGGGGTGGCCGCCGACGCGGCGGGAAATCTTTACGTCGCGGATTCCGGCAATAACCGCGTCCTTGTGTTCACAAATCCGTTTACTATGTTCACCAACGGAGGGCAGGCGAGCGAGTTTCAGGCGGCTGCCGTGATCGGACAGGGCGGAAGCTTCACCAGCTCCAGCGGATGCGGCGCGGCGACCACATCGGCCTCGATGTGCGAGCCGGAGGGAGTCGCGATCGACCCGAGCGGAAACCTGTTTGTCGTTGACGCGGGCGACAACCGGATGCTCGCGTACTTCACTCCGTTTGCGGCGACCGGCGGGATGCCCGCGCCGATCGATCCGCAGGCGTCGCTCATCTTCGGCCAGGCAAGTCCCTCCGGCACCGAATGCAATCAAGGCGGCGCCGCGACGCTTTTGACGCTGTGCTTCGAACTTCAGACAGGGCTGTTTGAGGGCGCTCAGGTGACGACTGACTCGGCGGGAAATCTTTATGTCGCCGATAGCGGAAATTCGCGCGTACTCGAATATGAGGGACCGTTCGGCGGAAAGGGGGAAACCTCGACGGGCGCGATCGGCGAGATCGACGGACTCGGCGCCGTGGCGGGAGTCGCGGTCGACGCAAGCGGCAATGTCTACGCGAGTTCCTATTCGGAGAGCGAGACGTTCGTCTTCTCGCCGTCAAACTCTTTCGAGACGCCGGTCAATACTATCGGCGGCATCGGAGAGAATCCGAGCGCCGCGAGCGAGCTGAATCCGGGCGGGCTCGCGCTCGACGCGATGGGTGACCTCTACCTCGCCGATACCGGGAACAATCGCGTGATCGAGTACGCGTTTTCGGCGCTGCAAAATTCTCCCATTGCGGCATCGGGAGTGATCGGTCAGCCCGACTTCGGACACAACGCCGCAAATCGCACCGGTGGCGCGGGACTCGACTCTCCGTCGGGCATCGCGGTGTCGCCAATTGACGGCGCGGTGTATATCGCGGACACAAAAAACAACCGGGTGCTCGGATGGGTGAATGGCGCGCCGTCGGGTCCGGCGGATGTGCTGATCGGTCAGAGTTCGTTTATCGATTCCGCGGTAAATGGCGGCATTGCCGACCCAGGCGCGAGCGGCTTCTCGTCGCCGATGGGACTTGCGTTTGATAGCGCGGGCGACTTGTTCGTCGCCGACAGCGGGAACAGCCGCGTGCTTGAGTTCGCGGATCCGGACCGCGGATGCGCGAGCTTTCCGTGCGTGTCGACTTCCTCCGCGACAGGCGTGTTCGGCACTTGCGGCAGCTTTGGCGCAAGCTTATGCACTCCGCCGAGCGCGGTCAGCGCCTTCACGATGCAGTCGCCGCAGGCGGTCGCATTCGATCCGGCGGGCGACTTGTTTGTCGCCGATACCGGCAACAATCGAGTGCTGGAGTTCGTGACGCCGTTCTCTTCCGAGTCGGCGGCGGCGGTGGTCTTCGGGCAGAGCGGAAATTTCGCGGACGATGACTGTGACAGCGGCGGCGTTGACGCGTTGTCGCTATGTGAGCCACAAGCTGTCATGCTCGATAGCACCAGCGACTTGTTCGTCGCCGACACCGGCAACAACCGGGTGCTGGAATTCAGTCCACCGTTTGGCGCTTCGCCGCAGGCTGGCCGAGTGTTCGGGCAGGGCGGCAGCTTCACTTCAAACGGCGCGAATCCGGGCGGAGCAGGGGCCGGCACCCTCGATGCGCCCGGCGGACTTGCGTGCGACGCGGCGGGCGACCTGTTCGTTGCTGACAGCCTGAACAACCGGATCCTAGAGTACAACGCTCCATTCGCCTCCGTACCGGCGCCCTATACGGTGATCGGTCAGCCGAATTTCAGCTCCAATTCGCCCAATGATGGAACCGCGGCGGGCGATCTTGCGGGGCTTGGCTCTGACAGCCTGCTTTCGCCGTCGGCGCTTGCGATCGACCCGCGCGGCGGCCTTTACGCGGCGGACAACGGCAACAACCGCGTGCTGCACTATTCGGATCCGTCGCCGTCGCCAACTCCCAGCGCGACTACGACCGCGACTCCAACAGTTTCAGCGACTTTGACCGCGACCCCAATCCTCACCCCGACGCCCTCGGCGACCTCGACCCCAACCGCCGCCGATACTCCGACACCCACGCCGAGGGCGACTCCTACTCCCACTCCCACGCCGACGCCGGTTACGGCGAAGCTCAAGATTGCGCCGCGAGTCGTCAACTTCGGCGCGGTCAGAATCGGCGCGAGCAAGACCAAGCGTGTGACGGTTACGGACCGTAGCGGCAAGCACGCGTCCGCGGTGGTGATCGAAAGCGTCGCTCAGGCGATTGCCACCGACGACCCGTCACCGTATTCGGTGGCCAGCGGATGCGCCGGTATCCTTGAGCCAGGGCGGCGATGCGCTATCGAGGTGACGTTCACGCCAGCGGCGGCGGGGCAAGTCTCGGCGACGCTTGAGATCCAGAATAATGCGATCGGCGCGGCGCAATCGGTCGCGCTGGTTGGACGCGGCAAGGCTCCGCCTAAGCGCAAGCGCCGCTGATCGCGCGCTCTTTCCGATCCGGCCAATCCCAGA
>JASHOJ010000202.1 GCA_030041155.1 Candidatus Binataceae bacterium | reverse complement strand
GAGAGCCGGCGGAGATTATCGCGCAACACCTTGTAATTCGCGTCGGCGGGATCCTCTTCGACCACCGTCACGACCGTGTCGCGCGCGACAAACCTCGCCAGATCGTCGACATGCCCGTCGGTATCGTCACCCACGATTCCGTCGCCGAGCCACAGGATATTAGTCGCGCCAAGATAGGTGCGCAGATAATCCTCGATTTCAGCGCGTGACAGATGCGGATTGCGATTGCGGTTCAGCAGGCAAGCCTCGGTGGTCAGAATTGTGCCCGCGCCATTAGACTCGATCGATCCGCCCTCAAGGACGATTCCCGGTTCCACGACTTCAAAGCCGAAGCGCTCTCCAAGCCGCTGCGGCACGATGTCATCGAGGTCGAAGCGCCCGTACTTTTCTCCCCACGAATTGAAAATCCAGTCGAGTGCAATCTGCGCGGGGCCGTCACCGGCGGCGATGCGATTTACGAAAATCGGTCCGTGATCGCGAATCCAGGAGTCGTTGGTATCAAGCGGCACTAATGTGAGGCTCGACCGCGGTGCTCTATCGTCACCGGCGGCGTCGCCGATCATCGCAAGAATCCGCTCCTGGTCAGCTTTTTCCGGGACGATAAGGCGCAGAGGCTCAAACGACGCGATCGCGGCGGCGATCTGCGCGAAGACCGCCGGAATCGGTTCGAAATTGCCCGGCCACGTGTCATGATTGTGCGGCCATACCACATAGGTCGCGAGATGCGGCGCCCATTCGGCCGGCATCCGATAGCCACTCATCCGCACCCGATCGCGGTCGCGGTCGCGATTATCGATACGGCTTCCGGTCACGAGCGGAAACGGCGCAGCAGGTCGCCATAAGCATCTATTCGGCGGTCGCGCAGGAACGGCCAGTTGCGCCGGGTCGCTTCGATCTTCTTGAGGTCGCACTCCGCGATCAGGGTTTCCTCAGCCGCGCCCGCGCGCGCGATTACCTCGCCGAACGGGTCGGCCACGAACGAATTACCCCAGAACTCGAGCTCGCCTTCTATCCCCACCCGGTTGGTGACCGCGACAAAAACACCGTTTGCGATCGCGTGGCTGCGCTGGATCGTCTCCCATGCGTCGCGCTGCTTGGGGCGCACTCGCGCTGGCTCGCCATGCCACCATCCGATAGCGGTTGGAAAGAAAATAATCTCCGCACCGGCCATCGCGGTCAGCCGCGCCGCTTCGGGGAACCATTGATCCCAGCATACCAGCACGCCGAGGTTGCCTTTTGCGGTTCGATGCGCCGCGAAGTCCAGGTCGCCTGGAGTGAAATAGTATTTCTCGTAATACCGAGGATCGTCGGGAATGTGCATTTTGCGGTATCGCCCCGCAATCTGCCCTGACGTGTCCAGGATCACGGCGGTATTGTGATACACGCCCGCCGCGCGCCGCTCGAAGATCGATGCGACAATTACGACCTTGCGATCGCGCGCGGTCTTGCCCAATGCCTGAGTGGTAGGCCCGGGAATCGGCTCCGAAAGATCGAAAAAAGATGGATCCTCGGTCTGGCAGGGATAATGCGACCGGAAAAGCTCTTGCAGGCACACGATCTCGGCGCCCTTCGCGGCCGCATCCGCGATATGCTGCTCGGCCTTGGCCAGATTCGCCGCGGGCTCGGCGGTGCAGGACATCTGCACCAGGGCGATCACAACTTTGTCGCGCTCACTTGCCATCACAATTCAGATACCAATCGCGGCCTGCTCGCGCCACACATGAGACGCCGATTCTCAAAAAGACGCGACGTTCGTTTGCGCCGCGCCCGATGTGGTAATCTAAGCACGCGGCGTTGCTACAACGTTTATCTTAACTGAATAATTTTCTGCCCGTCGCTGATAGCCGGGTCCTGCGCAAGGGAAGGCCGCGAACCCCGCCAGGTCCGGAAGGAAACAACGGTACCGGCTGACACCCTGTGCCGCAGGGGTGCCTGGCTATCATTCGGCGGGCAGCTTCACTATTGATTGTGCCGATGTCCGAAACTGCGCATCTGGTGCTGTCCCGCAAATGGCGTCCCGACCGCTTTGGCGAGTTGGTCGGCCAGGAACACGTCACCCGCACTCTGTCCGAGGCGCTCAGGCGCGGGCGAATCGCGCATGCGTTTCTGTTCACGGGTATTCGCGGGGTCGGCAAGACCACCGCCGCGCGGATTCTTGCGCGATGCCTGAATTGCGAGCGCGGTCCGACGCCCGATCCGTGCGGCGAATGCGCCGCGTGCGTGGAAATCCGCGCCGGCCGCGCGCTGGATGTGAGCGAAATCGATGGCGCGACCTATCGAAAAATCGATGACGCGCGCGCGATCATCGAAAATCTGAGTTACCGCCCCGCGCGCGATCGATTCAAGATTTACATTATCGACGAGGCGCATCAGCTCACCGATCAGGCCTTCAACGCCCTGCTCAAGACGCTTGAAGAGCCGCCCGCGCACGTCAAATTCATCCTGGCGACGACCGAACCGCAGAAGATGCCCGAGACCATCCTGTCGCGCCTGCAGCGGTACGATTTCCGGCGCTTCACCTCGGCTACGATTTTCGACCGGCTGGCTGACTTGACCAAGCGCGAGGAAATCAAGGCGGAAGAAGCGGCGCTCAGGCTTATCGCGCGTGAGGCCGGCGGCTCGATGCGCGATGCGGAGCGGATGCTGGAAACCGCGATCGCGACCGCATCCGACGGGAAGATAACCGAAGCTGAGATCGCGGCGTCACTCGGAGTCGCCGCGCGCACCGCGGTTTTCAAGATCATCGAGGCCGTGCTCGATCACAGCCCCGCGCCGGCGCTCAGGATCGTGCGCGAGCTTGCCGCACGCGGAGCCAATCTGGAATCGCTTGGCCGCGACATTCTGGAAGCGCTCCGAAATCTCGCGGTCGCAAAGCTTCCCACCGAAGGCGGCGCGAGTCCGCTGGACGATGTGCCGGATGCGGAAGCGGCAGAGCTGAAGCGGATGGCGGCGCCCGCGTCGAGCCGCGATCTGATGCGCCTGTTCCGCCTGATGTCGTCGGCGCAGGAGGAGATTATCAAGTCGCCGTACCCCGACCTGCTGATCGAGATGGCGGTGGTACGGATGGCGTCGCTCGCGCCGGTGATGGATGCGGACGAGCTTTTGCGCGCGATCGGTTCTGACGCGAAATCAACGCCGCGCGGCGGCGGTTCGTCTTCATCGCAGGGCGGCGGCGACAAACCGCGTGATGGCGACGCGCCCGCGCCTTCGCGCAAGCTCCGCGTCGAGGGTGAGGTGAAAGCGTCAGCGCCGCCGCGCGCGCCGATACTTACAGCGATCGCCGCGTCCGCCGAAGCTTCGGCCACGGCTGAAAACGGGTCGCGCGAGACGCTTTCGAGCGGGCGCGAGATGCCCGAGCTTCGCGACCACATCAGATCGCGGCGCGCCGCGCTGGCCGGATTCATGGAGCAGGGCGCTGCGCTGCATCTTGACGGAGACGTGCTTTCGGTGGCGCCGAAGAGCGACATCTACGCCCGATATCTGGCCGACAAACGAGGCGAAATCGCGGAGCTGGCGAGCGAATTTTTCCGGCGCCCGATTCGCGCCGAAATAGCCACTGCAAATGGCAAATCAGACGGCATCGCCGGCGATGCGCGAAAATCGGTGGAACAAAATTCCGCGCCTCGCGCATTGCCGGAAGACGAAGCTAACAGTGCAAATAACCGAACGCGTGACGCGTCAGAACCTGAAGCGCCGGCGAGCGATGCGCAAGCGGTAAAGCTCAAGCGGGTCGCGACTTCGCCCGAACAACGGGCGGCGTTATTCGCGGAGCCGGGAGTAAAGCGAATTTTCGATAAATTCGAGGCGCGATTGGTCGAACTGCGAGCGCCGGCCGCCGCTCCGCCAACGCCGGATACCACGCCCGACGATGTGCGGGAAAAAGGCGACGCGCCGGACGAGTGAGACGGCGATACCGCAAAATTTTCAGGAGCAAACGCAATGGCAGAACTGGATCTATCGGCACTAATGAAGCAGGCGGCCGCGCTGCAGGACAAACTCAAAGAGATGCAGGACAGCGCCGCCGAGCGCACCGTCACGTCCGATTCCGGCGGTGGAATGGTGCGTGCCACGGTGGATGGCTCGATGCGGGTGCGGAAGATCGAGCTTGACCCGGCGATGCTCTCCTCTGGCGACAAGGAGATGCTGGAAGATCTGATCGTGGTTGCGGTCAACCAGGGACTCCAGCGCGCTCAGGAAATGGTGGCCGAGGAGATGGGCAAGCTCGGTCCGCTCGGGGGACTCAAACTGCCGGGCTTCGGAAACGACTGAACCGCGATGGCTTAAACGCGATGGCGACGCAGAATCTAAAACGCGGTGACGGACTTCCGCCCGCGATGACGCGGCTGGTCAAGGAACTGGCGCGGTTGCCCGGAATCGGCGAGAAAACCGCCTCGCGGCTCGCGTTCAATCTGCTGAACCGCCCGCGCGATCAGGTTATCGCGCTGGCTGAGTCGCTGCTCGAAATGAAAGAGCGCGTGGTGCTGTGTTCGCAGTGCTTCGGACTCTCGGATAATCCGCGCTGCGGAATTTGCGGAGACCCCGAGCGCGAGCATGACGTCATCTGCGTGGTCGAGGGGCCGGCGGACCTGATGGCGATCGAGCGAGCGCGCACCTTCGGCGGCGTTTATCATGTCCTGCACGGCGCGATCGCCCCGCTCGACGGAATCGGTCCCGACGACCTCAAGATGAATGAGCTTCTCGCGCGGCTGAGCGGCGAGGGCGCCGTGCGCGAGGTTATCATCGCAACCAATGCCACGGTCGAGGGCGAAGCCACCGCCCACTACATCGCGCGAGCGCTCAAGCCACTGGGCGTGAAGGCGACGCGCCTTGCCCGCGGACTTCCGGCCGGCGGCGATCTCGAATACAGCGATTCGGCGACTCTCACCAGCGCATTAAACGGCCGCCGCGAGCTTTAGCCCCGCTAAGCTCGCGTCGGCTCGCGCGTCAGCCCTCCAGCGCATACGCATTCTCTTCGTGCTCGGTCAGGTCCAGGCCCATGTACTGAGCCTCGTCATCGACCCGCACCCCGACCAGCGCGTCGGTCACCTTGAGCAGAATGGAACTGCCGATGAACGAGAATGCGAGGCTCGCGACAACCGCGATTGCCTGCACCAATAATTGGTGCGGATTGCCGAAGAGCAACCCGTTTCCAGCCGCCGAGTTTATCGCGAGGCTGGCAAAAAGCCCGGTCGCCAGAGCGCCCCAGATTCCGCCGACCATATGCACACCGACCACGTCGAGCGCGTCATCGTAGCCGAAATACGGTTTCATCCTGACCGCCGAGTAGCAAAGCGCTCCGGCGACGAGCCCGATTATGATTGCGGGCATCGGTCCGACATAACCTGATGCGGGCGTAATCGCGACCAGGCCCGCAACCGCCCCTGAAGCAGCTCCGAGCGTGGTTGGCTTGCCAGCGATTAGCCACTCCGCGCCCACCCATGAGAGCGTTGCGGCGGCGGCGCCCAGATGCGTCGCCACAAAGGCGGACACCGCGAGACCGTCGGCCGCGAGCGCGCTGCCGGCGTTGAAGCCAAACCATCCGACCCATAGAAGTCCGGCGCCGGTGAGCGTGAGCGTCAGGTTATGCGGCGGCATCGGCTCCTTCAGATAACCGCGCCGCTTGCCGACGATCAGCGCGCCCGCCAGCGCCGCCGCGCCCGAAGAAATGTGCACCACCGTTCCACCGGCGAAATCGAGCGCGCCCATCGTATGAATCCATCCGCCGACGCCCCATACCCAATGTGCGAGCGGATCATAGATGAGCGTGGTCCACAAAAGGCTGAAAACCAGGAAGCCTTTGAATGACATCCGCTCCGCGATCGCGCCGGTAATCAGGGCGGGCGTGATGATCGCGAACATGCACTGGTAAATCATGTACGCCTGATGCGGCACGGTCGCGGAGTAGGCGGCATACGGCTGCGTGGCGCTGACTCCGCTTAAGCCCACCCAACTAAGCGCCCCGGCGATCGGACTGCCGGGAGCGAACGCGATACTGTAGCCGAACAGCACCCATTGGATTGAAACCACCGCCGCCAGAATGAAGCTCTGCATCAAGGTGGCGAGAACGTTCTTGCGCCGCACCATGCCGCCATAGAAGAGCGCCAGGCCCGGAATCGTCATCATCAGGACCAGTGCGGCACAGAGCAGCAGCCATGCGGTGTCGGCGCCCACGATTTTTGGCGCCGCGGGAACTTCAGCATGTGCAACCGGCGCGATTAAAAGGAAAACGATAGCCGCTAGAAAAGCGGACCGGCGCGCAAGAGCGCGCGTCCTCCTCCGAGCCATGAGCAGGAGCCCTCCTGGATGCGCAATATGCGTCGGATACACCAATGCCGCCCGTTAGAGCAGCATCTGCCCAACGTTCCGGCAGTAACCCCGTCGCCAACGCGGTTTACGCCGTCGGCGAGTCGGA
>JASHOJ010000023.1 GCA_030041155.1 Candidatus Binataceae bacterium | reverse complement strand
GGCAACGTGTACGGCAAGCTGCGCGAAGACAGCAACTTCTTCTTCGTGGATGCGGTCAACTGGCTGATGAACGGACAGCTCACCAGCACCAATGTGTTCGAGTGGGATATCGACGACGCTTGCGGCGCGGTGACGACCACCAACGTGTATCGCTATTCGCGCAACGTGCTGGTCGGGATCAACTCGGCGTGGTTCCTGGGCCGCAGCGGCCGCTGGACCGACCCGTTCCTGTACAGCCGCTCGCAGCGTGAGAATCTGCTCGAATTCACGCTCACCTACGAGATCTAAGCGGTTAGAGCAGTCGAGCGAAAGCGGCTGTGGCGCAGGCCACAGCCGCTTTTCTTTTTGGAAGCAGGATCCATGATCTTCTCCTTGTTCAAGGAGTGGCCGCCGCGCCGGTCAGCGCGGCGGAAGAGATGGCGCGGTGCGGGCGCCAGCACGCGCCCCGTTCCTTGACCTCGGATACGCGATCAGATCAGGCTGCTGCCGGACGGTAGGTGACCTCGACGCGAGCCAAATAGTCGGCCGCACGACGCGCGAACTCGAGCGACGCCTGAGCGTCGTTACGCAGCCCCGCCTCCTCCAACTCGCGCCCCAGGTCTGTCAGCTCGTCGAAACCGTAGGCGCCGCCCTCGCCCTTGAGCTGATGCCCAATCTCACGCGCGGTCTTGCAGTCTCCGCGCCCCAAGTCGGCCAGCACATTTTCAAGATCGACGCGCTTGTGATCCAAAAAGGCTGGAACGAGATCTTTAAGGCTGTCGTCTATTGTGGCTGCTATTTGCCTCACCGCGGAGGGATCGGCGTCGCTCGCGCAGCGCGGCTGAGGCGCAAATTGCGCGATTGCCGAGAGCAAGCCGCCGCGTCGTATAGGCTTGGCCACATGCGCATCGCATCCGGCCTCGAGACATCGCCTTACGTCCTCCTCGAGTACCGAGGCGGTCAGCGCAAGTACCGGCGTGCGGGCCGCATGATTTGCTTGCTCCCACGATCGAATGGCTTTGGTGGCAACATAGCCGTCGACTATCGGCATCCGCATGTCCATCAGGATGAGGTCGTACTTTTCCGCCTTGAAGCAATCGAGCGCCGATTGCCCGTCCACAGCCTCGTGAACCTGAACCGGAGTGCCCTTGAGAAACTCGCGAACCAAAAGCCGGTTTGCCGACGAATCATCGGCCAGCAGGATGCGCATCGGCGGCAGCTCGTGCGCGGCCGTCGCGGGCGCGGTTCGGATAGTCCGATCTTCAGTTGACGCAGCGTTCAGAGCGCGCGCCACGGCTCTTATCAGCTCGAGCCGCCTGACTGGTTTTACGACATAAGTGGTAATTCCGAGGCCGCGCAGGCGCTCCAGTGATGACGGTAGATCTTCCGACGTAAGCATCAGGACGCTCGGCGGTAATCCCTGGCGGGATTCATAGAGCTGGCGCGCCCGCGTGACAACTTCGAATCCGTCGACCCCCGGCATCCGGCAGTCGAGTACGATGAGCCGGTAGTCCTCGCCGTCTCGCGACGAGCGGTCGAGCTCGGCCAGAGCCTCCTCGCCGCCGGACACATCGCAAACAGTGGCGCCTGCTCGGGTTAGAATTTCGCGAATAACCAGCCGGTTCGCGGCGGTGTCATCGACGGACAGGATGCGCACGCCTTCAAGCCTGAGCGGCGCCGTGCTGGCAACATCCGCCACGGGTTTTATCGGCGCTGATCCGAATTTGGCGGTAAAAACAAAGCGGCTTCCCTTGCCGGGTTCGCTTTCGACCGAGATATTGCCGCCGTGGAGCTCGACCAGATGCTTCGCAATAGCGAGGCCGAGACCGGTGCCGCCATAGCGGCGGGTGGTCGAAGAATCGCCCTGCGCGAAGCTCTGGAAAATCTGTTCAAGATGATCGCGCGCGATCCCGATACCGGTGTCCCTGACCGTGAATTGCAAAAGGATCGCGCTATCGTCGCTGGAGGGGGAAACATTTTCCGGCGCTCTTTCCACCTCCACCACCACTTCGCCAAGTTCGGTGAACTTGACCGCGTTGCCGACCAGGTTAATGAGAATCTGGCGCAGCCGCCCGGCATCTCCGACCACGCACTCGGGAAGATCAGGGGCCAGCCGTATCACCAGCTCGATCGCTTTTTCGTGTGCTCTGAGAGCCATCATGCCCCCAAGCTGATCGAGCAGTTGTTCGAGGTTGAACTCGGCCGATTCCAACCCCATCAGGCCGCTTTCAATCTTCGCCAGGTCGAGGATGTTGTTGATGAGGTCGAGCAGCGCGGTTCCGTTGGCGGTCATGATTTCCAGGTAGCGATGCTGATCCTCGGTTAGCGCGGTTTGGGAGAGCAGTTCCGCGGTCCCGATAATGGCGTTCATCGGGGTACGGATTTCATGCGACATGTTGGAGAGAAATTCCGACTTGGCTTTGACCGCTGCCAGCGCAGCGGTGTGGGCGGCCTCGAGTTGCCGCTCGGTCTCCTTGATCCGCGTGATGTCGCGCGTGAAAGCGACCAGGCATTTCTCTCCGTCGAGCTCCACGACAGTCGCCGAAAGCAGCACCGGGACGACCGCACCGTCGGCGTTTCGCAGCCGCACTTCCATATTTCGCACCCGGCCGCGCTGCGCCAGGCGGGAAAGAAATTGTTTATACTCACTCTTATCCGCCCAGACACCCATTCGGTATGAAGTTTTGCCGCGAACGCTTTCGGTGGTATAGCCAGTGCCCTGGAAGGTGGCGTTCACCAACTGTATATACGTTCCGTCCGAATACCTTAGTATGGAAACACTATCAGTGGATGCCTCAAGGACTTTTCGCAAGGTATCGGCGATGGTCCTGACCTTACGCTCCGATTGCTCAAGCTCGGATATCTTCTCGGTAAGCCTGGCTTCGTTCTCCTTGGCCTGGCGGACTTTCGCACCAAGCCGCTCGCGCGCGCGGCGATTCAGATCGACGGCGCAATGAGCGAGTGGAATTGCTAGAAGGAGGGTCGTCCACTGATAAAAGCCGAACGCGTCGCCAATTGCAAAACACGCGACACCGACTATCTCCAGGGATAGCTGCCAGACACCGTCCCACGGCGCAAACATGGCGGTGCTCAGTAACACCA
>JASHOJ010000201.1 GCA_030041155.1 Candidatus Binataceae bacterium | reverse complement strand
CTACTTTTCCCAGACATACGATAATCCTCGGGCGCACGATGGCGATTTCATGCGCCAGATGATCCCTGCAATTTGCGATTTCACGCGCCTTCGGATCGCGATTTCGCCCGCGCGCGTCGCGCGGATTACATCTCACCAGGTTGGTGACAAAAACGCTCGCGAGTCGGGCGCGAGCGATCATCGCGCGCAGAAGATCTCCCGACCTGTCGCCGCTGAACGGAATTCCGGTGCGGTCACCGCCCATCCGTCCCGGTGCTATTCCGACGAATGCGATTTGCGCCGGTGCGTCGCCGTCACCGGGAACCACTCGCGAGCGGCATCGCACCAGCGCCGCGCACCGGGCGCATCGCGAGATCTCCTGCTTGAGCGATTCCAGTTGGATTGCGGCCGCGGACTTCACGCGCTTTTCCTGATCGCGATTTTCGGCGCGCGGCGCCGTTCGAGGAAAATCCGAGCGCGGTGCTTAAGCCCTTCGCGATCGTCGCGCGGCGCGGTGCGGATATCCTCCACCAGCGCCGACACTTCGTCGTAAAGCCGCTCGACATCAATACCGCCCCGCTCCGGCTTCATGTCCTCGAGCGCAATCATCGCCTGCGACATCAGATTGATCGTCGCCTGCCGTCCGCCGCGCTCGAAACGCAGATGCAACGCCGCCGCGATTTGATTTAGCGCGACGACGAGTGCGCTCGTGTCGTCTTGCGCGCTTGCATGCAGGCGCTCGAACATCTCCGCTGCCGAAAAGTAATCGCCGCGGTTGAAGAGGTCGATCGCGCCGCTCAGGGTCGGATTGTCACCGGACGAATCCATCGGAAAAAGGCGTTAAAGTTTGGAGCGCTGGCGCCAGTGTTGTGTCCCACCAATGATTTCAACAACGCGTACTGGGTGTCATTCCGAGCGCAGTGAGCAACGCGAACGAAGTCGAGGAATCTCGGACAGCTTCGCGCCGGCGAAGCCGGTAGCGGATTCTGCACGTTCGCGAATGCTTCATTTCACGATCAAATCATTTGCGGGACACGACACTAGAGGATTTCCTTTTCCTCCATCGTCTTGAAGTCGCTTTCGGAGAGAGCCTCGGATTTGCGCCCGCCGTATTTCTCGTACATCTCGAACAGCGCCGATTTGTGCGGGCGCACTTTGCCGAGCGGACATTTCGCCCAGTCTTCGAGCGATTCGTCGCAGTAGCCCATCCGGTTTTCGCCGCATTTCGGCTGCAGAAAGATCGCGATTTCCGGCAGCACCCGCCTGATTTCCGCGCGCATCATCGCGACCATCCGCCGAATTTCCCATTGCGCGCGAAGGCACAGCCTGAGATCGCAGATGTGCAACATCTCGGCGAAATTCACCATCACGTGAAAATTGGTCGGCGCCGCGTTCGGCAGCACAAACCGCGCATCCTCCGCCGGGATGCCCGCTTTCAGCGCCTTCGTGTAAAGCTCCGAGACCCGGCGCAGCAGGTCTTCGTATTCCTGGTCAAGCTTCGCGCGCTGCCACGATTGCGGCAGCACGTACGCGAGCCTATCCTGCTTGAATTTCACGTAGCGCTGGCTCTGCTGCTCGAAACTTATTCCGATACGATGGCGGACGAACTGATGCGACAGCGAGCGCGAGACGCCGGAAATTCCAAACCAGAACACCACCTGCTCGAGCGGTGACGCGTGCCCGGTCTTCAGCCGCTCGCCGATAAAGGTGCGAATCGTATCGTGACTGATCTTCTCGGCGCGGATTTTCTCCCACACTTCGACAGGACTGTCGGACGAATAGCAGGTGCGAAACGCCGCATAGAGCTTCTCCAGCGGCATCTGCGCATAGTCAATCAGCCTTACCTCCATCTTTGCCTGATTACTCACCGCGATTGCCGCCCGCTCCTGTCTCGATTTCGGATCCGTGAAAATGCGTGAAGTCGATCATATTCCAATGCCCACGCGCACGCATCCGCGCCGCCGCCTGATTATCCCCATCGCGCCGTTTGCGTGATTCCAATCCGCACTGCAAGATTCTTGCGGCGCGCCGGTGATGCTCTCCGCCTTGTACAAGGTCTTTCGACCGATCCTGTTTTCCTGCGATGCCGAGCTGGCGCATCGGATAGCCCTATCGTTCCTAGCCGCTTTGCCGCCTGGAGCCCGTCCCTCGGATCCGCCAGAGCTTCGAGTCAGGCTGTGGGACCGGGAATTTATCAACCCGGTCGGTCTGGCCGCCGGGATGGACAAGAACGCCGTCGCCGCGCCGGCGTGGCAGCGAGTCGGCTTTGGATTCGTGGAGATGGGCACCGTAACGCCGCGTCCGCAGCCGGGAAATCGGCAGCCGCGCCTGTTCCGTCTGAAGGAACATCGCGCGCTGGTAAATAGGCTAGGGTTTCCGGGCGACGGGATGGAGGCAATCGCACGGCGAATCGAGCGGCTTAAGTCGCGCGGAGTCGCGATCTCAATCGGCGTCAATATCGGACCGAACAAGAACACGTTGGAATCCGATGTAGCGCGCGACTATGCGGCGGTGATGGCAAGGATTAGTCCGGTTGCGGATTTTATCGTGATCAATATCAGTTCGCCTAACACGCCCGGACTTCGCGATTGGCAGGCTCCAGAGCGGATGCGCACAATCCTTTCGGCGATAAACGGCGCGATTTCGCAAAAACTTCGTCATACGCCAATCCTAGTAAAAATTTCACCCGACTTGGAGCCCGAACCGCTCGGTCAGATCTGTGATGCGGCGCTCGAACTCGGGCTGGACGGAATCGTCGCAACCAATACGACGATCGCGCGCGAGGCCGTTGGCATAAACTTTAGCGAAGCCGGCGGACTCAGCGGCGCGCCGCTCACGGAACGATCTCGGGCGATAATCCGGCAGATTTATCGGCGCGTCGGCCCGAAGCTTCCGATTATCGGGGTTGGCGGAATCATGAACGCCGAGGACGCGTGGGAGCATATTCGCGCCGGTGCGAGCCTCGTCGAGCTGTACACCGGATTAATCTACGAGGGACCCGGCGTGGTAACCGCGATTAAGTCGGGGCTTTTAGGCTTGCTCCGGCGGGAAGGATTTCGTTCTATTAGCGAAGCTGTTGGATCGAAAGCATAACGGTTCAGAAGAACTGTCGGACGGGAGCAGACGATGGCGTCGAAAATGCCGCAAGCAAAGCCGATCGTGGACGCGAAGTGGTACCGAGCGCATCGCGGCGACGAGAACGTGATGTTAATCGACACGCGATCTGCGGATGATTACTGGGCGGGTCACCTGCGCGGGGCGCGCCACTTCGACCCTTTTCCGTTCCACTACTACGACAGCAGCGAGCGCGGAGAAGCGGAATTCCGCGCGCAATTACTGTGGATTTTCTCAACCCTCGGCGTAACCGGCAAGGAAACCGTGGTGTTTTACGAAAATGACTCCGGGATGCGCGCCGCGCGCGGCGTGTGGGCGCTCGAATGGCTGGGGCATCGGCGAGTTCG
>JASHOJ010000022.1 GCA_030041155.1 Candidatus Binataceae bacterium | reverse complement strand
AGCTCCTTCGCCCACTTGCGCGCGAGGAACGCCCGGACCTCCTCACGGCCGCTCAGGAACTCGGAGCGGTTCCGCCATCGCGTGTCGGGCGAATAGACCAGCGCCACGCGCGCCGGATCGCGTGAATTCCACCCGTCCTCCGCTTGCCTCACCTTCTGAATGGCGGTCTCGCGTGTGAATGGAGGCAGTGGTGGGCGAATTTCTGGACTGGGCATGACGAGTTCCTTTCAGGTGGAGATTTCACTCAAAGACGCAGCCGCTGCAGCCGGCTCGCCTTCACACGGAACCACGACAGTACGCTCACAATCGCTACATGCAATCCGATATCGATGCGGCGCGTGAGTAGCCGCCAACGCCTTTCCAGCGCAACGGCGACATGCACCAGCGCGTAAAGCGCCGAGACGGCGAGCAGACACGGTAGCCGTGTACGGTAGAACCCCTCAGTGTAATCCAGTCGCGCCGGCAGTAGCAGCCCCCCGGCTGGTAACCGTACACCCATTGCGGAGCAGCGAGAGTCACAGCAGCGACAGCGATTGCTCGCCGCCCCTGTACAGATCCTACGTGCGCGTTGACGCATACGGCTCTTACCTCGAGTGTTCGACGCGGAAGCGTTGTTCTGGCCATGGGTGCAAGATGCCGGCCTGCGGAAGATGTCCGTCCGCCAACACCTGCGTCCATCGCCATGTTCGGCGCCAGCGCTGGCTGCGGCGCCGAAGCGCCCGATATCAGTGCCAGACGGTATAGCGACGGAAGTCGCAGAGAGCTTTGAAACTGGTCGGAACGGCGTGTTAGGCGAAATAACCTCGCACGACACTGCCGAGTCAACCCCCCTGCTCGGCGAGTGGCAAATGAGATCGACGCCGAAGAGCCTGTTTGATTTCCTTGAGCTTCGCACGGAATCGCTTGCGTTGAGATCGCCGCCATAGTTGGAACGCCTTGCCGTCCTTCTTGGTCCCGCACATGTCGCTAGCCCCAGGAAGTCAAAAGTAGCCGGCTTGCCGTCCTCTCGACGCGCCCGATCCGCGCCCGCAATGACGCCAACCGCCGCCGTCGGCACCGCGACGAGCTCGCTCTCGGCGATCGCCGCTGCACGGCGCGCTTGGCGCCGCCAGTGAAGAAGCGTTGAGACGGGGAGCTTGTGCCAGTAGCAGAACTCCGCAAGTCCTGCCCCGCTGCGCTCGAAGCGGGCGAGCCACGCAGCGCGATCGACCTGCCTCTCCGGCCGCTTATGCCGGCCCCGT
Source organism: Candidatus Binataceae bacterium (assembly GCA_030041155.1). Taxonomy (GTDB): domain Bacteria; phylum Desulfobacterota; class Binatia; order Binatales; family Binataceae; genus JBARDN01. The sequence continues at coordinate 15,674 of JASHOJ010000022.1, read as the reverse complement.
GTGTCGGCCGAGTACGAGGAACCGTTCGATCTCTGGATCATGACGCAGACACCTCCTCCCGTGAACTGCGTCTTCCTCTACCTGGCGCCGTCGGAATCGACTATCCAGTACCCGCTGTGACGCTATCGCCTGCGCCCCCAGCCCCCTCGGACTGGGAAACTTCCCCCACGACCTCGTCCATCCCGACCTCCTCAACTTCACGGGGTCAGTTTTACGTGTCGTCAGGGGTTCAGATTACCGTGGCGCCCAACAAGGTGCGCATGCGGTCACGAGCATGAGCCGTGAAGGGAGGTCTGGACCCGACAAGACCCATCGCGTCCGACTACCTGAGGCGATCCGCGATCTTTGCTAACCCCGCGCGCGCGCAGACTTCATCACGCTCGCCAGGCGGCGGGGCGCCCCCGACGCCGATCGCACCGATGACCTCATCCCCAACCTTGATCGGTAGTGCACCAGCGCTGGGAAGCGCACGTCCTGTTGCAGCCAAGGCGCGGGCAAAGCCAAGATCCGTCTTCACCCGCTCCGCCGCCGCCGCGCTCGGCAGCTTCGTCCATATCACCACGAACGCCTTGCGCTCCGCTGACTCCACCGCAATCCGCAATGCACCGTCCGCCTTCAGCAGCGCGACGGGCTCGTCTTTCGAATTCACGACCACCGCGGCGACCTTGTAGCCACTCTTTGCACACGCATCGAGCGCCGCCTCGACGGCTTCGATGGCCAACCGCGCCTCCGGCCCCCGGGCGAGGGGCTCGCCACGCTTGAAGTCGGCTGGGGGGAAGCCATAGTCAACGGAGGTCGAACTAGACGGAGAGTGCGACCAGGCCACCGAAGCCGCGAGCCCAAGGCCGAGCACACCAAGCATCCTGTATATGGCTGTCACGGCGCATCCAGCCTACTTCGGTGGAATCGGGCGCCGCCGCTGTGCACCGTTGCGGAGCTTGTCAAACTGCGTGCCGGCATAGGCGATGATCTTGCCGTCCTCAAGGATAAACGTCTCGCAAAACTGATGTTCATCTGGCGTGCCAGGATCCGCAGTATAGACAACATAACCAATGTTTCCGAAGAACGCTTTGGCCACGAAGTCGATACGCTGGAGGGGCGGCGCGCAAACTGCTCCGAAAATCTCTTAAACACGTCCGCGCGGGTGAAAACGCGAGCGCCGCCCGGCCCGATGAGCGCGCATGGGTCCGCCATGTCGGTCAACATGATAGCGAGATCACCCTTCCGTACCAATTCCACGTGGCGCATGACGATCCGTTCCGTATCAAGAGACGGGAGCTGGAATTTTGCCAAATGTGGGACTGATCGCGAGTACCAAGACGAGAAATCCTGAGTTGAATTGTATGAGGATTCCCTCTCAATTGGGGCGTACAAATTCCTACCACTTCTTAGCAATTTGAAGCTGGACTTCCCGCGCCACAGGCCAACCGTAGAGCGGATCAAATGTCACGCCATTGCCTGTGCTGCCGTTGATCACCCGCGGCGTAGCGTCGTTGCCCAGGTTCTGCGAGCTCAAGGTGACCGTGATGTCCTTGCCCCACCACGAATCGGACGTCGACCCTGTGTTGTAGATTAGGGCCGCGTCTAGGGTAATGCGACCACTGATGTTGGCATACGAGGCCGGGACGCCCGGGGGAAGCAGGTTCAGGGGCATCTGGTAGGGGTTATCGTAGTTGATGAACAGGTTCGCCTGCAGATCGCCGAAGGCAAAGCCGCGCTCCCAGTTCAGCTGGGCTCGGCCTTTGAATCTCAGCACATAGCCGAACCGGTTGATTTCGTTGACGATTGGCGCGTCCGGCATGACCGCGACGTCAAATCTCGTGACGTATTCACCGTTGAAGCCGACCTTCATCGTGCCCAGGCTCGCGGTTGGCCAAGTGTAGCTTCCGTCTATATCGATGCCGGCGGCGTCGGTCGAACCGGCATTTTGCTGCCCGAAATACTCGAAGGCCAAAACATCGTTCGGATTTGTCGCCACTTGACCGTTGAGGACCGAACCGCTGGCGAGGGAAGCTGCGGAACCCGCAGGAGTGTCGCTGGCACATTGCACAAAATCATCAAACAGAGCCTGCGTGGTCACCCTCTTGCCGACCACGGCCGCGCAGTTCGCGTCCGCTAAGTCGGCACGCGGGTAGGGTTCAAAATACGCGAGCGGATTGTTCAACGCCAGCTTTGGGAAGAAGGTCGGATTGTAAATAATGTAGTTATTGAAGTACTGCTCATTGATCGCACCGGCAATGCCGGCAGCGGTCTCCGGATTCTGCACCTCATTTACGTATCTGATCCACCAATAATTCAGCGACGTCACCAACCCAGGAAGTGCTGGTGGGTTCCAATCGAGGCCTAGAGAAAAGGACCTGGCCGTCTCCGGTTTCAGCTTTGCGCCGTTGATACCGGCATCGACGCCCATGGCCTCGTCATAGACCAACTTGGTCGCCCCATTGTTGCCGTACAGAGCAGCGTTCGTGCACTGCGGACAGAGGGCTGGGTTTATTGCCGACGCAGCAACGGGATCGGAATTCCAGATTGGGCTGAGGCTTCCGTCATCCATCAAGGGCGCCGGATGGAATGACGTTCCGACGCTGGTGTGAATCCTAAGGCCGTCAATCGGGGTCCAATTGATGCCGATCTTCGGATTTCTCGTCGAACCGGTATCGCTATAGCTGTCCTCTCGGCCTGCGATGTCCAACTCCAGCTTGCTGATCCCCGGCACCGCGTTACCTTTACCCACAATCGGAATGTAAAACTCCACGTAACCCGATTTGGCGCTCCTGGTTACCGTATAGTCCGAGCCGCCTTCCTCCTGTTTGTGCAAAAATTGATCGTACTCGATTCCACTTGCGAGTCGAACACTACCCCCAGGAAGCGTGAACAACGCCCCATCGGCGTTCATCTGAGCGTAATGATAGGTGTCCCAAACGGGGCCGTTCGTGCCAATGTTTGCCACCCACGGTATCTGATGTATCGACCCTGGAGGATTGCACTGATACACCGTGTCGTCGCAGAAGAAATTGAATGTGGCAGTGTTAGGCGCACTCAGGGTGTTCGTACCGCTATCCGTTGATTTCTCCGCACCTGTTGCCTCTGTCGTGAGCACCCAATCGCCTGGCAGGCTGAAATGAAAGCCAGCGGTACCCTCCCAATTACGGAGTACGGCGTTGCTAAACTCTGCACCGACCTCGTCGATGCTGTCGTAGTCAACCCTCAGCGATCCCGTTTCGCAGGCGGCGAGCAGTGTCGCTGGGCCGGTGACCACGCCGCCGGGATAATGACTCGGATTGCAAGGGCTGAACGGGTTGCTATTCGGAACGTTCGCAGCGATATCGTTTGCGGAGCCCGACCCTTCTTTGCTTTCGGTGCGATTGGTCACAATGGCGTCGCCGAAGAATTGTACCCAGTCGGTAAGGTTCTGATCGAAGTTCAAGGCATAGTGATCGTCGGTTTCCCGCGGAATGATCTGGAGTCCAGTCCAATAGTTCAGACGATTGACGCTGCCGGAGGCTCCGAGCTGCGACAACGTCAGAGTCTGACCATTCTGCCCGAAGGGAATGGCGTAGTAGGCGCCGCCCACCTGCACATTCCCAGGCGACGAGAAAGCCGATGAGGGCGCCCCCCCGAAAGCACTGAAATTGTCATTGTAGAGACCAGGAAACGCCGACGCCGAGAGCGAGCCCTCTTGAGTGTGTTGGTAAGACATGATGAAGCCGCCGCTTTGTGACGTGCCCTCATTCCACGTGCGTCCAAAGACGGTTGTGCCCATCCAGCCGTTCTGACCCTTCGACTCGTTATAACTGGCCGTGGTTTCGAACGTGTTGACGGGGTTTCTCATTATGTAGTTGATGGTGCCTGCGACTGCGTCCGCGCCATAGATGGGGGAGGTGCCGTCCTCAACGACCTCGACGCGCTGGACCATCTGTATCGGCAAATTGGTCGGGTCCCACAAGTCATCTACGACGCCTTCGTCGAACGTTCGATGGCCGTTGACCAAGCTGAGCGTCGCCTGTGGGGGAAGAGCGTGGATGCTCGGCGAATTGCCGCCCCCGTTCGCAAAACCTTGCTGAACCACCGTGCCTCCCACGAGATGGTTCCCAACCCCCAGGTTGACCAGTGAAGGTACGTCGTCCAAGACCGCATTCATGTCCGTCTGGCCTGACTCCTGTATCACTGACTGATCAACCGTAATCAGGGCTGAGCCTACCGGCGCGACTCCCCGGATGCGCGTTCCCGTCACGACCACTTGGGTGAGCTCACCCGACTCATCAGGCGATGCGGTACTGGCGGTCGGCGTCGTCGTCTGATCCGCCGTAGGTGTAGCGGTCTGTGCAACGCCGACTCCGGCAAACCCCAGCACCACCAGGGCACAAACCCACCGATAGATACGGCGATTGCCGCGCGCCCGCAACTGGTGACCTGTTTTTTCCATCATGTGATCCCCTTCCTACGTTTAGACTTCGTTATTAGTTGGCCGGCGGCCCCGACGCCCGTCTGCAAACACGCGCCGCATGTCGCAAGCATCGACAGTTTCAACTTGAGCCGATTTAAAATCTGACGTCACCTAACCTATGGTAGGGCTTGTCATGGGCCCGCTCTTCAAGGGGGCTCGTCCCCGGCCCCACAAGAGAGACGTTCAGTCTCGGGTGCGGCAACGATATCCGCACTGAACTTGGCGTGCCCCTCGCGCGCAAGGCAGAAGTTCCAGCACCTCACATGGCGAGGTCTGGTTGGGGAGAAGGGCCGACAGGCGCCGGATCGGATGAACCGCAGCGTTTCCCTCACGGGTCAGGACTGAGGGACTTGATCCGCAAATTCCGGAACTCAACCTTCATCGGGCCACCGCCATGGAGCTGCAACCCCAGTAAACCGCGCCTAATGCGCGCCGGGTCATTATCGATCACGATGGACATGACCCGCCCATTGATAATGTGGATCATCCAGCCACCGCGGATGATGAGATGTACCCTGTTCCACCCGTCATTGAGCGACTGCGCAACTGCCGCGCACGTGCCCACGGATCCGAGGACGTGCCGCTCCTGATGCTCCGACAGTCTCGAGATCTGCCCTGGCAGCGCGAAGATCACGTGGCCGACGTTCTCGCCCGTGACCCGCGGACAATCGACGCCATGCTTCTGCATCATCCGCCGGTTGAACTGATCGCCCCACTGCCGCCCGTCGATGTCCATCTGGTAGCCATCCAGATCCCACTTTGAACCCTCGACCTCCCTGCTTCGATACTCGAGCCCGCTGTTGCCGAGATCCGAGACCCGGTACTCCGCCTTCAGCTCGAAATCCTCCGGCTCGCCCCCGCGCCAGATCAGAAAACTCTCCCCCTTCTGCGCCGTCTGCTTCGTGAACTCCCCGACGATCTCGCCGTTCTCAACGCGCCACAGCCTCGGATCACCGTCCCACCCATGGAGCGATCGGCCATCGAAAATCGGCCTAAATCCCGTCTCATCCTCGACGATCGGACCCGGCAGCAACGCCGGCTTGGAGGCGGCAGCCACGGGCGCGGCATCGGCAGCGCGGACCGCCTGTGCGCCCGGAACTACCACCGCCACCGCGGCAAATACGAACGCGCGACTCGTACTACGCAACAACCGGTTCATGACTTCCCCTTGCACGCCGCGTCCGGCCCCATTGTATGGAACACCACCTTGCCGCCGCGCACGACGATCACGTCCGTGCCCGAACTCTCGTTCGGCCGGCCCCGATAGACCGTCCAGTGCTCGATCACGACGCCATTCCCGCGCGGCTCCGCCGTCGCCTCCCACGCCAAGTGGGGATTGTCGTGCGCGAAATACGTCTCAAACATCTTGCGGATTTCAACCCGACCCGAAAAGGTCCCTGTCGACAGGACCATCACCGCGTTCGAAGCGTAGTCCGCGACCAACTGGTCGATGTCGGCTTTCTTCAATGCCTCAATATGATGCTCAACGACCTGCACCGGTGTCCGCTGCGCCGGTGTCCGCTGCGCCGTTGCCGTTGCCGTCGCCAGAAGCGACATCACGACCGCGGTAAGAATCTTCTCATGCCTGCCCATTCACGCTCTCCATTGATTATTAGTCAGTTCCAACCCGCTACCGGATCCGATTCTATCTCCGCCCCCGTGAATCGGACCTCGGCCGCGGCGACGTTGTCCTCGAGATGCTCGATCTTCGATGTGCCTGGAATCCGACAGTACTACTGGTGCCCGCGCGAGCAGCCACGCGAGCGCCGCCTGCGGCAGGTCGATGTGTCGTTCGGTCGCCAGCGCCTGCAGCGCAGCCAGGTGCGAGTCGGTCTCAACGGTCACACCGCCGCAGCGCGCGTGGGGCATGCAGGGCATAAAGGAGACCTGCTCACGCTCGCACAGCGTCAGCATGTCGTCTGACTGCCGCTGAACCACGTTGCATCTGTTCTGTGCCGAGACGATGGTCGCGATAGAGCGCGCCGTCGCGAGCAGCGCCGCGTCGACGTTGCACACACCGATGTGGCAGATCTTGCCTTCTTTCTGCAACCGCGCGAGCTCGCCGATCGACTCCGAATATGGCACGTTCGGATCCGGCCAGTGCATCTGGTACAGCGGAATCTGCTCGGGCGGGAGCCGCTTCAGACTCGCCTCACAGCGCTCGCGCAAGTGCTCCGGCTGCCCGTCGAGCCCCTTGCACTCCTCGCGCGTTCTGCGGATCTGCCCGACCTTTGTCTCAATCACGAGATCCTGCGGATACGGATGCAGTGCCTTGTGAATCAGCCTCTCACTGACCGGCGGGCCGTACATATCCGCGGTATCGAAGAAGTTGACACCCAGATCGACCGCGCGCCTCGGCAACGCGTGCATCGCCTGTGGATCGCACGGCTCACCCCAGCCCTGCTCGCCGGTAATCTCCGCCGCTCCGAACCCAATGCGATTGACCCTGAGATCCCCGCCAATGCGGATCCTTCCGGCCGCAGCAACCGGCTTTGCATCACTTGCCTGCGCTCGCCCGGTTACCGCCGGCACCGAGCCCGCGAGCACCCCCTGAGTTGCGGCGACCGCACCCTGAACAATAAAGACGCGCTGCGCCTGTCGGATCGTCATCAAGATTCCCCTGTTGTATCCGCACGGTGCTGTGCGCGGCCTATGTCGTCACCTAACCAATGGTAGGGTAGCCGTGGGCCGCCCCTCGCCCGGTCCGCCTCCGTTCGGGAAAGAGGAGAAATCCCGGCTCAGGCCTGTCCCAACGTTTTCTTTTTTCTGGCGATAAGTCAATGAACGAACTAGCAAAATGACGCATATGAAGCTGTCCTCGATTTCAACTGCATGCGATGCTATGGTGACCCCGCATCAGCCACTCGGGTAACTCATGCATTCGGGGAAATTGATCTTCGCGCGGCTGACGGAGCACCTTCCGGAGAAGATGCTGGCTCGATGCGCGGCGCGCTACCGGGGCAACCGCAAGATCCAGAGCTTCACCTGCCAGGATCAATTTCTGTGCATGGCTTTCGCATCTCCGCCGACTTCGTGCAGCGCCTGATCGGTATCGCCCGCAAGCTGTACATCAACGAGGCCTTTGGCGTCGATCTGGCCAATACGGCTTACCTTAGGACTCCGCCACGATCGACTTGTCGCTCTCGCTGTTCCGTGAGCACCGTTTCGCACCACCAAGGCGGCAGTGAAGATGCAAACGCTGCTTGATCTGCGCGCAATATCTTCCATCAATTGATTCCGGAAGCCGGTGCTTTCTACGTCATGGATCGCGGCTACATCGATTTTTGGTGCCTGCACCAACTGCATCAGGCGGGCAGCTTCTTTGTGACGCGCGCCAAGCCCAAGCGAAACAAGGATGCGCAACGTCGCGATTCGCACGCCATGGACCGATCCACAGATGTGATCTTCGATCAGACGCTCGTGCCGCAGGGACATCAGTCCGCCAAGGACTATCTCGAGACATTTCGCGGTATACGTTACAAGGATCGGAAACGGGCAAACGCCCGTTGTTCATCAGTAACAACGCTATCCTCCCGGCCTTGAGCATCTGTACCTTTGTAAAAGGCCAGATGGCAGGTGGAGCTCATTTGTCGCTAGATCAAAATGCGCTTGCGCGTAAAGGCATTCTTCGGGACCGCGGAGAACGCAGTCAAAGCGCGGATCTGGATCGCGGTGGCGGTCTACGTGTTGGTCGCCATCATCAGAAGGCACCTCAATCTCTCTCGCAGCCGGTACGAAATGCTACAGATTTTGAGCCTCAGCCTGTTGGAGAAAACCCCACCGGATATAAGCACTTTCGCGCATTCCGGCGGCCTCAGAAACAGCTCAGAACGGCAAGCAGCTGATTCTCCGTTGAAAACGTTGAGACAGGCCCGATACCGGCTATTTGTTCAGGGGCCTTTGCCCCCAATCAAGGGCGGGCCGATTTTGATCAGACGGGCCTCTTGTGCGACGCAGCGGCCACGCACTCTCGGCAATTTCGAAGGTACACTTATGACGGTGGCAAGATCGAAGTGGTTCAAAGGAGATCTACATGAGGGCCATCTCCCTGACTCACGCGCGTGCCAACCTATCAGCCGCGCGAGCGAAAAGTGCGTGCTACTACCAGGATGCCTCCCGCACCGGCCTCATTCACCGGACGCGGCTCGCGAACTGGCTGACGGAGAACGCGGCAGACGCACGAATCGTCATCGTGCATGCGCCGGCCGGCTACGGAAAGAGCCAGGTCCTGAACCTCTGGGCCGCCGAGCTCCGCAAGACCGGCGGCCGTGTGCTGCGCATGAGCTGCAGCAAGTCCGATAGCCAGACGCGCCACTTCCGCGAGCGGCTCACTTGCGTCCTCGAACGCGCCGGCCTCTCGCTCGATGAGGACATGGGCTCCGCGAGTCGGCCATCGGGCGCGCTTCCCATCGACCTTCTCGTCGACGAGGAAACCGCGCGCCTCACCGATGAGAGTCTCTCGTTGCTGTTCGACCTCGCGCTCGGATCACAAAACGTACGACTCACCCTCGCATCACGCCGCAAAGTCAGCCACGGCCTCGCACGCTCCCGCGCCCAGGGCCATGTTGCACTCCTAGACTCCTTGGACATTGCGTTCGACCGCGCAGAAGTCCGCAGCCTCCTCGAGCTCGTGGCAGGCACCGTCGACGACAAGGCGCTCGATACGGTGATGGCCCACACCGATGGCTGGCCTCCGGCCGTCCGCTATCTGGCGATTCCCAAGGCCGAGCTTCCGCCCGAGAAGGCCGTCGTGTTCCTGGCTGGTCGCTCCTTCATTGCGGATTTCTTCGCCGAAGAAGTCATGGCGGGGCTGCCCGCTGAGCTCGTGGAGTTCCTACAGTCCGTCGCCATCCTCGACCGCCTGCATCCCGCGCTCTGCAACGCCATCACGAGCGCGAAGAACAGCCAAGACTGCATCGAGCAGCTCTGCAGCGAAGGAGTCTTCGTCCTCAAGATTGACGATGGCGCTGGCTGGTACAGGCTGCATCCTCTCTTAGCCGCGTACCTTCGTGGCCCGGGTTGCACGGCGTCCGAAGAGGGTCGGCGCCGCCAGCATCTCCACGCCTTCGAGTGGTTCGATCGGGCCGGCCTCTTTGTCGAAGCCTTCGATCATGCCATGTCTGCGGGAGAGCCGGAGCGTGCTGCATGCGTCTTCCATGCGCACGCCGGCGACTTCTACATGTCCGGACTTGAGACCTTGATCGTCCCCACAGCCTCGAGACTTCCCGCCACCGTACGCGAGCACTTCCCCCGCATCATGCTCGCAATGAGCTGGCGGCTCATGGCGGAGTTTCACTTCGGGCTCGCCTATGCCCTCCTCGAAGCTGCCGAGACCCGCATCCGTGAGATCTGCACGCCCGATGTCTCCCTTACTAAGGAGAAGCGCGAGCTTCAGCAGGATGTGAAGCACTGCCGCATCATGGGCTTCATGTTCCGCGAGGACTTCGCGGCCCTCGATCGCGAGGCGGGAGCGCTGATGCGCGAAATCGAGTGCCAACGCAATCCCTACATGGTCATGAGCCTCTATGCCGCCATGATGTATTCCCAAGGCGAGCAGTTCCACATGAGCTCGCACGAGCGTCTGGAGGCACTCGCCCGCGAGCACCTGAGTGCCGTGCCCAGCCGTTACGTGCACGTGCTCTTCGAATCGATGGCGGCCCCCGGACGGCTGCTGCGCGGCGAGACGGAGGCCACCGTTGCTCTGCTGAAGAATGCGTTTGACACTGCGATGGAGATTTCGAGTCGCGCCTCGGCATTCCCCGCCACAGTCGCACTGACGCTGGCCGAAGCGCTCTACGTGGAGAACGACATTGCCAGCGCCGATGAGCTCTTGAACGAGTATCTGCCGTACGCCACGGGTGTAGGCTACGTCGATCAGCTCATTTCGGGCTATCTCACGCGCTCGCGTATCCAACGTCTCCGCGGCACCGCGGATGCCGCGCTCAAGACACTGAAGTGCGCCGAAGCGGTCGCCGAAGAGCGCGGCTTCGAGCGCCTGCGCTCCATCGCAGGCGCCGAGCGTATCGCGCTTCTCTGCCACCTCAACCGCGCCGGGGAAGCCGCGCAGGTCGCGCAGTGGCACGGGCTGAAGCTCTCATCCCCACCGCCGGGGCCGACCAAGCGCTCGACGCGCGCGGAGAACTCGCTCGCGATGGCCTGGGTGCGGCTCGCTCAGTCACGCGGCCACATCGCTGAAGCCCAGGCCGTGGCCAAGGCCTGGCGCAATCATGTGTACGCCGCGAGGGCCGTCGCGGCTATGATCGACTGGGATGTCATCCGCGCGCAACTACTCCTCGCCGTGAACGAGGAGACGAGCGCTTGCCGGATCATACTCCAGGCGCTCGCTCTGGCGGCACCAGCGCAACGCATCCGCGCGTTCGTCGATGAAGCCAGCCGCCTGATTCCGGTGTTCAAGGCGCTCGCCTCTGCGTCTCTCTCCGGCGACGGCTTCGAGCCGTTCGCGGCGAGCGTCATCGCGATCATCGAGGCGGAGCGCAGCCAGCCGCTGTGGCGTCCGGTCCTAGCCCCGCTGCCAGTGGATAAGACCGTCATGGCAGATCTCACCGCCCGCGAGCTTACGATCCTGAAACTCGCGGCCGCCGGCAACATGAATGTCGAGATCGGCAAGCTGTTGGGACTTACGCCCGGCACCGTCAAGTGGTACCTCCATCAGACCTACCGCAAGCTCGGCTGCCAGCGCCGCACCAAAGCCATCGATGTCGGCCGCCGTCTAGGCCTGATCGACTGATCATCGTTTGATGGCCTAACTACTTTCCGGCGAAAAAATGAGCTTACCGAGTGAAGCGCGGGATCGACCGCGGCGGGCGAACACAACGGATCGACCTAAACCCGCCCGTCCCCAAATACCACCTATCCTTTGTTAGGTGACAAGTGACGTCCGGCGGCCGATGCTGCAATGTACATGTTCGTGTCTGCCGGATTGCCCTCCCACGCCAAGATGGCGATGTGACGCTACTCGCCGGTGATCGACATGCCGTACTCACAGACCACCTTTGCGTCGCCAGTGTGGAACGGCGAGGGCGAAATCGGGCGGCGGGAGTAGTAATACATCCAAATAATGCATCCAGTGAGAGGTAGGCACCATGCGATTTCAACCCGGACTTGTCGTCTTAGCACTCGCCGCGATTCCTGCATTTGGTCAGACTCCAGCCCCCCCGTCTCCCGTTACGGAGCGGATCGTCATGCGTCACATGTACTGGGCCGATAAGGGTGACCTCGCCGCTGCGGCGAGCGAAATGGCGGACCCAGTGACGATCATTGGGGGAGGCGGCGCTCGTATTTATACCAAGGCGGATCTGTTTAAGAGGTTTGCAACAGTGTGGGCAAAGCCGACACACATTGTGCTCGTGCGCAAGGCCTGCGCCGGCAATATCTGCAATGTTGTGTATACCGCAAACCCTGGCAAGCCGGACGAACATCAGTTTCAGGAAACCTTTTTCGTTCAGGACGGCAAGATTGTAGCCTATAGCAACACGGCATTTGATCATCTCTACAGTGCTAAGGCCTCCGCTCCCTCGAAATAGGCTGCTCGAACCTCATGGACTTTCGATGAGATCATTGCAACGAGCGTCGTGAGCGCTTGCCACGACAGAGCGGGCACGCCTCAGTAGACTTCGAGCTCAGGAGTGTTTTGAAGATGACGAACAGTCTGTCGCGCCGCTCTTTTCTCATTCAGAGCGCGGCGGCGGGGACCTCAGCTGCACTGGCGCGGTCGACGTTCGGGGCGGCGAAACGAGTGCGTGTACACAATCCGAAGTCGCCGGCGGGAGCAGCGGGACAGATTTGGATCGGCGGTGATCTTCAGGTGAATCGCATTGGGTTCGGGACGGCGGAGCTTGGCGGTGCACAGGGCTGGGTCTCGCCGAGCGATGCAGCAGCGAGACGCGCTGTACTCCGGCGCGCGGTCGACCTCGGCGTGAACTTCATCGATACCGCCGACATATACGGGCCGGCTGTCGCCGAGCAGATGATTCACGACGCGCTGTATCCTTATCCATCGGACCTGGTGATCGCAACCAAAGGGGGTCAGATTCGTCCCGGCGCCCTATCCGCCGGTTCGCTCGACGGTCGGCCGGAACATTTGCGTGAGGCCTGTGAAGGGAGTCTAAAGCGACTGCAGCTCGAACAGATCGCTCTCTATCAAATGCATTGGCCGGATCCGAATGTTCCCTACGAGGATTCAATCGGAGAACTGGCAAAGCTTCAGCAGGAGGGAAAGATCCGTCACATCGGCGTGTGCAACGTCGGCGAAGCGCTGCTCGCCAAGGCGCGTTCGGTGGCTACTGTGGTCTCGGTGGAGAATCATTACAACATTGTCTCCGAGCAGTCAGACGACATCATTGCACTCTGCGAGCGCGAGCATATGGCCTTCATCCCTTGGTCGCCGCTTGCGCGCCGTGGGCAAGGGAACGCAGCTGCGGATTTGCGGCTTGCCGGATTGCAAGCGCTCGCCCAAGAGCGCCACATCGACATGCCGCAAGCGGCGCTTGCATGGCTACTGGCGCGGTCGCCGGTGATGCTGCCGATTCCCGGTACTGTGCGGGTTGACCATCTGGAAGATGATATTGCGGCGGCCAAGGTCCGGTTCACCAAGAAAGAAATGGCGCAGATCGGGTAGCTGCTCGAGTTCGGGAAGGGCGTCGCCAATGTGAACTGCTGCCCGGCACGCGAGCTGGGGTGCGGCCCTCCACAGTTGAGTTCATTGCCCTTGGCTCTTGCGTTTCGGAGGTGCTCCCTGAAAGTTCGACCGTACCAACTGCTCGCGCTTTCTGGCCGATCAGTTGCGGGTGCTCCTGACCGCCGTAGCCTATGTGCTCACGCGGGAACTGCGTCGACGAACCCCGGGGCACGAGCCTCGCGTGCGCTCAGCTGGCGACGCTGCGGGAGCGGCTGCTCGAGCTCGGTGCTCGGTGCCCGCATCGAGCGCTCGGTACATCGCCTCATCATTCACCTGCCGCGCCGCGTAGCACCCTCTCAGCGCCAACGCTGTTTACACTCTCACCGCTGCGGTAGCCCTCTGCACGTCGCATCACCCCCGCGGCGCGAGGTAGCTCTGAAAGGCCTGCGCGCCACCCGCAGATCGGCACAAAACTACAACATATAGTATGTTTGCCGCTGAACTGGCTTCTCAATGGACCTTCGGGTCTAATATGGCCGCGGTTCGCGAATAATGGGGGTCAGGGTAGCGCGTGACCCGACATCGAGACTCTGTGGAATGGTTACACCGCGCTCGCGGCAACGCCGGTCCAAGCCCGGCTATTTCGGCGGCGGGGCATGCATCGGCATGATCAGCGCGGCCGTCTGCGCCACAATCTTGCCGTCCTGGATGAAGAAGGTGTCCGTGCCACGCCTTTCGTTCGGCTGGCCGAGATTCTGCACCCAGACGATATAGCCGACATTGTCGGTGAAGACCTTCGTCGTCAGCTGCGTTGCGGGCTGCGGGGCTGCCATCATTCTGCCGAACATCTTGCGCAGCGCCGGCTTGCCACTGGTGATGCCCCTGGGTGTGATCACCGTCGCCGTATCCGAATAGTCGCCCAGAAGGTCTTCCAGATCATCGGCTGCGAATGCGGACAGGTGATGCATGACGATCTGCTCGGAGGTGCGAGTCGCGGCCGGACTCCGGCTACCGGCAGGAATCGCTGCAACGAGTGCGAGGACGAGAAAAGCGGGTTGAAATCGCATAAAATCAGTCGCCGATCAGTGACAAGTCAATTGAACGCAAGGGGATTGAACAGCCCACGACGGCGTGGTGTCAAGCTCAACAGAACTGGAATCCTGAATGGGCCTTGCCGAGCAGCCGTTCGCTGTATATGCGCCGACCGGATCGGTGTTGGCAGCGCCCGCCGCGACCATCAGCGGAATCAGATGCTCGGGCCGCGAAGGACAGGCGCGCGCCGTGGTCGGGCTCCGTCACGGCGGCAGTCAACAAGGCGTCGAACTGTTCCGTGGCATCGGCGGCGCACGCACTGTCGCCGTAGATCTCGCGCAGGTTGTGGCAGCTCATGCCGCCGCCCACGATCAGATCGGTGCAGGCGTCGCGTGCGGAGTCTGGCACTGCATGCCCCTTCGGTACCGTCCGTTCGAGAAGTGGAGCTACCGCTGATATGAAACGACCCGTCAAGTACCTGAGCGGTTTAGCGAACCGCTCTTTGTCTCGGGCCAAGCACAAGTGAACAGCAGCCGGGGCAGCTCGTGTCGACGGTTGATCACTCTGATATTCGTGGATCGGGCGCAAGACCCGCCATCATGGTCGTGATTCGTCGGGAGTGGCCTCGGACTCAAGGCGTGGATCCGGCCACAGTGGGCCTGTCGCATAGCGGTCACGAGGATTCTCCTTTGCCGTGTGCCATCCCAGCCGCTGACCGCTTGTGCCTGTAGCGAGCTCATGAACTTCTTGCCGGCCGTGCTCAGGCGGCTTGCCGTACCTGCTGCTTCTGCCCGCGCTCGAGTTCACAGCCGATCGCCCAGATGAAGCCGAGTAACTCTCGGCCCAGCGCAGTGACGACCTTCTGCTTGTCCTTACCCTTCCCCAGCAGCGCTCGATAACGCGCATGCAAGCGATGCTGCGCCCGCCAGGCGATGGTCTTGACCGCCTCGCTCGAGCCGCTCTGGCGGGCCGCCAACGTGGCGCCGACGTTCGGACGATGTCGGTAGCTCCAGGCCGCCTCGGTCACGATGCGTCGCAGGTGCGCGTTGCCCGCCTTGCTGGTCGAGCCGCGGCGCACGCTCTGGCCGCTGGAGTGCTCGCGCGAGACCATCCCGGCGTAACCCATCAGCTGGCGGGCCTGAGCAAAGCGCGAGATCTGCCCGAGCTCTGCCACCCGGGTCACCGCCGAGGTTTTCGCTATCCCCCGCAGGCTCTGCAGTCCGGCAATGACCTCCCGCAGCTTCTCGGGCATCGACTGCACCGCCACATCGATGGCCCGCTCGAGCCGCACGATGCGCGCGGCGGCGTGTTCGACCTCGTGCAGATAGTCCAGCAGCGTCGCCTCCTGCGCGCCCTGCTCGAAGCGTTGCTGCTTGATCCAGGCCAGATACTTGCCGGTCCAGGTTGGGGTGCCCTCGGGGGCTCGGCGCCCCTGACGCAGCAGAAACTTGCTCAGCCGATGGCGCGCCCGCAGCTGATCACGCTTGGCCGCCAGCCGTGCACGCACCAGGTCGCGCAACGCCTCGTGCGCCGCATCGGGTACCCACACCGCCGTCAGAT